>NZ_BMVN01000003.1:0-450589 GCF_014650735.1 Streptomyces canarius
GAAGATCATCCTCGCCCTGGACACGGTGAAGAGCCTGGCCGACGAGGAGATGAAGGTCGTCGTGGACCCCGAGAAGGGCGTCCGGAGGATCACCAAGCTGATGGACCCGGCCGAGGCGACCGGTGAGTACATCGGCGTCACCCTGATCGAGGGCGACGCGGCCGAGGAGCTGGCCGACGCGCTGCGGGCGACGTTCGAGCGGGACCCGCAGCTGTACTACGAGGACGGGTACCAGGAGCTGGTCGACCGCGGCTTCCAGGTCGACGTGGCGCCGATCGGCGACGTCAGCTGGGTCGAGATCGACAACCACGACGACCTCGCGCGCGGACGGGTGATCGCGTGCCAGTACTGACCCGGCTGATTCCCTCGCCGGTCGTGGTGGACATCCGCGCGGGTGCCCTCGACGACCTGGCGAGTGTTCTCGCCGATCAGCGGATCTCGCACTCCGGGCGGCTCGCCGTCGCCGTCAGCGGCGGCTCCGGGGCGCGGCTGCGCGAGCGCCTCGCCCCCTCGCTGCCCGGGGCGGTCTGGTACGAGGTGGGCGGCGGCACCCTGGACGACGCCGTCCGGCTGGCCGACGAGATGAAGTCGGGTCACTACGACGCGGTGGTCGGTCTCGGCGGCGGCAAGGTCATCGACTGCGCGAAGTACTCCGCTGCGCGCGTCGGCCTGCCCATGGTCGCCGTCGCCACCAACCTCTCCCACGACGGGATCTGCTCGCCCGTCTCCATCCTGGACAACGACGCCGGCCGTGGCTCCTACGGGGTACCGACCCCCATCGCCCTCCTCATCGATCTGGACGTGATCCGTGAGGCGCCGATGCGGTTCGTGCGCTCCGGCATCGGTGACGCCCTGTCCAACATCTCCGCGGTCGCGGACTGGGAGCTGGCCAACCGCGTCAACGGGGAGAAGATCGACGGCCTGGCCGCCGCCATGGCCCGCCAGGCGGGCGAGGCCGTGCTGCGGCACCCGGGCGGGTGCGGCGAGGACGAGTTCCTGACCGTGCTGTCCGAGGGGCTGGTGCTGTCGGGCATCGCCATGTCGATCGCCGGGCACACCCGCCCGTCCTCCGGCGCCTGCCACGAGATCAGCCACGCGCTCGACCTGCTCTACCCCAAGCGGGCGGCGAGCCACGGCGAGCAGGTGGGACTGGGCGCCGCCTTCGCCATGCACCTGCGCGGCGACACCGAGCACGCCCTGCTGATGGCCGAGGTGCTGCGCCGGCACGGGCTGCCGGTGGTGGCGGAGGAGATCGGGTTCGGCGACGACGAGTTCGTCCGCGCCGTGGAGTACGCGCCGCGGACCCGGCCCGGCCGTTACACGATCCTGGAGCACCTGGAGCTGTCCCCGGAGGGCATCAGGAAGGCGTACGCCGGCTACGTGGCCGCGGTCGCCGGCTGAGCCGGGCCCGGTTTGACCCCTACGGTCAGGGCCCGTAACCTTGACCGTCGGCGTGTCCACTGAACACGCCACATCCCCGTAAACCTCTTCCTCCCGGGCACACGGTTGGCCGGGAGAGGTTGCCCGTGGGTTTCCCGGGCGACTGGCCTGCGGGGGTGCCGTTTCTTCGAGCGAAAGTGAGATCCGCGTGTACGCCATCGTGCGCAGCGGTGGTCGCCAGCACAAGGTTGCTGTCGGCGACATCGTTGAGGTTGACAAGATTTCCACTGCCAAGGTTGGCGACACGGTCGAGCTCTCGACCCTGCTCGTTGTCGACGGCGACTCCGTGACCAGCGACCCGTGGGTGCTGGCCGGCATCAAGGTCCAGGCCGAGGTCGTGGACCACCACAAGGGCCAGAAGATCGACATTCTGCGCTACAAGAACAAGACCGGCTACCGCCGTCGTCAGGGCCACCGCCAGCAGTACACGGCGATCAAGGTCACTGAGATCCCCGCGGCTGCGAAGTAAGGGACTGAGGAGAAATGGCACACAAGAAGGGCGCATCGTCCACCCGGAACGGTCGCGACTCCAATGCCCAGCGGCTCGGCGTGAAGCGCTTCGGCGGTCAGGTCGTCAACGCGGGTGAGATCCTGGTCCGCCAGCGTGGCACCCACTTCCACCCGGGCGCCGGTGTCGGCCGCGGCGGCGACGACACGCTGTTCGCCCTCCAGGCCGGTTCGGTGCAGTTCGGCACCCACCGTGGCCGCAAGGTCGTGAACATCGTTCCGGTCGCCTGAGACGGCTGATCGGAAGCTTTTCGCGAGGCGGACCTCACTTCCCGGTCGGGAAGGCGGGTCCGCCTTTCGCGTGTTACCCCAAAGACATACCCGGACGTTCCTTCTGGAGGCACTGAACCATGACCACCTTCGTGGACCGCGTCGAACTGCACGTCGCCGCGGGTAACGGGGGCCACGGCTGTGCCTCCGTCCACCGTGAGAAGTTCAAGCCGCTCGGCGGCCCCGACGGCGGCAACGGCGGCCGGGGCGGTGACGTCATCCTGACGGTCGACCAGTCGGTCACGACGCTGCTCGACTACCACCACTCCCCGCACCGCAAGGCCACCAACGGCAAGCCCGGCGAGGGCGGCAACCGCTCCGGCAAGGACGGCCAGGACCTGGTCCTGCCGGTGCCGGACGGCACGGTCGTCCTGGACAAGGCGGGCAACGTGCTCGCCGACCTGGTCGGCCACGGCACCTCGTACATCGCCGCCCAGGGCGGCCGGGGCGGCCTCGGCAACGCGGCGCTGGCCTCCGCCCGCCGCAAGGCGCCCGGCTTCGCGCTGCTCGGCGAGCCCGGCGACCTCCAGGACATCGTCCTGGAGCTGAAGACCGTCGCGGACGTGGCCCTCGTCGGCTATCCGAGCGCCGGCAAGTCCTCGCTGATCTCCGTGCTGAGCGCGGCCAAGCCGAAGATCGCCGACTATCCGTTCACCACGCTGGTCCCGAACCTGGGCGTGGTGACCGCCGGTTCCACCGTCTACACCATCGCGGACGTGCCCGGTCTCATCCCCGGCGCCAGCCAGGGCCGCGGCCTGGGCCTGGAGTTCCTGCGGCACGTGGAGCGGTGCAGCGTGCTGGTGCACGTGCTGGACACCGCGACCCTGGAGTCCGACCGCGACCCCGCCTCCGACCTCGACGTCATCGAGGAGGAACTGCGGCAGTACGGCGGCCTGGGCGACCGGCCCCGCATCGTCGTCCTGAACAAGGTGGACGTGCCGGACGGCAAGGACCTCGCCGAGATGGTCCGCCCCGACCTGGAGGCCCGCGGCTACCGCGTCTTCGAGGTGTCGGCGGTGGCGCACATCGGACTGCGCGAGCTGACCTTCGCCCTCGGTGAGCTGGTCGCGGGCGCGCGCGCCGCCAAGCCGAAGGAGGAGGCGACCCGGATCGTCATCCGGCCCAAGGCCGTGGACGACGCGGGCTTCACCGTCACCCGTGAGGAGGTCGGCGGCGAGCCGCTGTTCCGGGTGCGTGGCGAGAAGCCCGAACGCTGGGTCCGCCAGACCGACTTCAACAACGACGAGGCCGTCGGCTACCTCGCCGACCGGCTCAACCGCCTTGGTGTGGAGGAGCAGTTGATGAAGGCGGGCGCCCGCGCGGGTGACGGCGTCGCCATCGGTCCGGAGGAGAACGCGGTCGTCTTCGACTGGGAGCCGACGGCCATGGCCGGCGCGGAGATGCTCGGCCGCCGCGGCGAGGACCACCGCTTCGACGCCCCCCGGCCCGCGGCACAGCGCCGCAGGGACCGGCAGGCCGAACGGGACGACTCCGAGCAGGAGTTCGACGACTTCGAGCCCTTCTAGGCGAGCCGTCCCGGGCGCGCGGGAGGGGTGCTTCGGCTGTTACAGCACCTTTACACAACTTCGCGCCGATCGTCGTACGGGTGACATCGGGCCGACGTGTGGCGGGCGTTACGGTGACATGACCGTTGCGGAGGGGGAGCGTTTGACCGGCGCTCCCCACCGCTTGTACGTCGTGTCCCGTGGGGGGAAGACATATGGGCTCCGCGCCCGCCGACCGTCCTGTCGTGTCCGTGATCATTCCTGTCTACAACGCTGTCGGCCATCTGCCGGAGTGCTTGCAGTCCATCGCCGGTCAGTCGATCGGGTTCGAGCAGATCGAGATCGTCGCGGTGGACGACGGCTCCACCGACGGCAGCGGTGATCTGCTCGACACCTGGGCCGAACGCCACCCCGGCCGGGTCCGGGTGGTGCACCAGGAGAACTCCGGCGCACCGGGCGGCCCCCGCAACCGGGCCATCGGGATGGCCCGGGGCGAGTTCCTGTTCTTCGCCGACCCCGACGACTACCTGGGCACCGAGGCGCTGGAACGCCTGGTCGCCGCCGCCGAGCGCAACGACTCCGACGTGGTGCTGGGGAAGATCAAGGGTGTGGGGCGCAAGGCCCCGGTCACCCCGTTCCGGGAGAACGTCGACGGGGGTGACATCTTCACCTCCAAGGGCGTCTGGTCCCTCACCGCGCACAAGCTGTTCCGCCGCTCGCTGGTCGAGGAGCACGGACTGCGGTTCGCGGAGGGCCTGCGGCTGGCCGAGGAACAGGTCTTCGTCGTGCCCGCCTACCTGCACGCGCGGTCGATCTCGGTCGTGTCCGACTACGACTGCTACTACCTGGTCCGCCGGGACGACTTCCCGCACCTGACCCAGGAGGTCCCGGACCCCGCCCCCTTCTACGCGAACGTGCGTGAGGTGCTGACCATCGTGGCGGCGCACGTCCCGCCGGGCGCCCGGCGCGACAAGCTGCTGTACCGCTGGCTCACCCTGGAGATCCTCGGCCGCTTCGACGGGCGCTTCGCCGGCCTGCCCGAGGAAGTCCGCGACCTGCACGTGAAGCTGGCGGGGGACCTGGTGCGCGCGTACATGCCGCAGACGCTCGTGGACCAGCTTCCGCCGCTCTCCCGGCTGCGCTGCCTGCTGATCTCCCAGGGGCTCGTCGAGGAACTCACCGCCCTCACCACGCTGGTCCCCAGGCCGGAGCCGAAGCCGGAGCCGAAGCCGCAGCAGCGGCCCGCGAGCGCCGCCGGGCCGGCGCCCGCACGGAGCGGGGGAAGCAGCCGGTACGCCCCCGCCCGTGTGCTCAGGGCGCTCAAGCGGCGTCTGCGCCGGGGGCGTTGACCGGCCGCCGTCCTCCCGGACGGCACAGGGCGGGGCCCGGAGGTCGAACCTCCGGGCCCCGCCCCTTCTCCCGTGCCCGCTCAGAGCTCCTTGGCCTGCTCCAGCATCCGGTCCACGACCCGCGCCGAGGCGTGGCCGTCGTCCAGGTCGCAGAACAGGTGGTGGAAGCGGTCGAAGCGGTCCCGGTACTCGGCGGACACCTCGTCGATGTCCAGGAGCGCGTCGATCAGCTCCTTCGAGGTGAAGACCAGCGGACCGGGCGAGTCCTGCTCGAAGTCGAAGTAGAAGCCGCGCAGGGTGTCCCGGTAGTGCTCCAGGTCGTAGGTGAAGAAGAGCATCGGCCGCTTCAGGTGGGCGTAGTCGAACATGACCGACGAGTAGTCCGTGATCATGATGTCGGCCGCCAGGTACAGCTCGGCGATGTCCGGGTACTCCGACACGTCCCACACGAAGCCGTTGCCGGCACCCGGCACCGCGTCCACCACGTTGGAGTGGCGGCGGATGAGCAGGACGTGGTCGTCACCCAGCCGTCGCTGCGCGTCCTCGATGTCGATCCGCAGGTCGAACAGGTACTGGCCCTGGCTGTGCGCCTGGTCGTCCCGCCAGGTCGGCGCGTACAGCACGACCTTCTTGCCCTTCGGCAGGCCGAGCTGCTTCTTCACCCGCTCCGCGATGGCGTCCTTCTCCGGCGAGTACAGGTAGTCGTTGCGCGGATAGCCCGCCTCCAGGATCTCCCCGTCGTAGGAGAAGGCGCGCTTCAGGATCGGCGTGCTGAACCGGTTGGAGGACACCACCAGGCTCCACTGCTTCGCCTCCAGCGCCAGCTTCTCCTGGTAGCGGCGGTCGAAGTGCAGCGTGTCGATGTCGTGGCCGATCTTCTTCAGCATCGTGCCGTGCCAGGTCTGGACGATGACCTGGCCGGGGCGCCGCTCGATCCAGTCCGGCAGGTGGCCGTTGGTGACGATGTAGCGGCTGGAGGCCAGCGCCTCGTACCACTCGCGGCCCCACATGCGGACGCGCTCCACACCCTCCGGCAGGAGGACCTGGCCGTCGCGCACGGCCCACAGGTGCTTCAGCTGCGAGCCGCGGGCGACCAGCTCCTCGTACATCGCCTTCGGACTGTCGGAGAACTGCTTGCCGTTGTAGCTGAGGTAGAAGACCTGGTCCTTCAGGGGCTGCTGCCGCAGGGGCGCGTACACCTCCTCGCGGAGCTGCCGCTGGCGGTACGGGCCGCGCTCCAGGTCGTCCAGCTCCGAACGGCAGTTCAGCTGGGGGAAGTCGGCCCAGCGGTTCTCGAGCCAGTAGCGGCGGCCACCGAGTTCGGCACGGAGCGGGAACTGCGCCGCCGCGAGCCGGTCGGTGACGAACGGTACGTCGGGACCCTCACCGTCGGCCGGGCGCAGGAAGAGGTTCCAGCGGCCCGCGCGCAGCGGCACGTCGCCGTTGCCGCCGAGCGTGGACGGGTCGAAGGCGACCTCGAAACGGCCGTCCTCGAGCCAGCGCGGCTCCACGAAGCGCTCCTCGAACCGGGCCCGGGGCTTGAGCAGCAGCCGGGAGCCGGTGAGCCGGGCGTCGGTGCGCGCGGAGATGGTGATCCGGCCGTCCTCCAGGGCGACCCGGTCGATCACGGCCCGCCGGGTGCGGCCGGCCAGCTTGAGGTACCCGTTGTGGCCGCCGATCACGGCCAGTTCGCCCTGGTCGGCGTGCTCACCCAGCGAGGCCGGCAGGTCGTACCGCCCGTCGGCCAGACCCTCCTGGAGGACCGTGCTGAACTGGCGCTGGGTGCCCTTGGGGTCCGTGGCCACCAGCACGGTGGACCAGATGCGCTTCTCGGGCCGGGTCAGGGCGTCGACACCCTCGTGGAAGACCAGCGCCACGTCGGCCACCGGGATCTCGACCGAGAACCGGTGCGCGCCGCCTTCCCCGGTCACGTCGACCGGGTACTCGTGGACCTCGGCGCCCTTCTGGTTCTTCACCCGCAGCGCCACGCGCTCGCCGGTGTGCAGGGGGACCCGGATGTCGCCGGTCACCCGCAGCCGGTCGCCCTCCATGGTCCAGCCGGTGATCAGCGCCCGGACCTTCTCGATGCGCAGCTTGAGCGCACCGCGCTCGACCGACGGCAGCATCCGGAAGTCGGTGTCCAGCCAGCGGTACGGCGGGAAGTTGCAGGCGGCGCCACCGCTGGACTGCACGGCGGCCCGGCGCACCAGGCCGGAGGCGTACAGGCCGAGGCCCACGTGCCACAGGCCCTCCTGCCACTCACCGCCCTTGCGCAGCTTCGCCGGGTCGATGGTGACCTCCCAGCCGGCCCAGTCGTAGTTGTACCGGTCCTGGCCGGAGTCGGTGGTGCGCTCGGGGGACTCCGCGTTCCGGGTGGGCAGCACGATGCGGCGGCGGGACTTGTCCTTGCGCAGTTGCAGGACCTTGACGGAGGAGCGCTTCGAGGGCAGGTCGATCTTGTCGATCCAGGCGTGTCCGCCCAGCACCAGCTTGCCCTCGGACCAGCGGACGTCCTGGAGCGGCGCGCGCATGCGCAGGTCCCGGTCGATGCGCAGCGCCTTGCGCGGGACGTCCAGGTCGGCGTCGGCCAGGGCCGGGAAGGAGGCGTACTTGCGGACCAGGCCGGTGACCTCGATGGCCTCCTTGCGCCGCTGCGACGCCAGCAGGGTGATCAGCTCGTCGAGCTGGTGCTTGCGGACCAGCAGCCACTGCACCCGCAGGTGCGTCGGCAGGGCCATGACGACCTTGGGGTCGATGTGGTCCAGGAAGCGGTTGGCCGAGCGCAGGAACTCGGCGCGGTACTCCTCGTCGCCGTCGGGCACCACGTTGAGGAACAGCCGCAGGTCGTCCACGAGGACGCGGGTGTCGTACTCCAGCTTGAGGCGGGCGAAGGTCTCGCCGGACCGGCTGCCCAGGAAGTCGCTGATCTCCAGGACGGAGGTGACCCGGTCGCGCACACCGGCCGGGTCGGTACGGCGCTGCGTGATGGAGGGGGCGGACTCGCCCTCGCGCAGCCGCCAGTAGTAGCAGGGCTCGGAGATGACGTCGACGGCCTCGGCGAGGTAGTGCGCCCGCATGGTGACGGGCGTGTCCTCGTACAGGCGGCCCTCGGGGAAGGCGAAGCCGTGCTTCTCCCAGAACGTCCGGCGGAACACCTTGTTGCAGGCGATGCGGTCGGCGACGAGCTTGGCGTACTCGGAGATGTGGGTGCGCTGGCGTGCTTCGCCCGCGAGCATCCGCATCAGCGGGACCTGCCAGGTCTTCTCGCCCTTGAGGTGGAAGACGTTGCCGGTGGCGAAGTCGGAGCCGGTCTCGTCGAGGCTGCCCACCATCAGACGGTAGGCGTCCGGCGGGACGAGGTCGTCGCTGTCGACGAACGTCAGGAACTCCGACTCGGGGGACAGGTGGGCGATGCCGGTGTTGCGGGCGGCCCCCAGCCCTCCGTTCTCCTTGCGTATGAGCCGGAACCGCGGGTCACGCTCCGCGTAGGACTCGGCTATCGCCGCCGAGCTGTCGGGTGAGCCGTCGTCCACCATGAGGACCTCGAAGTCCTCGAACGTCTGCGCCGCCAGCGAGTCGAGACAGGCCGGCAGATAGTGCTCGACGTCGTACATGGGGACGATGACACTGAGCCGAGGGGCCATGCTTGTCGATCTCCTTCTCGGGGGTCAGGCCCGCTCGACGGCTGCGAGCGCCTGGGCGGGGGCCGGTGCGTGGGAACGCTCTGCGAACGGCACGAAGGGCAGCGGCTCCGTCTCGCCGAGGAAGACGCGGCGCACCACGCGCTCGGCGGCACGTCCGTCGTCGAACTCGCAGAACCGGCGGCGGAAGGCGTCGCGGCGCGCGGTCGCGTCCGGCCCGCGGTACTCGTCCGAGCCGAGCAGGTGGATCAGCTCGGCCTGCGAGGTGGCCACCGCGCCCGGCGCCTCCTGGAGCAGGTTGAAGTAGGTGCCGCGCACGGCGGAGTAGATGTCCCAGTCGGGTGCGTAGATGATGACCGGCCGGTCCAGGACGGCGTAGTCGAACATCGCGGAGGAGTAGTCCGTGATCAGCGCGTCGGCCGCGAGGTACAGCTCCTCCACCCGGGAGTGCCCCGACACGTCGACGATCCGCCCGCTGCGGCGCAGCTCGGCCACGTGGGCCGAGCCGCCGTAGAAGTAGTGGCCGCGCACCAGCAGGGTCACGTCCGGGCCCAGCTCGTCGGCGAGGCGGGCGAGGTCGAGGCTCGGCACGAAGCCGGGCTGGTACTCGCGGTGCGTGGGCATGTACAGCAGCGCCCGGGCGCCGTCGGCGAGCCCGAGGGCCGCGCGGGCCCGGCGGACGTCGTCCGAGGTGCCGTTGACGAGGACGTCGTTGCGGGGGTAACCGGTCTCCAGCGAGACGTAGGAGCACGGGTAGACCCGCTCCCAGACGGCCGTGGAGAAGCGGTTGGAGCTGACGCTGAAGTCCCAGCGGTCGCAGCGCTCCAGGAGCTTGTCGAAGTCCATGTCCGTCGAGGCGGGGTACTTGCGCTGGTCCAGGCCCATGGTCTTCAGCGGGGTGCCGTGGTGGGTCTGGAGGTGGATCTGGCCCTCGCGCTTGACCACGCTGTCGGCGAAGTTCACGTTGTTGACCAGGTACTTGGCGCGTGCGAGCGCGGCCCAGTACTCCTTGGAGCCGACCCGGACGTACCGCACGCCCTCGGGCACCTTGTCCACCGCGTCCGGCCGGACCGCCCAGACCCGGCGGACGTGCGGGGCGAGCCGGGCCAGTTCGGCGTCGATGGCGGCCGGGTTGCAGGAGACGCTGCGGCTCCAGTAGGCGGAGAAGAGCGCCAGGTTCTCGTCCAGCGGCAGCCGGAGCTGCGACTGGTAGTAGACGCCCATCGCGCTGCGCTTGGACCGGTTGACGGCCGTACGGGTGCGGGTCCTGACCGCCTTGCGGAGCTTCACGGCGGCGGTGGCACCGGCCATCGCCGCGTACGCGTCCTTCTCCAGCAGCGCGTACTTGTGGCCACGGCCGCCGCCCGGCCGCTGGAAGCCCTCGGGGAGCCGGGCGCGGTAGTCGGCGGAGGCGCGGTGGAAGAACTCCGCCCGCGCGTCGGCCGGCAGCCGGTCGGGCCGGTCCAGGATGGTGAGGAAGTGGTCGACCATCTTGCGGAACAGCGGTCCGCGCCACTGCGCGAACTCGGGATGGGCGTCCAGGTAGTCGAAGACGCGGCGGTACTGGTCGAAGACGTCGAAGTGCTTGCGGCTGACCGTCTTGAGGATGTTGCCGCCCTCACGGCGCTGGCGGTACATCACGCAGACCCGGTTCAGCACCGCGATGCGCTCGGCGCTGATCATGGAGCAGAACGTCCAGGGGGCGTCCTCGTAGTAGCCGGGCGGGAAGGTCAGCTCGTGACGGAGGACGAAGTCCCGGCGGTAGGCCTTGTTCCAGACGATCTGGAGCAGGTCCAGCAGCTTCGGCCGCTCGGAGAGCGGGAAGGCCTCCGGCCCGTCGGGCTGGAGCAGCTCGGCGCGCTGGTTGGGGCGGACCCGGCCGTCCCAGTAGCTGCGGGCGTAGTCGTAGACGAGGATCTCGGGGTCCCCGGCGGCTTCCAGCCGCTCGGCTATCGCCCGCAGCGCGCCGCCGGTCAAAGTGTCGTCACTGTCCAGGAAGAGGACGTAATCGCCCTGAACCTTCTCCATGCCCGCATTGCGCGCACGCCCCAGCCCCACGTTCTCCGTGAGGTGAATCACGTGAATGCGCGCGTCCCGCTCCGCGTATTCATCGAGAATGGCGCCCGAACCGTCCGGTGAGCAGTCGTCGACCGCGATGACCTCGAAGTCCGTGTAGTCCTGCCCGAGCACCGAGTCCAGGCACTCGGCGAGGTAGCCCTGCACCTTGTAGACAGGGATGACGAGAGAGAGTCTGGGCATCCTTACAACCTGTTCCGAGACTGATCACGAGAGCGTGGGGCCGAGGCCAGAGCACGCTCCGCCCGCCGGCGGCGCAGCGCGCCGTCGCATCAGAGTAAAGGATTCACTTGATGTTTCCGTGAGCAAGGTAGCGGGGCGGTCGCGGCGCGGAACAGCCGCGGAGGCCGGACCTTTACTTGCTCGGAACATTGTCCCACCCGGATCGTAGGGGAACTTCACCCCGCCTCACCACGCCGGGTTTTTGCCGCAGTTGTCCGAAATTACCCGACTCGATTTTCCGTAGGCCATGAACGAGTCTGCTCTCCTAACCGACACAGACCGAGGAGGCACGGGAATGAGCTGGCTGGTCACGGGCGGCGCCGGGTACATCGGTGCGCATGTGGTGCGCGCCATGACGGAGAACGGCGAGCACGTGGTCGTCTACGACGACCTGTCGACCGGCAGTGCCGACCGGGTGCCCGGCGATGTCCCGCTGGTCGTGGGCAGCGTGCTGGACCAGGCCCTCCTGGAGCGGACGATGCGTGACCACGCCGTGACGGGTGTGGTGCACATCGCCGCCAAGAAGCAGGTGGGGGAGTCGGTGGAGCGGCCCCTCCACTACTACCGCGAGAACGTCACCGGGCTCCAGACCCTGCTGGAGGCGATGGCGGCCACCGGTGTCGGCCGGATCGTCTTCTCCTCGTCCGCCGCCGTCTACGGCATGCCGGACGTCGACCTCGTGACCGAGGACACCCCCTGCCTCCCCATGAGCCCCTACGGCGAGACCAAGCTGGTCGGCGAGTGGCTGATCGCCGCCGCGGCCAGGGCCCACGGGATCCGGGCGGTGTCCCTGCGGTATTTCAACGTGGCCGGAGCCGCCGCCCCCGAGCTGTCCGACGCGGGTGTCTTCAACCTCATCCCCATGGTGTTCGAGCGGCTGGAGGCCGGCGAGGCACCGCGGATCTTCGGCGACGACTACGACACGCCGGACGGCACCTGCGTGCGTGACTACATTCACGTCCAGGACATCGCCTCCGCCCACCAGGCCGCCGCGGCACGTCTGCGGGACGCCCCGGAGGGGACCTCGCTCGTCCTCAACATCGGCCGGGGCGAGGGCAGCTCGGTCCGGGAGATGGTGGACCGCATCCTGAAGGTGACCGGCAACGAGCGGCTGACGCCCGAGGTGACCGACCGCCGCCCCGGAGACCCGGCGAGGGTGGTCGCCTCGGCGGAGCGCATCCACGCGGAACTGGGCTGGACGGCCCGTCTCGGCCTGGACGACATGATCGAGTCCGCGTGGCTGGGGTGGCGTCACCGGCACGCCTGAGCGGCCGGCCGCGGAGCCGGGCGCAGGCCGCGACCCGGCTCTCGCTGATTCCCCCGACCCGCCCAGGGCGCGGACCGGCCGCGCCCTGAGGTCCCGTCAGGCCTTCAGCTCGGCCTTGTCGCCCATCACCACGACGGGGTGCAGCCGGGGATCGAGGGTGCGCAGCAGGTACCGCATCGCCGACTCGGACTGGCTCACGCACGCCGAAGTGCCGCTGCCGTGGTCCATGTGCAGCCAGATGCTGCCGCCCTTCGACTGGCCCTGCGGCCTCGTCGGGTCATTGGGCGCGGTGCCCTTCACGCGGTTGTAGTCGATGGCTATGACGTAGTCGAAGTCGTGCCAGTACGCCTTCTTCCAGTAATGGGGCGCCTGGAAGGCCGAGGACCGGGTGTACGGCAGCTTGGCCCCCGGGGCGGCGAGGACGCCGCCCGCGTCGCTGAGCGTGAACACCCCCACGGGGCTGCGCAGATCACCCTCGTGATGGTCCGCCGTCCAGCCCTTCCGCCCGTTGTGCGCCGACCAGGAGCGTTCCTGCTTCCAGACGGCGCCGTGCTTGGTGAAGAGGGCGACGGTGGAGTCGGGGGAGTCCTTCCCCGCGCCGTACACCGCGACCACCTGGCGGGAGTCGGCCGGTACCTGCCGCCACAGCCGGTCCCCGACGCCGGGTACGCGCTTGAGGACCGTCCTGTGCGGCTGCGTGTCGTCGGACCGGTCCCGTGAGGCCGCACTCCCGTGGTCCGAACTGCCGCACGCCGCGACCGACATCACCAGCAGCCCACCGAGGACCCCGCCCAACCCTGCCCGTGCCGAACCTCTTCTGCGCATGGGGTCCATGGTCGCAGACCGCCGCGAACGCGGCCGTACCGCCCCGCCCGGCGCCGGCCGAAACCGGCGCGCGGGTCCACCAGTTGGGAGTGGGCCCGGGGAGCCCGGACGAAGGCGGTGCCGTCCGGCTGGAGATGGGCGCCATCGGCGAGGGCGGTCCCCTGCCGCGACGGCACCCGCGAAGGCGTCGACGGCGTCGCCGGACCGGCCGGACGTGACGTCTCCGAGGCGAGGACGGGGGCGATCCCGGCCCGGCGGCCGTCCATGGGGACCTGTCGCCGGGACGACGCCGGCGGGCCGGGCCCGGGACTGTCCGACGGCTGAGCAGCGCGGGCGCGCCGCGCCCGGCTTCCCGTAGATTGAGGACGCCGGGAAGCACGGTGCCGGAACGCGCACGTGAAGGAGACGGACCGCAGGTGGCAAGGGCAAGGCAGGCCGTGGGCGAGGCCCGCAGGATCGTCGTCAAGGTGGGCTCCTCCTCGCTGACCACCGCCGCGGGCGGCCTGGACGCCGACCGCGTCGACGCGCTGGTCGACGTCCTCGCCAAGATCCGCAGCGGTGGCGAGAAGGAGATCGTGCTGGTCTCCTCCGGCGCCATCGCCGCCGGCCTCGCCCCGCTCGGTCTGCGCCGCCGGCCCAAGGACCTCGCGCGCCAGCAGGCCGCCGCCAGCGTCGGCCAGGGCCTGCTCGTCGCCCGCTACACCGCCTCCTTCGCCCGCTACGGCGTCCGCGTCGGCCAAGTCCTGCTCACCAGCGACGACATGAGCCGCCGCGCCCACCACCGCAACGCCTCCCGCACCCTGGACCAGCTGCTCGCGATGGGTGCCTTCCCGATCGTCAACGAGAACGACACCGTCGCCACCGACGAGATCCGCTTCGGCGACAACGACCGCCTCGCCGCCCTCGTCGCCCACCTCGTCCACGCCGACCTGCTGGTCCTCCTCTCCGACGTCGACGGCGTCTACGACGGCGACCCCAGCAGGCCCGGCACCTCCCGGATCGCGGAGGTGAAGGGCCCGCAGGACCTCGCCGGCGTCGAGATCGGCAGCGCGGGCAAGGCCGGTGTCGGCACCGGCGGGATGGTCACCAAGGTGGAGGCCGCCCGGATCGCCGCCGCCGCCGGCATCCCGGTGGTGCTGACCAGCGCCGTCCATGCGGCCGAGGCCCTGGCCGGCGGCGACACCGGCACCTACTTCCACGCCACCGGCAAGCGCTCCGCCGAGCGGCTCCTCTGGCTCCAGCACGCCTCCACCCCGCAGGGCGCCCTGATCCTGGACGACGGCGCGGTGGACGCGGTCGTCAAGCGGCGCACCTCGCTGCTGCCCGCCGGGATCGCCGCCGTCGAGGGCGAGTTCAGCGCAGGCGACCCCGTCGAGTTGCGGGACACCACGGGCCACGCGGTGGCCCGGGGACTCGTCAACTTCGACGCCAAGGAGATCCCCCGGCTGATCGGGCGTTCGACCCGCGAGCTGGCACGCGAGCTGGGCCCCGCGTACGAACGCGAGGTCGTACACCGGGACGACCTGGTCCTCCTGCACACCTGAAGCTCGCGGAACCGCTCGTAGAACGGGGCGTACGGCGCGACCCCGGTGGGGGACGTTCCGTAAAACCACCACGCGGAGCCCTGCGGCCTGCTCAACTTTGTCTGGGGGACATGTTGAAGGGACGGGTTCCGTCAAGGGGCCGAGCGAGTCATACGAGCATGCGAGCCGTGTGAGCCATATGAGCCGTGCGAGCCGTGCGTGCCATGCGTGAAGGAGGCCGTCGTGAGACGAGCGCGCCCGGGGGCGGCGTCCCGCGGTGCTCTGACGAGCGTCGCGGCCGGGGACACCTATGAGGAGCCCAAGGACCTGCCCAGGCTGTGGCACGTCACCCTCAGCGTCTCCGGCGAGAAGGTCCCCCTGCCCGAACTGCGACGGGCCCTGGAACAGCTCGCCCACGACCACCCCTTCCTGCTGACCAGCAGATACGCGACCGACCACGCCGAGATCCGGTACTGGGAAGAGGCCCGCGACCTGCACGACGCCGCCGCCGTGGCGCTGCGCCTGTGGGGCGAGCACCGGCAGAGCGCGGGCCTGCCGCCCTGGGAGATCGTCGGCCTGGAGGTCATCGACCGGGAGACCTACCACCACCGCATCGCCGAGGGCTACGGCCCCGCCCCGGCGACACCGGTGGGGGTGCACCCGTTCTGAGCGGGGACGGGGCGGGCCGGGGCGGCGAGCCGGGCTCGGGTGAGCGGGTGCCGAGCGGGTGCGCCGGGCCGGAGCGAGCGGCCGGCCGTTCCCCCGCCCAGGAAGGTTCACCCCTTTTGGGGTGTCTCGGGGTGTGGGACGACCGCTGAACCGCCGCGCCCCGCGCACTACCCTGCCCTCATGACCACGCTCTCGCCGTACGACTCGATGTCCCCGGTCACCCAGGCCGCCTACCGGGCCAAGGCCGCCGCCGCCGACCTCGCGCCGCTCCCGCGCGCCGTGAAGGACGACGCGCTGCTCGCCATCGCCGACGCCCTGGAGGTCCGGACCGCCGAGATCGTCGAGGCCAACGCCAAGGACGTGGCCAAGGCCCGGGAGAACGGCACCAGCGAGGCCATCGTCGACCGGCTCACCCTCACCCCGGAGCGGGTCCGCGCCATCGCCTCCGACGTCCGTGACGTCGCGAAGCTGCCCGACCCGGTCGGCGAGGTCGTCCGGGGCTCCACCCTCCCCAACGGCATCGACCTGCGCCAGGTCCGCGTCCCGCTCGGCGTCGTCGGCATCGTCTACGAGGCCCGCCCGAACGTCACCGTGGACGCCGCCGCCCTCTGCCTCAAGTCCGGCAACGCCGTCCTGCTGCGTGGCTCGGCCTCCGCCTACGAGTCCAACTCCGCCCTCGTCCGGGTGCTCCGCGACGCCGTCGGCGGGGCCGGGCTGCCCGCCGACGCCGTCCAGCTCGTGCCCGGGGAGAGCCGCGACTCCGTCCGCGAGCTGATGCGCGCCCGCGGCCTGGTCGACGTCCTCATCCCGCGCGGCGGCGCCTCCCTGATCCGGACCGTGGTCAACGAGTCCACGGTCCCCGTGATCGAGACCGGCACCGGCAACTGCCACGTCTACGTCGACGCCCAGGCCGACATCGACATGGCCGTCGAGATCCTGATCAACTCCAAGGCCCAGCGGGTCAGCGTCTGCAACGCCGCCGAGACCCTCCTGGTCCACCAGGACATCGCCGCCGAGTTCCTGCCGCGCGCCCTGGACGCCCTCGCCGAGGCCGGCGTCACCGTCCACGCCGACGAGCGGGTCATGGCCCACGCCAAGGACTCCAAGGCCACCGTGGTCGAGGCGACCACCGAGGACTGGGAGACGGAGTACCTGTCGTACGACATCGCCGCCGCGGTGGTGGATTCGCTGGACAAGGCCGTCGAGCACATCCGGCTGTGGACCTCCGGCCACACCGAGGCCATCGTCACCACCTCCCAGCAGGCCGCCCGCCGCTTCACCCAGCTGGTCGACTCCACCACCGTCGCCGTGAACGCCTCCACCCGCTTCACCGACGGCGGCCAGTTCGGCTTCGGCGCCGAGATCGGCATCTCCACCCAGAAGCTGCACGCCCGCGGCCCGATGGGCCTGCCGGAGCTGACCAGCACCAAGTACATCGTCACCGGCGACGGACACGTCCGCCGCTGAGGTTCACCCGTCCGGCCGCGGTCCCGCTGTCCCGGACCCCGTCCGGCGAGCCGTCCTGCGGCCCGGCCCCCGAGGCGTCTCACCAGGCAGACGAATGTCCGTACCGTCTGCCCAAATTGACCCCCCAGGTCTACTCTGTACACGTGCCGGAGGACGTGGGGGGCACGCCGTTCCCTGACGGCTGGGAGCCCGACGATGACCACGACCACGGGGTGTCGGACGAAGAGTTCGCCTCCGTGGTCCTCGACGAGGCCTTCGTACAGGCGGCCACCTTCCACGAGCCCACCGCCGTGGAGCGCCTTCTGGCCGCGGCCCAGGCCAGAGCCGAGGCATCCGAGGCCGAGGCCCGACGCGCCCGCGCCCGGGGCGAGCGCTACGACGGCTACGGCCCCGAGGGGGGCGCGTTCGGCCGAGACCACGACGATGACGAGCTGGACGACACCTACGTCCTCGGCGATCACCAGGGCCCCTTCGGTGCCTACGGCAAGCAGGTCCGCTGGCACCGGCCCGTGGCCTGGGTCCTCGCCGTCGTGATGGGCATCGGCATGGTCGCCCTGGCCTTCGCCGCCGTCTACCGGGGAGGCTCCTCGGGCACCCGCGACCGCGTTCCCGCCCCCGCCTCCACCGGCCTCGAACAGGGCAGCGCGTCCGCCCCCGGCCCCGCCGCCGACCGCTCCCGGCCGGCCGTCTCGGCCATTCCGCCCTCTCCCTGAGCACCCCGCCCGCGCTTGGTGAGAACCTGTCAGAAGTTGTCGCGGAGCGAGGCGTTTACCCGGGGCTCACGAGACCTACTCTGAAAGTATGGGCGGGCCTGGAGACCCACCGGAGGGGACACCCGAGGGCGGCCCCGGCGGTGCGGAGGACGAATACCGATCCGTCGTCTTCGACGAATCGTTCGTCCGCGCTGCCCGCCTCCAGGAGTTCTCCGCCGAGGAGCGGTTGGCCGACCACGCCCCCGCCGTCCGCCGCCGCCCGCCCCTGCACCGGGGCCTCACCCGGCAGGTCCTCGTCCTCGTCCTGCTGATCGCCGTCGCCTTCGCCACCGCGATCTACATGGGCGTCCGCCACCCCTACGGCTCTCCGCAGACCCGGCGGCCCGTGGAATCCCTCCGGATGACCGTCATCCCGCTCGCCCCCCAGGGCAAGGTGCCCGGCACCGCGGACCCCGAGAGGCTCTACGCGCGCAGCCCCGCCGCCCCGTACGAGGCCGGCGCCGAGGGAATACCCCTGCCCGCCTCACGCGGCACCGCCCACTTCTCCGACAGCCAGGTGGTCACCGCCCTCACCACCGCCAAGGACTACATCGTCCGCTCCTCGCTCTACCCCGAGGTGCTCAGCGGCCGTGAGGTCAGCCCCGCCCGGGCCCTGATCGACTCCGACCAGCTCGACCAGTTCGACCAGAGCCTCGACCACCCGACGGCGGACGGCCGGCACGCGGCCACCGGCTGGGTGGTCCGCATCGACCCCGCCCGCGCCCAGCTGGCCGACGGCAGGATCCGCGTCTTCGGCAGCCTGCACGCCGCCGAAGCCGACTCGGCGACCCTGGAGGTCAGCGCCGACCACACCTTCGTCTACGCCCTGCGCCCCACCGGCGCCGCCGCCGGCGCCCCCGCCTCCCTCTTCACCGTCCGCCGCGAGGTGACCTTCCGCTTCGACCGCGACGACCTGCGCACCCACCAGGTGCAGCTGGTCACGTCCTACGTCCAGGCGGGCCCCCTCGCCTGCGCCGAGGACGCCTCGGCCTACCTCCGTCCCCTCCTGGCCGGCCAGACGGCCCGGTCGGGCGGCCCCGCGGGCACCAATCCCTACGAGACCGACAGCGCCACGGCCCTGTGCGGGACGCTGGCCACGGCGGCCCAGCCGAAGGTGTGAGAGGCGCGGAGGGGGACGGCGCCGGAAGCGGTGGTTCTCCCTGCCGGGAGTCCCCCCTGCCGGGCCTGGCGCCTACTCCTCGCCGCCACCCGGGGCGTCCCCCTTGGCCGGCGGCGGGCTCCGGAAGCCGTCGAAGCCCCGCCGGACCCGGCCGCCCAGATCGCCCGCGCCGCCCGCGAGGTCCGTGACCAGCTTCATCAGCGGGTCCTTGGAGGTCTTCACATCGCTCGCGTAGCTGGCCGCCGACTCGCGGAAGGAGTCGCTGACGGAGGCGTCCCCGTCCTCGCCGCGCCGTGGGTAGTGCCCGTCCATGATCCGCTGGTAGTCCCGGGACTCGGCCCACTTCTTCAGCTCGGCGGCCCGCACGGTGGTGAACGGGTGCGAGCGGGGCAGCACGTTCAGGATCTTCAGCACCGAGTCGCGCAGATCGCCCCCGGAGTCGTACTCGTCGGCCTGCTCCAGGAACGCGTCCACGTTCATCTCGTGCAGGTGGTTGCCGCCCGCGATCTTCATCAGCCCCCGCATCGAGGCCCGGACGTCCTGGCCCACCAGCAGACCCGCCCGGTCGGCGGACAGCTCCGACTTGCGGAACCACTCCCGCAGCGCCGTGACGATCGCCATGATCGCCAGGTTGCCCAGCGGGATCCAGGCGACCTTCAGCGCGAGGCTCGTCAGGAACAGCAGGATGGTGCGGTACACCGAGTGCCCGGACAGCGCGTGCCCCACCTCGTGCCCGACGACCGCCCGCATCTCCTCCTCGTCGAGCAGCTCCACCAGGCCCGTGCTGACCACGATGATCGGCTCGTCCAGGCCGATGCACATCGCGTTCGGCTGCGGGTCCTGCGTGACGTACATCGGCGGGACCTTGTGCAGGTCCAGGATGTAACAGGCGTCCAGCAGCATGTCGTGCAGATGCGAGAACTGGCGCTCGGAGACCCGCACCGAGTCGGACAGGAACAGCAGCCTGAGGCTCCGCTCCGGCAGCAGCCCGCTGAGCGCCTTGAAAACGGTGTCGAACCCGCTCAGCTTGCGCAGCGCGACCAGGGCCGAGCGGTCGGCGGGGTGCTCGTACGCGCGCGTGGAGATCCCCGGGAAGCGCCTGCGCTGCCTGCCCGGCACCCGCTCGTGCCCCGTGTGCTGGTGGCCGTCGTCGGACATGTCTTCCCCCATGTGCGTGTGAGTGCCCACTGTGCCCCCGAGGCGGGGCCCAGCCTAGGCGGAGATACCTTGGACGGGCAGTACACCCCTGAAGGAGTCCACGTCATGGAGCACCACCCCGCAGCCGCCTGGCTGACCGAAGCCGCCGCGAGCGCCGTCCAGCAGCACGGGTCGGGAAACCTGCTCCGCGTCGTGCTGGTCGTGATGGTCCTCGGCTGTGTACTGACCGCCTGGTTCCTGCTGCGCGGCTACAAGCGGAAGGACGACTGACGAGCGGCGAAAGTTCCCCGCCGCCGGGCACCGAGCGCTCCCGCCACGCGTGGGCCGCCGGCGTCCTGCGGTCCCAACGGCGGAGTCGGCGTGATCGCCGCACGGCCGCCCGCTTACGATGAGCCGACATCTTTATTCCGCCCACACGCGATAGGTCCTGCCGAAGATGAGCTTCCACAGCGCAGCAGCCCAGTTGGTCACCCTTGCCGCCGAGGGCGAGCAGCACGGCGGAAACCACAACAGCCTGAACCCGGCCCTCACCGGCGGCGGCGCCCTGTTCATCCTGCTCCTCCTGCTGTGGATCACCACGCGCTTCAACCGCGACCGCTGAGCGGGGAACCCGTCCCCGGCCGGACGTCCGAGGCCGGGCCGGTAGGGTCTGCACGCATGGGACAGCAGGACATGCCTACCGGTCCGGCGCACGAGAGCGCCGACGACACGGTGAAGCACCCGCAGCGCGGACCGGGCAACGGCCCCGCCCACACGGGCAAACGGCGCCTCGGCGTCATGGGCGGAACGTTCGACCCGATCCACCACGGGCACCTCGTGGCGGCCAGCGAGGTCGCCGCGCAGTTCCACCTGGACGAGGTGGTGTTCGTCCCCACCGGCCAGCCGTGGCAGAAGTCCCACCGCAACGTCTCCCCGGCCGAGGACCGCTACCTGATGACGGTCATCGCGACCGCCGAGAACCCCCAGTTCTCCGTCAGCCGCATCGACATCGACCGCGGCGGCCCCACGTACACCGTCGACACCCTGCGCGACCTGCGCGCCCTCAACCCCGACACCGACCTCTTCTTCATCACCGGCGCCGACGCCCTCGCCCAGCTGCTGACCTGGCGCGACTCGGAGGAACTGTTCTCCCTCGCGCACTTCATCGGCGTCACCCGCCCCGGCCACAACCTCACCGACCCGGGCCTGCCGGAAGGCGGAGTCTCGCTCGTCGAGGTGCCCGCGCTCGCCATCTCGTCCACAGACTGCCGTGCGAGAGTCGCCAAGGGGGACCCCATCTGGTACATGGTGCCGGACGGAGTCGTGCGCTATATCGACAAGCGCGAGCTGTACCGCGGCGAGTGAGCCGAGAGGGGCACCGGTGAACGACCGATACGACACGGGTGACGCAGGCTACGGCGGCGGCCCGTACGAAGTCGTCGGCTACGACGAGTACGGCCGGCCCGTGTACGGGCAGGTCCCGGCACAGCAGGCTCCCCAGTCCCAGCAGACGGCCCACGACCCGTACGCCCAGCAGCAGGGCCACGGCTACGACCCCTATGCCACCGGCTCGCAGCAGGCGCCCTCCTACGGCCCGGTCCAACAGCCGCACGCCTACGACGCCTACGACCCCTACGGCACCCAGGCCCCGTACGACCCGTACGCCACCGGCACCCAGGAGGCCACGGGCTACGACCCCTACGGGCAGGCGGCGAGCAGCGGACAGCAGCCCCGGATCACCGAGCAGACCGCCTACATCCCGCACCAGGCCGGCCCCGCGGAGAACACCCGCGTCCCGGACGACACCCGGATCCCGCAGGACACCCTCACGCCGGGGGACACCGAGCCCCCCACGGCGGAAGAGGACCACCACACCGAGCAGTTCGCCTTCGCCGAGGAGCCCGACGGCGACTCCGAGGACGTCATCGACTGGCTGAAGTTCACCGAGAACCGCACCGAGCGCCGCGAGGAGGCCCGCCGCCGCGCCCGGAGCCGGATCATCGCCCTCCTCGTCGTCCTGGCCCTCGTCGTGGTCGGCGGTGTCGGCTACCTCTGGTTCGCCGGGAAACTGCCCGGCCTGTCCTCGTCCGACGGCAAGACCGGCACCGCCACGCCGGTCACCGCCCAGAAACGCGACGTGATCGTCGTCCACCTGCACAACACGGGCAAGGGCGGCACCTCCACGGCGCTGCTGGTCGACAACACCACCACCAAGCAGGGCACCACGGTCCTGCTGCCCAACTCCCTCGCCCTGACCGACGACGACGGCTCCACCACGACCCTCGCCAAGTCCGTGGACGACGACGGCGCCTCCGGCACCCGCGGCCAGCTCGACACGGTCCTCGGCACCAGCATCCAGGGCACCTGGCGCCTCGACACCCCCTACCTGGAGAACCTCGTCGAACTCGTCGGCAACATCGAGATCGACACCAACACCGACGTGCCCGACCCGGACACCAAGAAGAAGGGCACCGCCCCGCTCGTCCACAAGGGCCAGGGCCAGACCCTCAGCGGCAAGATGGCCGTCGCCTACGCCACCTACCGCGCCGCCGGCGAGTCCCAGAACGCCCAGCTTGAGCGGTTCGGCCAGGTCATGCAGGGCGTGCTGCGCAAGATGTCCTCCGACCCGTCGTCCGCCACCACCACCGTGCAGACCCTCGCGCAGATCCTGGACCCGCCGCTCACCGACAAGGACCTCGGCGGCTTCCTCGCCAACCTCGCCGACCTCGCCAAGAGCGGCGACTACAGGACCGCCCTGCTGCCCGTGCAGTCCGACGGCACCCTCACCGCGCAGACCAGCGACAGCGTGGTGAAGGACATCCTCGGCGGCACCGCCAAGAGCCCCGACGCCGGCTCCTCGGTCCGGGTCTCCGTCCAGAACGCCACCGGCGTGAAGGACGACACGGACAAGGCCCGGGTGGTACTCCTCAACGGCGGCTTCACCTTCCTGGAGGGCGGCACCGCCTCCGGCACCCAGACCGCCTCGAAGGTGCTCTACGCGGACGCCGCCGACAAGGCGAACGCCACCGAGGTCGCCAAGACCCTCGGGCTGCCCGCCGGCTCCGTGACCAAGGGCAGCGTCTCCTCCGGCGCCGATGTCTCGGTGATCCTCGGCGGCGACTACGAGCCGTCCTCCTCCTGACCCCGGGCCGCCCGCGCACCGGCGCGCGGCCGGGGGCACCCCACGTGATGCCGTAATCACGTGGGGTGCGCCGGGCGGTCCGTGAGACCCTTGATGACAAAAGACCGCCGACGGAAAGCCATGTAGTGACCGCCACCGATCGTTCCCTTGAGCTCATCAACACCGCCGCCCAGGCGGCGGCCGACAAGCTCGCCCACGACGTCATCGCCTACGACGTGAGCGACGTGCTGTCGATCACGGACGCCTTCCTGCTGGCATCCGCGCCGAACGACCGCCAGGTCAAGGCCATCGTCGACGAGATCGAGGAGCGCCTCCTGAAGGACCTCGGGGCCAAGCCGGTCCGCCGCGAGGGCGACCGGGAGTCCCGCTGGATCCTGCTCGACTACGTCGACATCGTCGTCCACGTCCAGCACAGCGAGGAGCGGGTCTTCTACGCCCTGGAGCGGCTGTGGAAGGACTGCCCCGAGCTGGAGCTGCCCGCCGACGCCAAGGCCACCCGCGGCAAGGCGGAGGAGCACGCCAGGGCGCAGGCCGCCGAGGCCGACCAGGAACCCGGCGGGGCGTGGTGATGAGCGCCACCGGAGAGGTGACCGACCGCAAGGGCCGGGGCCGCCGCATCATCCTGTGGCGGCACGGCCAGACCTCCTGGAACGTGGAGCGCCGCTTCCAGGGCACCACGGACGTCGAGCTGACCGAGACGGGCATCGGCCAGGCCCGCCGCGCCGCCCGGCTGCTCGCCTCCCTGCGGCCCGACGCGATCGTCTCCTCGGACCTGCGACGGGCCGCGCACACGGCGGCCGAGCTGGCCGCCCTCACCGGCCTCGACGTCACCCGCGACGAGGGGCTGCGCGAGACCTACGCGGGCGTCTGGCAGGGGCTGACGCACGAGGAGATCATCACCCGCCACGGCGAGGAGTACGCCGCCTGGAAGCGCGGCGAGGCGGTCCGCCGCGGCGGCGGCGAGCTGGAGACCGAGGTCGCCGACCGCGCCGCCCCCGTGGTGCTGCGGCACGCCGAGAAGCTGCCCGAGGACGGCACGCTCGTCGTCGTCAGCCACGGCGGCACCATCCGCACCACCATCGGCCGGCTCCTCGGCCTGGAGGCCCTGCACTGGGAGAGCCTCGGCGGGCTCTCCAACTGCTGCTGGTCCGTGCTCGGCGAGGGCGCCCGCGGCTGGCGCCTGCTGGAGCACAACGCGGGCACCCTCCCGGAGCCCGTCCTCGGCGACGACGTCTGACCGTCCCGAGCCCCCCGGCCCCGGATTTCACTTTCTGGCAGGTCACAGGCTAAAGTTCTTCTTGTTCGCCCCGCCGAGCGGGAAGAACGCAAGGGGCTATAGCTCAGTTGGTAGAGCGCCTGCATGGCATGCAGGAGGTCAGGAGTTCAATTCTCCTTAGCTCCACTGATCGACACTCCGTCGAGTTGTCAGAGATCGGTGATGAGGATCCCGTCCCCGCAGGGGGCGGGATCTTCTGCGTCCGGCTGCGCGTCCACAGCACGTTCGCCGACCGCGGCTTGAGTCGTTCGGGGCGCCGCGCCCGTATTCCTCCGCGGAGGCGTTCCCGGAGCGCTTCTGGGCGCCGGCCGGGACGGCCGCGGTGGGAGCCGTGTCCGGACTGGTACTGAGGCGTCGCTGACCGTATCGGTCCGGTCGTGGCAGAATCAAACGGCCGGAAGGGGGCGCGGCCCGACGGGAGGGAGTAGCGATGCCTGCGAGCATCCTTGAGGAGGTCGGCCACCTCCTCGGTGCGGCGTTGATACGGGATACGACCACCCGGCTGAGCTGCCCTTCCTGCGGTTCCGCGCATGTGGCGCAGGTCCTCGGCGACAACGGCGGAATCTCCTACGTGTGCACGGCCTGCGGCCACAGCTGGAGCTGATCGATGGGTGCACACAGGCGGAAGTGCGACTGGTGCGGGAGCGGTACCCCGATCGTGCGTGACATGGAGCCGATCAATCCCGATTACCAGTACTGGTGCGAGGAATGCGCGCGGGCGCTGATCATAAAAGGCGACCCGATCGAGACATACCGGGAACTGGAGGGCGAGCCGATCTACGGCCGCCTCCTGGAGGAGCACTGCACGCTCAAGAGGTTCTACCAGTTCGTCACGGCTTGACGCGGACCCCGCCCGGCCCGGCCTTCGGCAACGATGTCCGGGCCAGCGCGAGGAAGACCGCGCCGACGCCCGTGTAGACGGCCGACAGCGTCAACTCCGCGCCCGACTGGTGCAGTTCCGGCCGCCCGGTCCCGTGCGGCACCCACCACGGGGCGTACGAGCAGAACACCAGCAGGGTGCCCAGGGCCGCCGCCCGGCGCCCGCGTGTCCACAGCAGCAGCACCAGCGGCACGCACCACACCCAGTGGTGGGTCCAGGAGACCGGGCTGATCAGCAGGGCGGTGACCGCGCAGACGCACACCGCCCAGGCCCGCTGCCCCCGCAACTCCGCCCGGACGGCCACGGCGAGGCCCAGGACGGCCACCACGGCCACGCAGGCCGTCCAGAGCGCTCCCGGCTCGGGTGTGTGCAGAAGGCGGGCCAGGACGCCGCGCAGGGCCTGGTTGGCGGTGTCCTCGGCATGCCCGACCCGGCTCGCGCGGAACAGCGTCTGCGTCCAGAACCGCCAGGAGTCGTACGGCAGGACGGCCGCCGCCAGCAGCGTCGCCCCGGCGAACGCGACGGCCGCCCCGCGCGCGTGCCGCAGCCACGGCTCCCCGTGACCGCCCCTCAGGCGGGCCACCAGGCCCGTGGCCAGCAGGAACACCGGGAACAGCGCGGGCGTCAGCTTGACGGCAGCGGCCAGCCCGAGGCCCACCCCCGTCCAGCGGTCGGACCCGCCCGCGGGACGGCGGGTCAGGTCCCACAGCACCAGGACGGCCAGCAGCAGGTTGATCTGGCCGTAGCGCACGGTCGTCCACACCGGCTCGCACCACACGGCCGGCGCCGCGACCCACCACGCGGTCTCCACGCGCGCGTGGCCGACGAGTTTCAGCGACAGCCGGACGAACACCACCAGCAGCGCGAGGTTCCCGGCCGTCGCCAGCGCCCGCAGGAGTGCGGTGTCCAGCAGGGGCAGCGGGGTGAACAGCAGGGCCGCGAACGGCGGGTAGGTGGTGGGCAGGCGGGCGGCCGTCGCACGCAACGCGTACAGATCGCCGCCGGCGCGCACGGTGGCGCCCTCGGCGCGGTAGACCATCAGATCGATCATGGACACGTGCGCGGCCCGCTGAGCTGCCCAGAAGGCCGCGAAGGACACCAGGCACACGCCCAGCGCGACCGGGACCCTGCGGTGGACTGAGGGCGACGCGATCATGGCCATGAAAACCGACATTAGCGGGCGTATCGGTGCGGGTCCGAAACCGATTTTGTGCTGCGCCCTCCGCCCTGTAATGTTTACGTCGTCGCCGGGGGAACCGGGCGAAACAACAGAACAAGGGGCTATAGCTCAGTTGGTAGAGCGCCTGCATGGCATGCAGGAGGTCAGGAGTTCAATTCTCCTTAGCTCCACAGAAGTCGAAGGCGGACCATCCCGACGGATGGTCCGCCTTCGGCGTGTTGCGGCACGGCGTGGCCGAGCGGAAGGGGCGGGCCACCCGTGCGGGCGACCCGCCCCCTCGCGTGTGCTCAGCGGCCGAGCGCGCGCCGGCCGCGGCCCTGGGAGAGGACCGGCAGGTTGCGCGACGGCGCCTGCCCGCGCGTGTCCTCCTCGATGCGCAGGGCCAGCGCCGGGCAGCGGCGCACCGCGCGCAGCGCCTTGGCCTCCGCGTAGCGCGGCACCTGCGCCTGGGCCACCGTCGGGAAGCCGTCGGCGCCGAGCTCGAACACCTCCGGCAGGATGTCCGCGCACAGCCCGTGACCCCGGCAGAGCGTCCAGTCGACGTAGATCTTCTGGCGGCTGGCTCCGTTCTCCGCGGGCTCTGCGCCGCCCGGCACGCCCGTGGGGGCCCTGCCCCCCTCGAAGAGCGGCAGGACGCCCTCCACTGGCCGTCCGCAGCCGTTCCCGAGGATGTGCGCGGCCAGGTCGTCGGTGAACGCCTTGATGGTCGACTCCAGGAACATCGCCGAGCCGTCCGGGTGCGAACACGCCCCGCGCCGCTTCACGTTCTTCGCGACCTGCTTCAGCGCCTCCAGGGCGGCCGGTCCGCCGCCGTTCAGGATGTCCTCCATCCCGCGCGCGGCGGCGGGCAGCCCCAGGTAGCAGGGCCCGCACTGGCCCGCGCTCTCCTCGGCCAGCCACTGCGCGACCCGCAGCGACTCGCCCAGCGGGCACGTCTCCTGGCTGATCGGCAGGATCGCGCCCGCGCCCAGCGAACCGCCCACCGCGTCCAGCGAGTTGCGGGAGACGATCGCCTCGTTGACGGTCGCCGCGTCGATCCACTTGCCGTGGTAGCCGCCGGTCAGCACGCCCTGCGGCACCGGCGGGGCGCCGGCCAGTTGCAGCACGTAGCGCAGCGGTACGCCCGTGGGGACCTCGATCACCATGGGACGGGCGACCGCGCCGGACACCGTCAGCATCACGGTGCCCGGTTCGTCGTACAGACCGGTGTTGCCGTAGCGCTCCGGGCCGATGCGGGCGGCGATGGCCAGCTGCGCGAACGTCTCCGCGTTCGACAGCAGCGTGGGCGCGCCGCCCACGCCGCTCTGCGAGGCGCTGATCTTGCGGCCGGGCGGGATCGCCGGGCCGCCGTCGACGGAGCGGATCAGCGAGGCGGCGGCGCCGGTCACCATGCGCACCGGGTTGCGCTGCACCCACGCGCGCAGCGCCGATCTGCGGCTGTTGCTCAGCCCGCGTTCGGCGAGCGCGGCCTCCATGGAGCGCTGCGTGGACTCCCGGGTGACGCCGATGACGAGCGTGCGCGCGCCGAGCGCCTCGGCGCACAGCAGCGCGCCGTCGAGGATGAGGTGCGGGGCGCGGTTGATCAGCACCGTGTCCTTGCGGCAGGCCGGTTCGTCCTCGCTGCCGTTGACCACGACGACCGGCCGCACCCCGCGCTTGATCGCCGACTCGGCGACCGAGCGCAGCTTCCTGTGGAAGGGGAAGCCGGCGCCGCCGCGGCCCTTGAGGTTGATGCTTTCGGCAAGCTGGGCGAGCTGCTCGCCGCCCAGCGGGTCGAGCGGCCCGTGCACCTTCAGGTGCATGGGCAGATCGAGCCGCTCCACAAGGTCGAAGCCCGACGTGAGCTGGGGAAGCCCGACCACGCGGACTTCGGGGACGTCGGGCAGGGCCTCGTTCACTTAAAGCCTCCGGAAGGCGTGTTCCAAGGTTCGCCCGAGCCCGGTGTCTCGTAGGACGAGCCGGGCAGCGTTTCGGTGGCGGGACCGCTGTTGAACGTGTCAGTCGGGTTGTACGTGCCGTAGAGGCCGTTCGTCTCACCGGTGTCGTACACGTCACTTCCGCCGTATCCGGGCGTGCCCGGATTGCCGTAGACCGGGATGGTGTATCCGGTGTCCTGGAGCGGGTCGTACGCGGACGGCGGGGCCTCGCCGACCGGTGGCGGGGACGGGATCGGCCAGCTGCCGGAGGTGCTGGAGGGGCCGTCCACGCGCGGGACGGCCTCCGTGGGCCGCAGATCCATCGGCACGTCCATGCGGGCGGTCCGGTCGGCCAGGTAGGGCTGCTGGGGGCGGCCCGGCGTGGAGACCGCGCGGTAGGCAGCCGCGAAGCCGGCGTCGGGCCCGGCGGCGGGGGCGGCCGGGGTCTGGTAGAGCGGGGATGCCACCGTCTCGGCGGTCGCCGTGCGCGGATCGCGCCGGCTGTCGAAGCCGGGCAGCGCCGACTCGGCCACCCGCGAGCGGCTCGCGTCCAGCTCGTCGAGTCCGGGCCGCTCCGAGCTGCCGAACAGGGCCACCAGCCGGTCGGCGACCTTCCGCTTGACCGGGCGCGGCGCGGCGCGCAGCGCGAGGGCGCCCATGACGCCGAGCAGGGACAGGCTGTAGAGGATCACGAAGACCGGCTTGGCCGAGCGACCCGCGTAGAGGCCGTGGACCAGCGCCGCGCACCAGGCCGGGTAGGCCAGCATGTGCATGGCCCGCCAGCGGGCGGCGACCGGGGCCGGGGTGGCGAAATTGCTGCGCAGGGCGCCGGTGATGCCCACGAAGATCATCAGCAGGCCCGCGAGCGAGCCCAGTCCCACCAGGCCGGCGATTCCGGTGACGCCGAGCGAGAACGGAATGATCGCGGCGATCAGCTTCGTGTGACCGAGCGCGATCTTCGTGGTGATGTGCAGCAACAGGAACGCGATCGAGGCGACCGCGGTCGTCCGGTGCACCGCCTGGCCGATGATCCGCTGCCGCGTGTTGAGGAAGATCCGGTCCTGGGCGAACAGGCCCCAGATCACCGAGCAGCTCAGCGAGACGAGGGACAGCACGCCCGCGCCGAAGTTCAGGAACTCGCGGAACTGGCTGCCTCCGACCAGCACGACCACGGGTATGAGCAGCAGGACGACAGCGGACGCCACCCCATAGGCCGAGCGGCCCGGTTTGGGGAGCGAGCTGGTACTACGACGAGGGTTCATGGGGGCAACTCCGAGCAGTTTCGGGAAAGCGGTCCCGCTGCCGCACTCTAAGTGGCGCCATACCGATCAGTACGGGGTTTGAGTTATTGCGCTGTTATCAACGGACCATGCGACTGGGGGAGGTGTCCCGTAGGGGACGTAACGCGAAGTGATCGTTGGCCTTCGTTCGGTTCCGGCGGGCTTCGTGACATGTCCACCAGGGATACGGAAGCGCCTCGCAGCTTGCTCAAGGGCTGCGGTACCCTAACGCCATGCGTGCCGTACGCCTTCTGCTTAGCGGGCCGCGCTGATCAGTACCGACCCCGGTCCACCCGTGAGGTCGGCATCGGCGCGGCGTCCCCTCCTGTGCGAGGGGTTTTTTCGTTTCTTTGGATGTCACAGCCGCAGGCAGAGACGATCGATGGAGCTTTGAGGATCATGAGCGAGACGAACCCCGCTGCCACCGCCGCGTCGGCGGAGGCCGCGCCGCACCGCTACACGGCCGCCATGGCTGCCGAGATCGAGGCACGCTGGCAGGACTTCTGGGACGCGGACGGCACCTACGCGGCGGCGAACCCCACGGGCGACCTGGCGGGCGACCCGGAGCTGGTCGCCAAGCCCAAGAAGTTCATCATGGACATGTTCCCCTACCCCTCCGGTGCGGGCCTGCACGTCGGCCACCCGCTGGGCTACATCGCCACCGACGTCTACGCCCGGTTCCAGCGCATGACCGGCCACAACGTCCTGCACACCCTCGGCTTCGACGCCTTCGGCCTGCCCGCCGAGCAGCACGCCGTCGCGACCGGCGAGCACCCGCGGATCACCACCGAGGCCGCCATCAACAACATGAAGTCCCAGCTGCGCCGGCTGGGCCTGGGCCACGACAAGCGCCGGTCGTTCGCCACGATCGACCCGGACTACTACAAGTGGACCCAGTGGATCTTCCTGCGGATCTTCAACTCCTGGTACGACGAGAAGGCGCGCAAGGCCCGCCCCATCTCCGAGCTGATCGCCCAGTTCGAGTCCGGTGAGCGGGCGATCCCGGGCTCCACGCGCGCGTGGAACGAGCTGACCGCCACCGAGCGCGCCGACATCCTGGGCGAGTACCGCCTGGCCTACGCCTCCGACGCGCCGGTCAACTGGTGCCCGGGCCTGGGTACCGTGCTGGCCAACGAGGAGGTCACCGCCGACGGCCGCTCCGAGCGCGGCAACTTCCCGGTCTTCAAGGCCAAGCTGCGCCAGTGGAACATGCGCATCACCGCCTACGCCGACCGGCTGCTGGAGGACCTGGAGGAGCTGGACTGGCCCGAGGCCATCAAGCTGCAACAGCGCAACTGGATCGGCCGCAGCGAGGGCGCCCGCGTCGACTTCCCGATCGACGGCGAGCGCATCACGGTCTTCACCACCCGCCCGGACACCCTGTTCGGCGCGACCTACATGGTGCTGGCCCCCGAGCACCCGCTGGTCGAGAAGTTCACCCCCGAGGCGTGGCCCGAGGGCACGCACGAGGTGTGGACCGGCGGCCACGCCACCCCGGCCGAGGCCGTCGCCGCCTACCGCGCGCAGGCCGCCTCGAAGTCCGACGTCGAGCGCCAGGCCGAGGCCAAGGACAAGACCGGCGTCTTCACCGGCGCGTTCGCGACCAACCCGGTCAACGGCGAGCAGGTCCCGGTCTTCATCGCCGACTACGTCCTGATGGGCTACGGCACCGGCGCGATCATGGCCGTCCCCGCGCACGACAGCCGCGACTTCGCCTTCGCGCGCGCCTTCGAGCTGCCGATCCGCTGCGTGGTCGAGCCGACCGACGGCCGCGGCACCGACCCGTCCACCTGGGACGACGCCTTCGTCTCCTACGACGCGAAGATCGTCAACTCCGACAGCGACGACGTACGGCTGAACGGCCTGGGCGTGGTCGAGGCCAAGACGCGCATCACCGAATGGCTGGAGCGCGAGGGCATCGGCGAGGGCACCGTCAACTTCCGGCTGCGCGACTGGCTGTTCAGCCGCCAGCGCTACTGGGGCGAGCCCTTCCCGATCGTCTACGACGAGGACGGCACCGCCCACGCGCTGCCCGAGTCGATGCTGCCGCTGGAGCTGCCCGAGATCGAGGACTACAGCCCGCGCACCTTCGACCCGGACGACGCCGACACCAAGCCCGAGACGCCGCTGTCGCGCAACGAGGAATGGGTCAACGTCACGCTGGACCTGGGCGACGGCCCCAAGAAGTACCGCCGCGAGACCAACACCATGCCCAACTGGGCCGGTTCCTGCTGGTACGAATTCCGCTACCTGGACCCGCACAACGACCAGAAGCTGGTCGACCCGGAGATCGAGCGGTACTGGATGGGTCCGCGCGAGGGCCGGCCGCACGGCGGCGTCGACCTGTACGTCGGCGGCGCCGAGCACGCCGTGCTGCACCTGCTGTACGCGCGCTTCTGGTCCAAGGTCCTGTACGACCTGGGGCACGTCTCCTCCGCGGAGCCGTTCCACAAGCTGTTCAACCAGGGCATGATCCAGGCCTACGTCTACCGCGACAGCCGTGGCATCGCGGTGCCGGCCGCCGAGGTGGAGGAGCGCGACGGCGCCTACTACTACCAGGGCCAGAAGGTCAGCCGGCTGCTGGGCAAGATGGGCAAGTCCCTGAAGAACGCGGTGACTCCGGACGAGATCGCCGCCGAGTACGGCGCCGACACGCTGCGCCTGTACGAGATGGCCATGGGCCCGCTGGACGTCTCCCGCCCGTGGGACACGCGCGCGGTGGTCGGCCAGTTCCGGCTGTTGCAGCGGCTGTGGCGCAACATCGTCGACGAGAACACCGGCGAGGTCACCGTCACCGACGCCGAGGCCGACGAGGAGACCCTGCGCGCCCTGCACAAGGCGATCGACGGCGTGCGCCAGGACCTGGAGGGCCTGCGCTTCAACACCGCCATCGCCAAGGTCACCGAGCTGAACAACCACCTGACCAAGGCCGGCGCCGCCGTGCCGCGGTCCGTGGCCGAGCCGCTGGTGCTGATGGTTGCCCCGCTGGCCCCGCACATCGCCGAGGAGCTGTGGCGCAAGCTGGGCCACACCGACTCGGTCGTCCACCAGGACTTCCCGGTCGCCGACCCGGCCTACGTCGTGGACGAGACCGTGACCTGTGTGGTGCAGATCAAGGGCAAGGTCAAGGCCCGGCTGGAGGTGCCGCCCACCATCTCCGAGGAGGAGCTGGAGAAGGTGGCGCTGGCCGACGAGAAGGTCGTCGCGGCGCTGGACGGCGCGGGCATCCGCAAGGTGATCGTGCGGGCGCCGAAGCTGGTCAACATCGTCCCCGCGTAACAACCGGAGGATTTTCACCGGCTCGGGGTAGTCCCCTACGGGCAGGTTCGGGGTTCTCGCGGAACTCCGGGCCTGCCCGTTGCGTTTACCGTGGAGAGCACAGCGGCTTGTGCCGTGCCGACCGGAGGAGGAGCGTCATGGAAGTCGTGCTGACCGTGTTCGCCCTGCTCTTCCTGCTGTTCGTCGCCCTGGGCGCGTACGCCACGCTCAAGGCGGTCGGCGCCGCCAAGCGCGGTGTGGACCGGACCATCGCGCAGGCCCGCCGCACCGTCGAGGACCACACCCTGCGCGCCAAGTCCTTCGCACAGATCGGACCCGCCGGCGAGATCGCCCAGCTGCGGCTCGCGCTGCGCACGTCCATGCGCGCCACCCAGGACGCGCTGCACGCGGGCGTGGCAGAGGACGAGTCGCTGAAGGAGTCCCTCGGCCTCTTCGAACGGCTCAGCGCACACGGACACGAGCTGGACGCCGACCTCAAGCGTCTGGAGTCCGAGCCGGACCGGGCCACGCTCACCGCGCGCCTGCCCGAACTGCGCAGCCGCACCGAGCGGATCACCAAGTCCGCGGACTCCCTGCGCTGGGCCGTCCGCGACCGGGCCCGCCGCTTCGCCGACGACGACCTGGGCACCCTCAGCGCACAGATCGACATCGAAGCGGACGCCCTGCGCCACTGGACGCGGGCCGAGCCCGGCCAGGCACCCCCGCCGTGGCCCGACGCACCCGCCACCGCCGACGGCCGGGCCGCCGAACAGACCTGGCCGAAGGCGCCCGGGGCCCCCGCCGCCGAGGAGCCCGCCCCCGAGGCGATCGCCCCGCCGTCATGGCGCCCCACCGCACCGTGGCAGAAGAAGCCCCGCCCCGAGAGCACCACCTGAGCGAGCCGCACCCGGACCGCGGGACAGGGGCCGGGCTGCCGAGGGAGCACTACGCCAGGTAACCTCCAGCTCATGTCCCGCCATGTCGCGATCGTCACCGATTCCACGGCCTACCTGCCGCCCCGGGCGATGGAGCGTCACGGCATCACCGCGGTCCCGCTGACCGTGGTCCTCGGCGACCAGGCCCTGGAAGAGGGCACCGAGATCTCGACCCGCTCCCTGGCCCAGGCACTTCAGAAGCGACGCCCCGTCACCACCTCCCGCCCCAGCCCCCAGGTGTTCGCGGAGACCTACCGCAAGGTCGCCGAGTCCGGCGCGTGCGGCATCGTCTCCCTGCACCTGTCCGCCGAACTGTCCGGCACCTACGACGCGGCGGTCCTCGCGGCGCGCGAGGCACCGGTGCCCGTGCGGGTGGTGGACACCGGAATGGTCGCGATGGCGCTCGGCTTCTGCGCGCTCGCCGCGGCCCAGGTCGCGGAAGCGGGCGGCACGGTGGACGAGGCCGTCACGGCCGCCGAGAAGCGCGCCGACGGCACCTCCGCCTTCTTCTACGTCGACACCCTCGACTATCTGCGCCGCGGTGGCCGTATCGGTGCCGCGCAGGCACTGCTGGGCTCCGCGCTCGCGGTCAAACCCCTGCTCCAGCTGGACGCCGGCCGCATCGACCTGCTCGAAAAGGTCCGTACGGCGTCCAGGGCGATCGCGCGCCTGGAGGAACTGGCCGCCGAGCGGGCGGGCAGCGCCGAGGTCGACATCGCCGTCCACCATCTCGCCGCCCCCGACCGCGCCGCCGCCCTCGCCGACCGGCTGCGCGCGCGCCTGCCGGGCCTGGCCGACCTGCATGTCAGCGAGGTCGGAGCGGTGATCGGAGCGCACACCGGGCCCGGACTGCTGGGCGCGGTCGTCTCGCCCCGCTGACAACGGTGGTCCCGGGTACGGCCTGTTCCCGGTGAGGCCGAGGGCCGTCCGGCTTCACCCGTGTGAGTGGCGGAGTTGTCCACAACCGGGCGGTTGTCCACGGGAATTCACCAAGATCATCGAGGTCGGGCGGAATGCCCCATCCTCGTCGCATGGCACTTCGATCTCGCTCACGCACAGCTACCGCGACCAGCGGCCCCGGCCGTGCCCCCGCCTCCGACGGCCGCGTCCGGCAGCGCCGCCCCACCGGCCGCCGCCATGCCCGCCGTCGCCCGTCCGCACCGGCGGAGGAACTGCGCCGCCGAGCGGAACTCCTCTTCGGGGAACGGGCCGCGCAGTGGCGGGAGTCGGGGAACGCGCCGCCGGTCCGGGACGGCTCCGGGGACACACCGACGGCAACGGTGACGGGCCTGGCACCCGCCCTGAGTCCGCGTTCGGGTTCCAGGCGGACGGTGACCGCGACCACGTCGGTGTCGGGCGGGAACCGGGAGCGGGCGGCGACTGTCGCCGCGCCTGAACCGGGTGGTGGGGTGCGGTTGCCGGAGCCGGAGCCGGAGCCGGAGCCGGAGCCGGTGTCGGAATCGGTGTCGGAATCGAAGCCGGTGTCGGAGGAGTCCGGGGCCGCGCCGGGTCGGCGGGAGCGGGCGGGGCTGGCGCTGCGCGAGCGGATGCCGGTGTGGCTCCAGGCCCGCTACGGAGTGGAGCGGCGGGGAGCCGTGGCGCTCGCCGTGGTGCTCGTGGCCGCCGCTGTGTTCGCCGTGCAGCACTTCTGGGCAGGCCGGCCCCAGCAGGTGAGCGCCCCTCAGGTGGTGCGTGCCCAGGCGCCCTTCACCAAGAAGGGTGGGGGAGCGACCGCCGGACCGGCCACGGGCACGTCGGCGACACCGGGCCCGGAGATCGTCGTGGACATCAGCGGCAAGGTCCGGGAGCCGGGAATCCGGCGGCTGCCGGCCGGCGCCCGGGTGGCCGACGCGCTGCGGGCGGCGGGCGGGGTCCGGCCGGGCGTGAGCACGGAAGGACTGAACCGCGCCCGCTTCCTGGTCGACGGCGAACAGGTCGTTGTCGGCATCCCCGCCGGCGCCGCCGCTCCGCCCGCCCCGGCAGGAGGGTCGCTCACCGGATCCACCGGCACGGGCCCGCCGGCGCCGGTCTCCCTGAACACGGCCACGGTGGACCAGCTCGACACCCTGCCCGGGGTCGGCCCGGTACTGGCCCAGCACATCGTCGACTACCGCACCCAGCACGGCGGTTTCCGCTCGGTGGACGAACTGCGCGAGGTCAACGGCATCGGCGACCGCCGATTCACCGATCTGCGCGATCTGGTACGGCCATGAGCCGCGTGCTCGACGGGACCGGCCCGCGCTCCGAGCCCGAGCGGGACGGCACCCCGCGCACCGACCGGAGCGGTCCCATGGACCTGCGTCTGGTACCGCCCGCACTCGCGGCCTGGGCCACGGCGGCCCTGACCGTGGACGCGCCGGGGGCCTGGGCCGCGGTGACCGCCGCCGTCTGCCTGGTCGGCGGGGTGCTCCTGCTGTCGGTGCGGCGGCCGGGAGGGGCGGGCGGGGCCGGACGGACTGAGACGGGTCCGCCGGCCGATGACGCGGTCGCTGCTCGGCGGACGGCGTCGACGGGAACGGTGTCGACAGGGACGGCGGTGACAGGGACGGCGGTGACGGGGCAGGGCCGCTGTGCGGAGAGGGCTTGCTGGGCGGAGCGGGTCCGGTGGGTGCGTGCCCGGTTCGGATGGGCGCGTGCCGCCGTCGCCGCGGTGTTGCTCTGTGTCGCCGCGGCAGCCGCCTCCGCCGGGCTGCACGGGGCCGATGTGCGTCGTGGGCCGGTGCCGGAGCTGGCCCGGCGGTACGCGACCGTGACCGCCGAGGTCGAGGTGAGCGGCGATCCCTGGCTGAGCAGGCCACACGTGCGCGGTGATCACGCCGCACCCGCGGCGGTGCTGGCCCGGGCCGAGGTGCGCGACGTCGAGGAGGCCGACGGAAGACGTGCGCGGACGCGAACGCCCGTGCTGTTGATCGTCGACCCGGATGTCCCGGCACCGGAGGAGAGTGCCGCGGGAGGCCGGAGATCCGGGCCGCCACCGGACCGCGCCGGACAGAGCGTGCCGGCCGGGCGGGCCGCCTGGCTCGGGCTGCTGCCGTCCACGCGGCTGCGGGTGGCCGGGCGGCTGGCGCCTGCACTGACGGGCGGTGACCGGATCGCGGCCGTGCTACGGGTGCGCGGCCGTCCGGAGCCGCGGACCGTGGCCGGGCCGAGCGGGCCACAACGTTGGGCGGGTCGGCTCCGAGCCGGCCTGCGGGACGCGACCGAAGACCTGCCGGGAGACGCGCGGGCGCTGCTGCCGGGGCTGGTCGTCGGGGACACCTCGCGGATCACGCCCGAGCTGGACCACGCCTTCGAGGAGACGGACCTGGCGCACACGCTCGCCGTCTCCGGCAGCAACCTCACCGTCCTGCTCGCGTTGCTCATCGGCCCGCCCGGCCTGGCCCAACGGGCCGAGCGTCGCGGCCTGGCGCCACGCCTGGGGCTCTCCCTGCGGGCGACGGCCCTGCTCGCGGGGGCGCTGACACTGGGCTTCGTGGTCGTCTGCCGGCCCGAACCCAGTGTGCTGCGGGCCGCCGCCTGCGGCGCGGTCGCGCTGCTCGCCCTGGCCACCGGACGCCGTAGATCACTGGTGCCGGCATTGGCCACGGCCGTCCTGCTGCTGGTGCTGTACGACCCGTGGCTGGCCCGCAGTTACGGCTTCCTGCTGTCCGTGCTGGCCACCGGTGCGCTGCTGGTGCTGGCGCCGGGCTGGAGCGAGGCGTTGCGGCGGCGTGGCGTGCCCCCGCGGCTCGCCGAGGCACTGGCGACCGCCGCCGCAGCGCAGGCCGTGTGCGCGCCCGTCGTGGCGGTGCTGTCGGCCCGGGTGAGCCTGGTGGCGGTGCCGTGCAATCTGCTGGCCGAGGTGGCGGTGGCACCGGCGACGGTCCTGGGGTTCGCGGCGCTCGCGGCGGCGCCGGTGGCGATGCCGGTGGCCAAGCTGTCGGCCTGGTGCGCGAGTTGGCCGGCGCGGTGGATCGCCGGCGTCGCCCGGACCGGGGCGGCGCTGCCGGGCGCGGGAGTGGACTGGCCCGGGAACTGGCGGGGCGCACTGGCGCTGGCGGTGGTCACCGTGGCCGTCGTCCTGGCCGGCCGGAGACTGCTGCGGCACCCGGCGTGGTGCGGGCTGCTCGCGGTGCTGCTCGTGCTGCTGGTCACGCGGCCGGCGCCGCTGACCCGGGTGATCACGGGCTGGCCGCCACCGGGCTGGCGGTTCGCGATGTGCGATGTCGGGCAGGGCGACGCGACCGTGTTGGCGGCGGGCGAGGGTGCCGGCGTGGTGGTGGACGCCGGACCCGATTCGGCACTGGTCGACGACTGCCTGCGACGGCTGGGCGTCACTCGTGTTCCCCTCCTCGTCCTCACCCACTTCCACGCCGACCATGTGGCGGGCCTGCCCGGCGTCCTGCGGGGCCGCGAGGTGGCCGCGATCGAGACCACGGCGTTCGCGGAGCCCGCGGATCAGGCGGAGTTCGTCCGAAGAGAGGCGGCCGAGCGGCACATCCCGGTCACGACCGCCGTCGCGGGAGAGGAGCGGCGCACCGGACCGCTCACCTGGCGGGTGCTGTGGCCACCGCCACCGCCATCGCTACCGCCGCCATCGCAAGCGCCATCGCCGTCACGGAGCCCGCGCGTGCCCCCGGTAGGACAGGGCGCGGGGACCGGGTGGGAGCCGGAGGGTCCGAACGACGCCAGCGTCGCACTGCTCGTGCGCACGGGCGGGCTGCGGCTGCTGTTGCTCGGGGATCTGGAACCCCCGGCCCAGCAGGCGCTGGTGCGGTCCCCGGCGGCGGCGGACCTGGCCGGAGTGGACGTCCTGAAGGTGGCCCATCACGGCTCGGCCTATCAGGAGCCGGAGCTGTTGCGCCTCGCGGCGCCCCGGGTGGCGCTGGTGTCCGCCGGTACAGGCAACCCCTATGGTCACCCGGCCCCGACGACCACGGCCGCGCTGCGGGCCGGCGGCGCGGTGGTCCTGCGCACCGACCGGGACGGGGCGCTCGCCGTCACCGGGGCCGGAGGGAGGGGTGGACGGATGGGGGTGGTGAGAGAGGACTGACGATGAAGGGAGACGCCGGGAGAGGCCGGAGACGACCGGGGACGGCCGGCGAGCACGAGAAAGGGCCGGCCCAGAGAGAAGGGGAGGAGAAGGGCCGGCTGCGAGAGAAGGGTGAGAAGCCCGGCCCGGTGAGGGCGGGTAAGGGCTGGAGCAGACTGGGCCCATGACCTCGGTACAGATCGACGCCTATCTCCGCCGACTCGGCCTCGCGCGCCCACCGCGGCCCACCAGCGAGGCGCTGCGCGAGTTGCACCTGCGCCATCTGCGGACCGTTCCCTTCGAGAACCTGTCGGTCCACCTCGGAGAGGAGATCACCCTGGAGGAGAAGCGGCTGCTGGACAAGGTGACCGAGGCCCGGCGGGGCGGCTTCTGCTACGAACTGAACGGCGCGTTCGGGACGTTGCTCACCTCCCTCGGTTACGAGGTCGAACTGCTCGCGGGACGCGTGTACGGCGACGAGGGGCGGCTCGGGATCCCGTACGACCACCTGGCGCTGCGGGTGCGGGCGGCGGACGGGGACACCTGGCTCGCCGACGTCGGGTTCGGGGCGCACAGCCACTGTCCGCTCGCCTATGCGGAACGCGGGGAGCAGGACGACCCCGGTGGCAGGTTCCGGGTGGTGGAGGCGGGGCCGGACCCGGCCGGGGTGCGTGGTGGTGCCGCGCCGGGCACCGGGGACCTGGAGGTCGTGCGGGACGGCAAGCCGCAGTACCGGCTGGAGACCCGCCCCAGGGCGCTCGGGGACTTCGCGGCCGGCGCCTGGTGGCACAGCACGTCGCCGCGGTCGCACTTCACCCGGTCGCTGGTCTGTTCGCGGCTCACGGAGGACGGAGGGAGGATCACGCTCAGCGGGCGCAGCCTGAGGACGACCACCGTGGACGGCACGCAGGAGACACGGGAGCTGGAGACGGACGAGGAGGTGCTGACGCTCTACCGGGAGCGTTTCGGTATCGAGTTGAGCTGTCTGCCGACGGTGCGCACTTCGGCCTGAAGGGCTGATTCCGCTCAGTTCCGGCGCATGTGCTGGATTCCCGTGATGTGGGCCGTGTTGCCTCGAAAGCCGCATCGGTGATCGAATGGATCTTCGGCAACAGATGATGTCGAGGCGTACAGGGGTGTCGTAGATGTTCGGCCGCTGGCTGGGTAACCGGACGAACCGGATACAACGGATGAGTCCCCTGGCGGCGGTCCGGACACCGCCGGAGGCCGGAGTGCTCAGCTGCCGGGTGGTCGACCCGGTCAACGAGCCGGTCGGAGGGGCCGAGTTGGCGGTCAGCGATCCCATGGGCCGCAGGGTGGTGACCGGTGGTACGGACCCCTACGGTTCGTTCCTGGCCACGGTGCCGGCAGGGGAGTACCGGCTGGCGGTGTCGGCGGAGGGCTACGCGCCGTACCGGGCCATCGCGCTGGTCGGCGAGAACTCCCTCGCCTCGCTGGGCGATGTGACCTTGCAGGTGGCCCATCCGCCGGAACCGCCGGCGCCGGGTGACTGGGAGATCGAGCCCGTGCACTCCTCGATCGGCTTCACCGCCCGGCACATCGGGCTGGCCCGGATCCACGGGCGGTTCAACTCGTTCGCCGGGGTGGTCCGGATCGCCGAGCGGGTGGAACGGTCGGCGATGCACGTCGTGATCGACGCGGCGTCCATCGACACGGGGGTCCGGATGCGCGACGACCATCTGCGGTCGGGGGACTTCCTGGACGTGCGGCGGTTCCCCACGCTGGAGTTCTACGGTGACCGGTTCGTGCACAAGGGCGGCAGCCGGTGGGCGGTCACGGGGGCGCTGTCGTTGCACGGTGTGACCCGCACGGTCACGCTCGACACCGAGTACCTCGGGCTCGGCAACGGCATGGAGGGCGAGGTGCGGGCCGCCTGCCGGGCCACCACCGAGCTGCACCGGGACGACTTCACGGTCAGCTGGCAGTCCATGCTGGCCAGGGGCATCGCGGTGGTCGGACCGAGCATCCGGGTCGACCTCGACGTGCAGATCGTGCCGAAGGGCTGAGGTGCGGAGCGGGCCGTGTGGCTGATATGCGGACTGGACCGAGGCGGGGAGCGGGCCGAGGAGCCGAGGTGCGGCGGGCCGAGGGACTGGCATGCGGATCGGGCCGAAGGGCTGACGTGCGGAACGTGCCGAGGGGCCGAGTGGCCGAGGCATGGAACGTGCTTTTGAAGCCTCGTCGTACGTCTCGCTCCCCGGGACTGACCTGCCCCTTCGCCTCACCCCCGGTGCCGGAGAATGGCCCCGTGAGTGATGTGAGACATGTGCTGGTGCTGCCCGACCGCGACGCCGCCGAGGAGGCGGCCGAGGCGCTCGGGGAGCGGTTCGGGATCGACGAGGAGCCCCGGCTGGTCCGGGACGCCCTGGCCGGCGAGGACGACGCCGAGGACGCCCAGTGGCTGGTGGTGCTGCGGGACGAGAGCGAGCGGCTCGACCCCGCCGCGCTGGACGCGTTCGCGGGGGAGTGGGACGGCTGGCGCGAGGAGCCGTGACCGCGAGCCCGGCGCGGCGCTCGCGTCGGGGCCGGTCCCCGAGCCGCACTCAGGGTCCGCTCCGGGACCGGTCAGGGTGCCGGGAGCGCTTCGGTGTCAGTGCCGCGTGGGATGCTGTAAGCGATGGCCAGGAAGACTGCGAATGACGACCCTCTCGCCCCGGTGACCCTCGCCGTGGGCCAGGAGGACCTCCTGCTCGACCGTGCCGTGCAGGAGGTGGTGGCCGCCGCCAAGGCCGCCGACGCCGACACGGACGTACGTGACCTGACCCCGGACCAGCTACAGCCCGGCACACTCGCCGAGCTGACCAGCCCGTCGCTCTTCGCCGAGCGCAAGGTCGTGGTCGTACGCAACGCGCAGGACCTGTCCGCCGACACGGTCAAGGACGTGAAGGCGTACCTCGGTTCGCCCGCCGAGGAGATCACGCTGGTGCTGCTGCACGCCGGCGGCGCCAAGGGCAAAGGGCTGCTGGACGCCGCGCGCAAGGCGGGGGCGCGGGAGGTGGCCTGCCCGAAGATGACCAAGCCTGCGGACCGGCTGGCCTTCGTGCGGGGGGAGTTCCGTTCGTCGGGACGGTCGGCCACGCCCGAGGCGTGCCAGACGCTCTGCGACGCCATCGGGAGCGATCTGCGGGAGCTGGCCTCGGCGGTCTCGCAGTTGGTCGCCGACGTGGAAGGGACGATCGACGAGGCGGTCGTCAGGCGGTACTACACCGGGCGTGCCGAGGCGTCCAGCTTCACGGTCGCCGACCGGGCCGTGGAGGGCCGGACGGCGGAGGCGCTGGAGGCACTCAGATGGTCGCTGGCGACGGGCGTGGCGCCGGTGATGATCACCAGTGCGCTGGCGCAGGGCGTGCGGGCGATCGGGAAGCTGTCCTCGGCCCGGGGCGGCCGGCCGGCCGATCTGGCGCGCGAGCTGGGCATGCCGCCGTGGAAGATCGACCGGGTACGGCAGCAGATGCGGGGCTGGACGCCGGACGGGGTCGCGGTGGCGCTCAGGGCGGTCGCCGAGGCGGACGCCGGTGTGAAGGGAGGCGGGGACGATCCCGAGTACGCGTTGGAGAAGGCGGTCGTGACGATCGCCCGCGCCGCCCGCTCCCGCGGACGCGGATAGACACCGCCGGGACCGAGCCCGGGAAGGGGGGCGCGGGGAGGGACAGCCAACCCATGGGCTGCACCCTGAACGCCCCGGGCGCCCGAACGCCCCGAACATCAACGCCCTGAACACCAACGCCCTGAACACCCGACCGACCCGACCCCCCCCGGGCCGACCTCGCCCCGGCACAAGAAGCCGACTCCCAGGCAAGCGAAAACCCCGGCCCCGGCCCTGGGGAAGGGCGAGGGGACCGGGGTCCTCGGTTCAAGCTGGTGAGCCCGTTCCCGCGTGGCGAACGCAGGCCGCGAACAGGCTCGGGATGCCGGACGGGAGCGGATGAGAGAGGGCCCGCTCTGGGTCCTTCCGGCGGTCAGATCAGAAAGGGGTTCAGCCCTTGATGGACGCGACCTTGGAAGCAAGCGCCGACTTCTTGTTGGCGGCCTGGTTCTTGTGGATGACGCCCTTCGAGACGGCCTTGTCGAGCGCACGCGCGGCAGCGCGCTGAAGCTCGGTGGCCTTCTCGGTGTCACCCGCGGCAGCGGCCTCACGGGCCTTGCGGATCGCGGTCTTCAGGGAGGACTTGACGGCCTTGTTGCGCAGCCGAGCCTTCTCGTTGGTCTTGATCCGCTTGATCTGGGACTTGATGTTCGCCACGAAGGAGCCTTTTCAGGTTCAGGCGCGGGGCCGCGGGGGTCCCGTACCGGTGATCCAAAATTACCTGTCGTGCCTCGCGCTGAGAGGGCATGAGGCACAGCCATCTACAGTACCAGTGGCCCTCCGGACGGCCCAAAACGGCCCCCGGTCCCTCCGCGTGGGACCATGGAGACTACGTAACGATCCGACCCGAGGCATAAGGCGCCTCAAGAGACAGGACCCTGCGTGCCCGCGACCCCTAACCATGTGCCCGAGCCGAGCCGTACCGCCCCGGCTCTGATCCGCAACTTCTGCATCATCGCGCACATCGACCACGGCAAGTCCACTCTCGCCGACCGGATGCTCCAGCTGACCGGTGTGGTCGAGCAGCGGCAGATGCGTGCTCAGTACCTCGACCGGATGGACATCGAGCGCGAGCGCGGCATCACGATCAAGTCCCAGGCGGTGCGTCTGCCCTGGGCCCCGACCGAGGGCCCCGACCAGGGAACGACCCACATCCTCAACATGATCGACACCCCGGGGCACGTCGACTTCACCTACGAGGTCTCGCGGTCGCTCGCCGCCTGCGAGGGGACCATCCTCCTCGTCGACGCCGCCCAGGGCATCGAGGCGCAGACCCTCGCCAACCTCTACCTGGCGATGGAGAACGACCTCACGATCATCCCGGTGCTGAACAAGATCGACCTGCCGGCCGCCCAGCCGGAGAAGTTCGCCGAGGAACTGGCGAACCTCGTCGGCTGTGACCCGGAGGACGTGCTCAAGGTCTCCGCGAAGACCGGGCTCGGCGTGGACGCGCTGCTGAACAAGGTCGTCAAGGAGATCCCGGCACCGGTCGGGGTCGCCGACGCCCCCGCCCGCGCGATGATCTTCGACTCGGTCTACGACTCCTACCGGGGTGTCGTGACCTACGTCCGTGTCATCGACGGCCAGCTCAACAGGCGCGAGCGCATCAGGATGATGTCGACCGGCGCCACGCACGAGCTGCTGGAGATCGGCGTCAACTCGCCGGAGATGCTGCCGGCGGACGGCCTGGGCGTGGGTGAGGTGGGTTACCTCATCACCGGTGTGAAGGACGTCCGGCAGTCGAAGGTCGGTGACACCGTCACCAGCCAGCACAAGGGCGCGACGGAGGCGCTCGGCGGTTACAAGGACCCGAAGCCGATGGTCTTCTCGGGTCTGTATCCGCTGGACGGCTCCGACTACCCGGAGCTGCGCGAGGCGCTGGACAAGCTCCAGCTCAACGACGCGGCGCTGGTCTACGAGCCGGAGACCTCCGCCGCCCTCGGCTTCGGTTTCCGCGTCGGCTTCCTCGGCCTGCTGCACCTGGACGTGATCCGGGAGCGGCTGGAGCGGGAGTTCGGCCTCGACCTGATCGCCACCGCCCCCAACGTGGTCTACCGCGTGATCATGGAGGACGGCACCGAGGCCACCGTCACCAACCCGAGCGAGTTCCCCGAGGGGAAGATCGCCGAGGTGTACGAGCCGGTCGTGCGGGCGACGATCCTGGCGCCCACCGAGTTCATCGGCGCGATCATGGAGCTGTGCCAGACCCGGCGCGGCACGCTGCTCGGCATGGACTACCTCTCCGAGGACCGGGTCGAGATCCGCTACACGCTCCCGCTCGCGGAGATCGTCTTCGACTTCTTCGACCAGCTGAAGTCCAAGACGCGCGGGTACGCCTCGCTGGACTACGAGCCCACGGGCGAGCAGTCGAGCAGCCTCGTCAAGGTCGACATCCTGCTGCACGGCGACAAGGTGGACGCGTTCTCGGCGATCACCCACAAGGACCAGGCGTACGCGTACGGCGTGCGGCTCGTCGCCAAGCTCAAGGAGCTGATCCCGCGGCAGAACTTCGAGGTGCCGGTGCAGGCCGCCATCGGCTCCCGGGTGATCGCCCGCGAGACCATCCGCGCCATCCGCAAGGACGTCCTCGCCAAGTGCTACGGCGGTGACATCTCCCGTAAGCGGAAGCTGCTGGAGAAGCAGAAGGAAGGCAAGAAGCGGATGAAGATGGTGGGTTCCGTGGAAGTTCCGCAGGAGGCCTTCATCGCCGTGCTGTCCAGCGATGACAGTGCGGGGTCGGCCAAGGGCAAGAAGTAACCAGAGGTAACAACCGGTGACGCCCGTAAACCGGGCATGTGGGGCCCGTCGTGCGAAAGTGCGGCGGGCCCCTACGCGTGCGTAACGTCGCTCTGAGTGGAAAGTGACAGGCCGGGGCCCCTTACGCAGCGGGCGGTCGCCCCTTACCCTGATCCCTGCTCGATAGTTACTCGTGAGTTAAACAAGCCCGGAACCCCACCGTGAGTTAACCCAGCCGCACCGAGTCACGTGAGTCAACCCAGCCGCACCGAGCCAGCCGCACCGTCGCGGGCCCCGGAGGATGTCGTGAGCGACACACAGACCCTGATCGAGAACCGTCCGCCGTCCGTGGCGGCCCTCTTCCTGGAGCGCGTGGCGGCGACACCCGACGCCGAGGCCTACCGCTACCCCGTCCCGCCGTCCGCCGGGCAGGGCCCCGACGACTGGCAGTCACTCAGCTGGGCGCAGGCGGCCGACCGGGTGTACGCGATCGCGGCCGGGCTCATCGACCTGGGGGTCGAGCCCGAGCAGCGGGTGGCGCTCGCCTCCTCCACCCGCGTCGAGTGGATCCTCGCCGACCTCGGCATCATGTGCGCCGGCGGTGCCACCACCACCGTCTACCCGCAGACCAACGCCGACGAGTCCGCGTTCATCCTCTCCGACTCCCAGAGCCGGGTGCTGATCGCCGAGGACGCGGCCCAGCTCGCCAAGGCCGCCGAGAAGCGCGCCGAGCTGCCGGACCTGACGAAGGTCGTCGTCCTCGACCCGGCCGGCGTGGAGACGGACGACTGGGTGATCACCCTCGCCGATCTGGAGCAGCGCGGCGCCGCCTGTCTGGAGCAGCACCCCCAGTTGATCAAGGAGCGGGTCGGCGTGATCACCAAGGACCAGCTCGCCACCCTCATCTACACCTCCGGCACCACCGGCCGCCCCAAGGGCGTGCGGCTGCCGCACGACAACTGGGCCTACATGGCGAGGGCCATCGCCGCGACCGGCCTGGTGACCATGGACGACGTGCAGTACCTGTGGCTGCCGCTCGCGCACGTCTTCGGCAAGGTGCTCACCTCCGGACAGATCGAGGTCGGGCACGTCACCGCCGTGGACGGCCGGGTCGACAAGATCATCGAGAACCTGCCGGTGGTGCGGCCGACGTACATGGCGGCCGTGCCGCGCATCTTCGAGAAGGTCTACAACGGCGTCGCGGCCAAGGCCCGCGAGGGCGGCGCGGCCAAGTACAAGATCTTCCAGTGGGCGGCCGAGGTCGCCCGCGAGTACGCCAAGGCCAGCCAGGACAACTTCCGGCGCACCGGCACCGCCTCCGTGCCGTTCGGGCTCGCCGCCAAGCACAAGGTCGCCGACGGCCTCGTCTACGGCAAGCTCCGCGAGGCCTTCGGCGGCCGGCTGCGGGCCTGCGTCTCCGGCGCCTCCGCGCTCTCCCCGGAGATCGGCTACTTCTTCGCCGGCGCCGGCATCCACATCCTGGAGGGCTACGGCCTCACCGAGACCTCCGCGGCCTCCTTCGTCAACCCCGGCGAGGCCTACCGCACGGGCACGGTCGGCAAGCCGCTGCCCGGCACCGAGGTCCGCATCGCCGACGACGGCGAGATCCTGCTGCGCGGCCCCGGCGTCATGGAGGGCTACCACAAGCTGCCCGAGAAGACCGCCGAGGTGCTGGAGTCCGACGGCTGGTTCCACACCGGGGACATCGGCGAGCTGTCGCCCGACGGCTACCTGCGCATCACCGACCGCAAGAAGGACCTCATCAAGACGTCCGGCGGCAAGTACGTCGCCCCGGCGGAGGTGGAGGGGCAGTTCAAGGCGGTGTGCCCGTACGTCTCCAACATCCTCGTGCACGGCGCCGACCGGAACTACTGCACCGCCCTCATCGCCCTGGACGAGATCGCGATCCAGGAGTGGGCGAAGGAGAACGGGCTGGAGGGGAAGTCGTACGCCGAGATCGTCGCCGCACCGCAGACGGTGGAGATGGTCGACGGGTATGTGCGGGAGCTCAACGCCGGGCTCCAGCGCTGGCAGACCATCAAGAAGTTCCGCCTGCTGCCGCGGGACCTCGACGTGGAGCACGGGGAGATCACGCCGAGCCTGAAGCTGAAGCGGCCGGTGGTGGAGCGGGAGTACAAGCACCTCATCGAGGAGATGTACACGGGGGCCAGGGAGGCGTAGCGCGGTCTCGGAGGGGTGGCTCGGGACCGCCCGCGGCTGCGAGTGCGGCGTGGTGGTTCGCGCCCACGTGGTGGAGCCGCACAGTGACGCGTTCCGCGCCCCTTTTCATGCTCACCCGCGCCCGAAACGTTCCGTCTTCTGGTCACTTCCGTGACTCGGTGCTTATGGGCGCCCCCCGTCTGTCACCCTGACCGCATGGATATGGCGGCCATACCCACGCAACGGGAGAGCGGCGTCCAGCCCGGTGAGACGCGGGGGCGGGCCACGCTGCCCGGGAGCCCCCTCGCCCCGGGCTCGGCCCGCGCGCTCGTGCGGGCCGCGCTGGACGGGATGCCCGGGGTCTGCGCGCGGCTCGCCGACGACGCCATGGCCGTCGTCAGCGAGCTGGTCACCAACGCCGTCGTGCACGCCGGCACCGAGGTGCAGGTCGAGTGGCAGCTGGAGGACACCGGCGCGCTCGTCGTCGAGGTGCGCGACCAGCACCCGTCCCGCGCCCCGCGGGACGCCACGAGCGGCGAGGGGCCGTACGACACCCCCGAGTACGGGCGCGGCCTGCGCCTCGTCGCCACGCTCGCCGAGTCCTGGGGCGTCACCTACCGCACCGGCGCCAAGACCGTCTGGGCGCGTCTGCCACCGGGCGGCAGCGAGGCCCTGGACGGACCCGCCCCCGACCCCGCCCTGGAGGTCGCCGAGGACCTCGCCCCGCAGCCGCACCGCGCCGACGGCGACCGGGACTGGCTCGGCCGGGGCGCCCTGTCCTTCCTCGCCGAGGCCTCCGACCTGCTCGCCGGACAACTGGACGAGAACCTGGTCGCCGCGCTCACCGGCCAGCTGATCGTGCCCCGGCTCGCCGACTGGTGCGCGGTCTGGCTGGAGGACGAGGCGACCGTCCGCGGCGGTGCCGGCGGCGGACCCGCCCGGGTCTGGCACGCCAGCGAGGCCCGCATCGAGGAGCTGCGGTGCGCCCTGGAGAAGGAGCCGCCGTGCCCGCCGGGCGGGCTGCGCTCCGGCCCCGACGCCTACCCCTGGCCCGGCCACGCGCTCGGCCCGCAGGGCGCCGACGGGACGGCGCTGTCGTACCGGCTCATCGCGGGCGGCCGGCCGCTCGGCACGCTGGTCATCGGCCGGTGCGGGCCGACGGGCTTCCCGCACGAGATCACCGGGCTGGTGGAGGACCTCAGCCGCAGGGTGGCCCTGGCCATCGGCGCGGCCCGCCAGTACGCCCGCCAGGCCACCATCAGCGCCGTCCTCCAGCGCGGTCTGCTGCCCGGCGCCGTCGCCGAGATCCCCGGCGTGCGCAGCGCGCTGGTCTACGAGCCCTGCGACAAGGGCGGCCCCAGCGGCGACTTCTACGACCTGTTCCCGGCGGGCGACGGCCGCTGGTGCTTCGCGGTCGGCGACGTCCAGGGCAAGGGCCCGGAGGCCGCCGTGGTGATCGGCCTCGCCCGCCCCTGGCTGCGCCTGCTGGCCCGTGAGGGCTACCGGGTCGCGGACGTCCTGGACCGCCTCAACCAGCTCCTCCTGGACGACGCCACCGAGGCCGCCGACGCCGCCGCCCGCGCCCTGGTCGCCGTCGGCGGACGGCCGCTGGCCACCGGGGAGGGCCCGCAGACCCGCTTCCTCTCCCTCCTCTACGGCGAGCTGACCCCGTACGACGGCGGGGTCCGCTGCACCCTCGCCTCCGCCGGCCACCCGCTGCCGCTCGTCCTCAGCCCCGACGGCACCGTGCGCACCGCCGCCCGCCCGCAGACCCTGCTCGGTGTGGTCGAGGACGAGACCTACACCAGCGAGACCCTGGACCTGCGCCCCGGCGACAGCCTGCTCTGCGTCACCGACGGCGTGACCGAGCGGCGCTCCGGCACCCGCCAGTTCGACGACGGCGACGGCCTCGCCCGCGCCCTGTCCGGCTGCGCCGGGCTCGGCGCCGAGCTCATCGCTGAAAGGATCCGCCGCCTGGTCCACGACTTCGGCGGCGGCCTGCCCGAGGACGACCTGGCCCTGCTGGTGCTCCAGGCGGAGTAACGCCCACGGTGCTGGACAATGGAAGGCATGCCTTCCGCACTCCCCGACGGCGAGCCCGTCCCCGCCGACGGCGCGCTGCCCGCGCACGCGCTCGCCGGGGCCGCCGCCCGCCCGCTCGGTTTCTACCTGCACGTCCCGTACTGCGCGACCCGCTGCGGCTACTGCGACTTCAACACCTACACCGCGACCGAGCTGCGCGGCACGGGCGGGGTGCTGGCCTCCCGCGACAACTACGCGGACACGCTGGCCGACGAGATCCGGCTGGCCCGGAAGGTGCTGGGCGACGACCCGCGCGAGGTCCGTACGGTCTTCGTCGGCGGCGGTACGCCGACGCTGCTGGCCGCCGACGATCTCGTACGGATGCTGGGGGCGATCCGGGACGAGTTCGGGCTGGCGCCGGACGCGGAGATCACGACGGAGGCGAACCCGGAGTCCGTCGACCCCGCGTACCTCGCCACCCTCCGCGAGGGCGGCTTCAACCGGATCTCCTTCGGCATGCAGAGCGCGAAGCGGCACGTGCTGCGCGTGCTCGACCGGACGCACACCCCGGGCCGCCCGGAGGCGTGCGTGGCGGAGGCCAGGGCGGCGGGCTTCGACCATGTGAACCTCGACCTGATCTACGGCACGCCGGGGGAGAGCGACGACGACTGGCGGGCGTCCCTGGAGGCCGCCCTGGGCGCCGGACCCGACCACATCAGCGCCTACGCGCTCATCGTGGAGGAGGGCACCCAGCTCGCCCGCCGCATCCGCCGGGGCGAGATCCCGATGACCGACGACGACGTCCACGCCGACCGGTACCTGATCGCCGAGGAGATGCTCGGCCAGGCGGGCTTCGACTGGTACGAGGTCTCCAACTGGGCCACCTCCGAGGCGGGCCGCTGCCTGCACAACGAGCTGTACTGGCGGGGCGCCGACTGGTGGGGCGCCGGGCCGGGCGCACACTCGCACGTGGGCGGGGTCCGCTGGTGGAACGTCAAGCACCCGGGCGCGTACGCGGCGGCGCTGGCGTCGGGGAAGTCGCCGGGAGCGGGCCGGGAACTGCTGTCCGGCGAGGACCGGCGCGTGGAGCGCGTCCTCCTGGAGCTGCGGCTGCGGGAAGGGGTCCCGCTGTCCCTGCTGAAGGAGGAGGGGCTCGCGGCGTCCCGGCGCGCGCTGGCGGACGGGCTCCTCCAGGAGGGGCCGTACCAGGAGGGGCGGGCCGCGCTGACCCTGCGGGGGCGGCTGCTGGCGGACGCGGTGGTGCGGGACCTGGTGGACTGATCACCCCGGCGGGTGGATCCCCCCGGAACGCCGGTTCGGTCCCTAACCTGGTTCGTAGGCTGCCGCCGACAGGACGCGGCGGATGTGGAGGCCACGGAGATGACCGCTGTGGACGAGCGTGGAATGGCCAAGTACCTCGACGAGTTCGAGCCTCCCGAGGGTGTCAAGGCTGAGCTTCTCCGAGGAGTCATCGTGATGATGGCCGGCCCTGATCTGGTGCACAACCTGATCGTGCTGCACACGCAGCGGCAGATGCCCCTTGAGCGGTGGTATCCCCTTCAGACACAGGACGTCGACATCGCCGGTGAATCCAGCGAGCCGGTGCCCGACCTGGTGGTTCTCTCGCCCGAAGTGCTGCCCAGCTCCGGGCGGCTGTTGCCCAGCCAACTGATCACCATGGTGCTGGAGGTCGTCTCCAAGTACAGCGTCCACCAGGACTACGTGGTCAAGCGCTCGATCTATGCGGCGGGGAAGATCCCCGCGTACCTCATCGTCGACCCGATCATGGCCCACTGCGTTCTGCTGACGAAGCCGACGGGCCAGGGGGAGGACGCCGACTATCTCAGCCAGGAGATCATCAAGTTCGGGGATCCAGTCCCGTTGGACGCTCTCGGGCTCGAACTCGACACCAGCGAGTTCGGGACGTTGCCGGACGTCAGGCCCCACCGCTACCCGTGACGAAGTCGATCAGCTCCTCCACGCGCCCCAGCAGCTCCGGCTCCAGGTCCTTGTAGGAGCCCACCCGCTTCAGGATCGCCTGCCACACCGCGCCGGTGTTCTCCGCCGGCCAGCCCAGCGCCCGGCACACGCCCGTCTTCCAGTCCTGGCCCTTCGGCACCGCCGGCCACGCCTCGATGCCCAGCGACGCCGGCTTCACCGCCTGCCAGACGTCGATGAACGGGTGGCCGACGACCAGCGCGTGTTCGCTCGTCACCGACTCCGCGATCCGCCACTCCTTCGTCCCCGGCACCAGATGGTCCACCAGGACGCCCAGCCGCGCGTCCGGGCCCGGGGCGAAGGACTCCACGATCGACGGGAGGTCGTCCACGCCCTCCAGGTACTCCACGACCACCCCCTCGATCCGCAGGTCGTCGCCCCACACCTTCTCGACCAGCTCGGCGTCGTGCCGGCCCTCCACGTAGATGCGTCCGGCACGGGCCACGCGCGCGCGTGCCTGGGGGACGGCGACCGAGCCGGACGCCGTACGGGTGGGACGCGGGGCCGAGGCGGCGGGGCGGACGAGCGTCACCACGCGCCCCTCCAGCAGGAAGCCGCGCGGCTCCAGCGGGAACACCCGGTGCTTGCCGAAGCGGTCCTCCAGGGTCACCGTGCCCGCCTCGCAGCGGATCACCGCGCCGCAGAACCCGGTGCCGGGCTCCTCCACCACCAGACCCGGCTCGGCCGGCACCTCCGGCACGGGCTTGGGCTTCTTCCACGGCGGGGTGAGGTCGGCGGAGTACACACGAGGGCGCGGGCCCGAAGGACCCTCGTTGGAAGGGCGGTGGCGGGAGACGGGTGGGCGCATTCGGATGACGATAGGAGAAGCCGGGTCCGAACGCTCACGACACGCCGGTCCAGCCCTCGGGAGCCGCTCAGATCACGCCGAACCGCGTTGCCAGGGCGTCCCGTTGGCGGCGGACGAACCCCGCGTCCACCACCGCGCCGTGACCGGGCACGTACAGAGCGTCCTCGCCGCCGAGTGCCAGCAGCCTGTCCAGCGCGTCCGGCCAGCGGGACGGGACCGCGTCGGGGCCCGCCTGGGGTTCGCCGGACTCCTCCACCAGGTCGCCGCAGAACACCACCTCGGGCTCGCCCGGCACCAGCACGGCCAGGTCGTGCGCCGTGTGGCCGGGGCCCACGTTGGCCAGCAGTGCCTGGCGGCCGTCGCCGAGGTCCAGCGTCCACTCGCCGGAGACCGCGTGGCGGGGCGGGGCCAGCGCGTCCACCGCCTCGTCGGCGTCGGCCACCGGCAGCCCGTTGCGGACCGCGTCCAGCCGCAGGTCCGCGCGCTCGTACGCGAACACCGCGTCCAGGCCCACCGCCCCGTACACCTCCGCCCCGGCGAACACGGCGGCGCCGAAGACGTGGTCGAAGTGGGGATGGGTGAGCGCGAGATGGGTCACACGGCCGCCCGCCAGCTCCTCGGCCTGGCCGCGCAGCCGGACCCCCTCCGCGAGGCTCGAACCGGCGTCCACGAGCAGTGCCGTACCCTCCCCGAGGACCAGCCCCGCCGTGCAGTCCCAGCCCGGCAGCCGGCACCGGCCCACCCCCGCGGCCAGCCGCTCCCACCCCAGCTCTTCCCAAGTCACGGTCATACCCGCGACGCTAGCGGTACGAGCCGGTACGGCGGCCCGACCTTGCCCAGGGTGTACCCGGCAGCCGTACACTGGGCCGGGGAACGCTGGCACTCGCACGGGAAGAGTGCCAAAGGGGCGAACCCGAACGGACGAGGGGACGACGTGCTGGAGGTGCGCGCGAATGCTGAGTGAACGCAGGCTTCAGGTACTGCGCGCCATCGTCCAGGACTACGTGGGCACCGAGGAGCCGGTCGGTTCCAAGGCGCTCACCGAGCGGCACAGCCTCGGCGTCTCCCCGGCGACCGTCCGCAACGACATGGCGGCCCTGGAGGACGAGGGGTACATCGCCCAGCCGCACACCAGTGCGGGGCGGATCCCCACCGACAAGGGCTACCGGCTGTTCGTGGACAAGCTCGCGGGCGTGAAGCCGATGACCGCGCCGGAGCGGCGGGCGATCCAGAACTTCCTGGAGGGCGCCGTCGACCTCGACGACGTCGTGGCGCGGACCGTGCGGCTGCTCGCGCAGCTCACCCGGCAGGTCGCCGTCGTGCAGTACCCGTCCCTGACCCGGTCCACGGTCCGGCACGTGGAGCTGCTGTCGCTGGCTCCCGCGCGCGTGATGCTCGTGCTGATCACGGACACCGGCCGGGTCGAGCAGCGGATGGTCGACTGCCCGGCGCCGTTCGGCGAGGCATCGCTGGCGGATCTGCGGGCGCGGCTCAACAGCCGGGTCGCCGGCCGCCGGTTCACGGACGTGCCGAAGCTGGTCGAGGACCTCCCGGACGCCTTCGATCCGGAGGACCGCGGTACGGTCTCCACGGTGCTCTCCACTCTTCTGGAGACACTCGTGGAGGAGAACGAGGAGCGGCTGATGATCGGCGGCACCGCCAATCTGACCCGCTTCGGACATGACTTCCCCCTCACGATCCGGCCCGTCCTGGAGGCCCTGGAGGAGCAGGTCGTGCTCCTCAAGCTCCTCGGCGAGGCGAAGGATCCGGGTGTGACCGTGCGCATCGGCCACGAGAACGCCCATGAGGGACTCAACTCCACCTCCGTCGTGTCGGTCGGCTACGGTTCGGGCGGCGAGGCGGTTGCCAAGCTCGGCGTGGTCGGACCGACCCGCATGGACTACCCGGGAACGATGGGAGCGGTACGCGCAGTGGCACGGTACGTCGGACAGATCCTGGCGGAGTCGTAAGTGGCCACGGACTACTACGCCGTTCTCGGCGTGCGCCGCGACGCGTCGCAGGATGAGATCAAGAAGGCGTTCCGCCGGCTCGCGCGCGAGCTGCACCCGGACGTCAACCCGGACCCGAAGACCCAGGAGCGGTTCAAGGAGATCAACGCCGCTTACGAGGTGCTGTCGGACCCGCAGAAGAAGCAGGTCTACGACCTCGGCGGCGACCCGCTCTCCCAGTCGGGCGGCGCGGGCGCGGGCGGCTTCGGGGCCGGCGGCTTCGGCAACTTCTCCGACATCATGGACGCGTTCTTCGGTACGGCGTCGCAGCGCGGGCCGCGCTCGCGCACCCGGCGCGGCCAGGACGCGATGATCCGGATCGAGGTCGAGCTGGACGAGGCGGCCTTCGGGACGACCAAGGACATCCAGGTCGACACGGCCGTCGTCTGCAACACCTGCAACGGCGAGGGCGCGGCGCCCGGCACGTCCGCCCAGACGTGTGACATGTGCCGCGGCCGGGGTGAGGTCTCCCAGGTCACCCGGTCCTTCCTGGGCCAGGTCATGACCTCGCGGCCGTGCCCGCAGTGCCAGGGCTTCGGCACGGTCGTCCCGACCCCGTGCCCGGAGTGCGCCGGCGACGGCCGGGTGCGCTCGCGCCGGACGCTGACCGTGAAGATCCCGGCCGGTGTCGACAACGGCACGCGGATCCAGCTCGCCGGTGAGGGCGAGGTCGGCCCCGGCGGCGGCCCGGCCGGCGACCTGTACGTCGAGATCCACGAGCTGCCGCACCCGACGTTCCAGCGGCGCGGCGACGACCTGCACTGCACGGTCACGATCCCGATGACGGCGGCGTCCCTCGGCACGAAGGTGCCGCTGGAGACGCTGGACGGCCTGGAGGAGGTCGACATCCGGCCCGGCACCCAGTCCGGCCAGTCGATCCCGCTGCACGGCCGGGGCGTCACGCACCTGCGCGGCGGCGGCCGGGGCGACCTGGTCGTGCACGTCGAGGTGACCACGCCGACCAAGCTGGACCCCGAGCAGGAGCGGCTGCTGCGCGAGCTGGCCAAACTGCGCGGCGAGGAACGGCCGCAGGGCCAGTTCCAGCCGGGGCAGCAGGGGCTGTTCTCGCGGTTGAAGGACGCGTTCAACGGGCGCTGACGTGGGCTGCGGGGTGGCCGGGGGTCCGGGGGTCGTCCCCCGGGCAGGCACGGTCAGCCGGGGCAGCGGGGGCTGTTCTCGCGCCTGAAGGACGCGTTCAACGGGCGCTGATCGGTGACGTACGGGGTGCTTCGGTACCCCGTACGTCGTTGGCGTGTGCCGGGGGATGCCCGGATTCGGACTTGTCCGAAGGACGTGACAACATGCGGTCATGTCCTCCGCGCTGACCGATCTCTTCCCCCACCCGATCGTGCAGGCTCCCATGGCGGGCGGTGTCTCCGTCCCGCAGCTCGCCGCCGCCGTCTGCGAGGCCGGCGGCCTCGGGTTCCTCGCCGCCGGGTACAAGACCGCCGACGGCATGTACCAGGAGATCAAGCAGATGCGCGGGCTCACGAGCCGCCCCTTCGGCGTGAACCTCTTCGTGCCGCAGCCCGAGCACGCGGAGTCCGGGGCGGTCGACCTCTACGCGCACCAGCTGGCCGGCGAGGCCGCCTGGTACGAGACCGAGCTGGGCGACCCGGACAGCGGCCGGGACGACGGCTACGACGCCAAGCTAGCCGTCCTGCTCGACGACCCGGTACCGGTGGTCTCCTTCCACTTCGGCGTGCCGCCCCGCGAGGTGTTCGACAAGCTCCACCGCGTCGGCACCTTCACCCTGGTCACCGCCACCACCGCGGAGGAGGCACGCGCGGTCGAGCGGGCCGGGGCCGACGCGGTGATCGCGCAGGGCGTGGAGGCCGGCGGACACCAGGGCACCCACCGTGACCTCCCGGAGAACGACGGCGCCGGCATCGGCCTGCTGTCGCTGGTGGCGCAGGTCCGGGAGGCCGTGCGCATCCCGGTCGTCGCCGCCGGCGGCATCATGCGCGGCGGCCAGATCGCCGCGGCCCTCGCGGCGGGCGCCGGCGCGGCCCAGCTGGGCACCGCGTTCGTCGCCGCCCACGAGTCCGGCGCGCACCCCCTGCACAAGCGGGCGCTGACCGACCCGCTGTTCCCGCGCACCGAGCTGACCCGTGCCTTCACCGGCCGCCCGGCCCGCGCGCTGGTCAACCGCTTCCTGCGCGAGCACGGCCGGTACGCCCCCGCCGCCTACCCCGAGGTCAACCACCTCACCGCGCCGCTGCGCAAGGCCGCCGCCAAGGCCGAGGACGCGCAGGGCATGGCGATGTGGGCCGGGCAGGGACACCGGATGGCCCGGGAACTGCCCGCGGGCCGGCTGGTGGAGGTGCTGGCGGCCGAACTCGCCGAGGCCCGGACAGCGTTGTCGGCCGGGGGTGGTCCCCGATGACCGCGCCGGTGTTCGTCGTCGACTCGCTGGAGGGCGTGGGCCCCGGCTCGGTCGTCGACGTCCAGGGTCCGGAAGGACGGCACGCGGTCTCCGTACGGCGGTTGCAGCCGGGCGAGAACGTGGTGCTCACCGACGGCAGGGGCCGGGGCGCGGCCGGGGTCGTCGTCAGCGTGTCGGGGAAGGACCACCTGGTGGTCGAGCCGTTCGAGTTCCCGGTGGAGCCCGAGCCCAGCCCCCGTATCACCGTCGTCCAGGCCCTGCCCAAGGGCGACCGCGGCGAGCTGGCCGTGGAGACGATGACGGAGACCGGCGTCGACGCGATCGTGCCCTGGCAGGCCGCGCGCTGCATCACCCAGTGGAAGGGCGAGCGGGGGGCGAAGGCGCTCGCCAAGTGGCGTGCCACCGCGCGGGAGGCCGGCAAGCAGTCCCGCCGGCTGCGCTTCCCGGAGGTCGCGGACCTGGCCGCCACCAAGCAGGTCGCCGCGCTGCTCGGCGCGGCGGACTTCGCCGCCGTGCTCCACTCCGACTTCGACCACGTCAGCGAGCCCCTGGCCACCGCCGAACTCCCCGCCCAGGGCGAGATCGTCCTGGTCGTGGGTCCCGAAGGCGGTGTGTCACGGGACGAGTTGGCGCTCTTCGAGGAGGCGGGCGCGAAGGCCTGTGTCCTCGGCCCCACCGTCCTGCGCACCTCCACCGCCGGCACCGCCGCCGCGGCCCTGCTGCTGGGCCGCACCGGCCGCTGGTCCTGACGCCCTGGGGACACCGTGGAACTCGCCCAAGTCCGGCTCCTGGTCACCGACTTCGCCGCCTGCTACCGCTTCTACGCCGACGTCCTCGGCCTCAGGCCGCAGTCCGGCGCGGCGGAGGGGCCGTACGAGAAGTTCAGCCCGCACGCCGGTTCCGCCGGGATCGCGCTCCAGGACCGCGCGATGATGGCCGGGCTCCTGGCCGAGCTGGGCGACACCGCCACCGGCCACCGGTCCCTGGTCGTCCTGCGCGTCGACGACCTCGACGCCTACTGCGCGGAGATCACCGCCCGGGGCGCGGCCCTGCTGCACGGGCCGGCCCCCATGACCGACCGGATGCGCGTGGCCCACCTCAAGGACCCGGAGGGCAACCTGGTCGAACTCCAGGAGTGGCTGCTGCTGCGCGGCTGACGTCCGCCGCCGTGGCGGCCCGGGCGCCTTCGACGGCGTCCACGACCTCGACGACCGGGCGGAACAGCTCCCAGCCGTCCACCTCGCCGCGCCCCGCCAGCAGCCCTCGCCGCTCCACTTCGTCGACGACGGCCCGGACGACGCGGGGTTCGCGCAGGTTGAGCAGGTTGCCGCGGCCGTCCAGGACGCAGCCCGCGTACCAGTAGCCGTCGGAGACATAGCGGCCGGAGCCGACCTCGCCGGCCCGGAAGACGATCCGGGTGGGGACACCGTCCCGGTACAGCGAGAGCACCTCCCGGCAGGCGTCGCGGTCCGCGTGCTTGTGCCGGACGGTCCACCGGTAGACGGTGCCGTCCGCCACCACGAGCCGCCTGAGCCTGTGATGACTGCGCATGCGGCCGGCGTAGACGGCCGGCCCCCCGAACGGGTGAGTGGCCGTATCCGGGCTTCCCCGCGGTGGGGGCCGGTGGCACGCTGCCCTGTATGGGGGATTCGAGGTGGATACGGCGTCGGGCGCGAGTGGTGGCCGTGGCGGGACTCGTCGTGGTGGGCGGCGGGGCTGTCGTGGCCTGTCAGCCCGGTGGAGGGCTCGGGTCGGCGACCGTCGCCTACACCACCGATCAGACCGCGACCGCGGCGCTGGAGCACCGGCACGTGAACGTCGGCTGGCTCACGTGCACCGGCGGTTACCGCGATGACGGCGGCGCCCGCGGCGGCTCGCCCGCGCCGAGCGAGACCACCGTCGTCTCCGTCGACTGCCAGGGCGAGACGGACGACCGGCGGAAGATCGTCGTCACCGGGCTGGTGACCAGGGCCGTCGACGGTGCCTGTGTGCGCGGGGACCTGACCGCCAAGGTCGACGGCAGACAGGTGTTCCGCGTCAACGGGCTCGGCAACTGCTCCGCCCCGCCCGTGCCGACGTACCGGCCGCCCACCGGAGGACGGCCGACCGTGACCGTCACCGTCACCCGTACCGTCTGGCCCGTGCCGGGCAAGTGATCCGAAACCGGGAGCGGGCGCACCCGTCGCTGCGTAGAGTGACGGCGTGACTCAGGGTGCTTCGACGGGAACCACGGCAGACTCCGCCTATCTCCGATTCCCCCATCCGCACGGCGACTTGGTGACCTTCGTCGCCGAGGACGACGTCTGGCTCGCGCCGGTCGACGGCGGCCGGGCCTGGCGGGTCAGTGCCGACAACATGCCGGTGACCCGGCCCCGGATATCGCCGGACGGCCGGCACCTCGCCTGGACCTCCACCCGGGACGGCGCCCCCGAGGTGCATGTCGCCCCGGTCGACGGGGGTCCCGCCGAGCGGCTGACGTACTGGGGCAACGGCCGTACCGAGGTGCGCGGCTGGACCCCGGACGGGCGGGTGCTCGCGCTCGGCGCGCAGGGCCGGCACAGCTTCCGGCACACCTGGGCGCACGCCGTCCCGCTGGACGGCGGCCCCGCCGAGACCCTGCCGTACGGCCCCGTCGGCGATGTGGCCCTCGGCCCGGCCACCGTGCTGCTGTCCGCGCCGATGGGCCGTGAGGCCGCGCACTGGAAGCGCTACCGGGGCGGCACGGCGGGCAAGTTGTGGATCGACCGGGACGGCAGCGGCGAGTTCGTCCGGCTGCACGAGGACCTCGACGGGAACATCGAGTGCCCGGTGTGGGCCGGAGACCGCATCGCCTTCCTCTCCGACCACGAGGGCACCGGCGCGCTCTACTCCTCCCTCGCCGACGGCTCCGACCTGCGCCGGCACACACCGCTCGACAGCTTCTACGCCCGCCACGCGGCCGGTGACGGCACCCGCGTCGTCTACAGCTCGGCCGGCGAACTCTGGCTGCTGGACGACCTGGAGGGCGCCGAGCCGCGCCGGCTGGACGTACGGCTCGGCGGACCCCGCGTCGACCTGCGGCCGTACCCCGTCAACGCCTCCCGCTGGTTCGGCGAGGCGGCCCCCGACCACACCGCGCGCGGCAGCGCCGTCTGCGTGCGCGGCGGCATCCACTGGGTCACCCACCGCTCCGGCCCGGCCCGCGCCCTGGCCGCCACCCCCGGCGTGCGCGCCCGGACGCCGCGCGTCTTCCGCGCCGACGGCGAGGAGTGGGTGGTGTGGGTGACGGACGCCGAGGGCGACGACGCCCTGGAGTTCGCGCCCGCGACCGGCACCGTGCCCGGCGCCCCGCCGCGCCGGCTCGCCGCCGGACAGCTCGGCCGGGTCCTGGAGCTGGCCATGGCACCCGACGGCAGCCGGGCCGCCGTGGCCGCGCACGACGGCAGACTGCTGATGGTCGAACGGGAGACCGGCGAGGTCCGCGAGGTCGACCGCAGCGACGACGGCGAGGTCTCCGGCCTCGCCTTCTCCCCCGACTCCGCCTGGCTCGCCTGGTCCCACCCCGGCCCCCGGCCGCTGTCCCAGCTGCGCGTCGCCCACACCACCGACCTGTCGGTGACCGAGGCGACCCCGCTGCGCTTCCAGGACTACGCGCCCGCCTTCACGCTGGACGGCAAACACCTCGCGTTCCTCTCCAACCGCGCCTTCGACCCGGTCTACGACGAGCACGTCTTCGACCTCGCGTTCGTGGTCGGCGCCCGCCCGCACCTGATCACGCTGGCCGCCACCACCCCCTCGCCGTTCGGCCCGCAGCGCCACGGACGCCCCTTCGAGACCTCCGACAAGGACGAGACCCCCGACGGCGAGGGCACACCGACCACCCGCATCGACCTGGAGGGCCTGGCCGACCGCATCGTCCCCTTCCCGGTCGAGGCCGGCCGCTACTCCACGCTCCGGGCCGCCAAGGACGGCGTCCTCTGGCTGCGCCACCCCGTGCAGGGTGTCCTCGGCGCCTCCCGCGCCCACCCCGAGGACCCCGACCCGCACACCGAGCTGGAGCGCTACGACCTCGCCCAGCGCCGCCTGGAGCACCTCGCCTCCGACGCCGACCACTTCGAGGTCAGCGGCGACGGCAAACGCGTCCTGCTGTGGGCCGACGGCCGGCTCCGGGTCGTACCGAGCGACCGCCGAACCGGCACCGACGACGACGGCGACACCAGCGTCACCGTCGACCTCGCCCGGGTCCGGCAGACCGTCGACCCGGCCGCCGAGTGGCGGCAGATGTACGACGAGACCGGCCGCCTGATGCGCGACCACTTCTGGCGCCCCGACCTCGGCGGCACCGACTGGAACGGCGTCCTCGCCCGCTACCGCCCGCTCCTGGCCCGCCTCGCCACCCACAGCGACCTGGTCGACCTGCTCTGGGAGGTGCACGGCGAACTGGGCACCTCGCACGCCTACGTCATCCCGCGCGGCGGTTCCGGCCGCCGCGCCCGGCACGGCCTGCTGGGCGCGGACATCTCCCGCCACGAGGACGGCAGCTGGCGCATCGACCGCATCCTGCCGTCGGAGACCTCCGACCCGGAGGCCCGCTCCCCGCTCGCCGCGCCCGGCGCCGCGGTCCGTCCCGGTGACGCGATCATCGCGGTCGCCGGCCACCAGGTCGACCCGGTGGCGGGTCCGGGCCCGCTGCTCGTCGGCACGGCCGGCCACCCGGTGGAGCTGACCGTCTCCCCGGCCGGCGGCGGCGAACCCCGGCACACGGTCGTCGTCCCCATCGCCGACGAGGAGCCCCTGCGCTACCACGCCTGGGTCGCCGATCGCCGCGCCCATGTCCACGCGGCCTCCGCGGGCCGGCTCGGCTACCTCCACGTCCCGGACATGCAGGCCCCCGGCTGGGCCCAGATCCACCGCGACCTGCGCGTCGAGGTGGCCCGCGAAGGCCTCGTGGTCGACGTCCGCGAGAACCGGGGCGGCCACACCTCCCAGCTCGTGGTCGAGAAGCTGGCCCGCCGCATCATCGGCTGGGACCTCCCGCGCGGCATGCGCCCCACCAGCTATCCGCTGGACGCCCCGCGCGGCCCGGTCGTCGCCGTCGCCAACGAGTTCTCCGGCTCCGACGGCGACATCGTCAACGCGGCGATCAGGGCCCTGGGCATCGGCCCGGTCGTCGGCACCCGCACCTGGGGCGGCGTCATCGGCATCGACAGCCGCTACCACCTGCTCGACGGCACCCTGGTCACCCAGCCGAAGTACGCGATGTGGCTGGAGGGCGTGGGCTGGGACGTGGAGAACCACGGGGTGGACCCGGACGTGGAGGTCGTCCAGAGGCCCCAGGACTGGGCGGCGGGCCGCGATGCCCAACTGGACGAGGCGATCAGGCTCGCGCTGGAGGCGCTGGAGAGCAGTCCCGCGAAAACACCGCCGGGCATGCCCACCTGACCGACTACGATGCCCACCGTATTGATCACAGGAGGCACACCCATGGCCGGAGAGCCGCAGAACGACTGCCTGTTCTGCAAGATCGTCGCGGGCGAGATCCCGGCGACGATCGTCCGCGAGACCGAGACGACCGTAGCCTTCCGGGACATAAACCCGCAGGCTCCGACCCACATCCTGGTGATCCCCAAGGCCCACTACGAGAACGCGGCCGAGCTCGCCGCGGGCGCCCCGCGGATCGCGGCCGACGTGCTCGCCGAGAGCAAGGCCGTCGCCGACGAGGAGAAGCTCGACAGCTACCGCCTCGTCTTCAACACGGGCAGCGGCGCCGGCCAGACCGTCTGGCACGCCCACGCCCACGTCCTCGGCGGCCGTGGCCTCCAGTGGCCGCCCGGATAGGCAGCCGTGTCCGTCCGTGAACTGGTGGTCCTCGGCACCGCCAGCCAGGTCCCGACCCGGCACCGCAACCACAACGGCTACCTGCTGCGGTGGGACGGCGAGGGCCTCCTGTTCGACCCCGGCGAGGGCACGCAGCGGCAGATGCTGCGCGCCGGGGTGGCCGCCCACGACCTGAACCGGATCTGCGTCACGCACTTCCACGGTGACCACTCCCTCGGCCTCGCCGGGGTCATCCAGCGGATCAACCTCGACCAGGTGCCGCACGAGGTCACCGCGCACTACCCGCGCTCGGGGCAGCGCTTCTTCGACCGGCTGCGCTACGCGACCGCCTACCGTGAGACCGTCGGCCTCACCGAGGCCCCGGTCGCCGCCGACGGCATCCTCGCGGTGACCCGGTCGTACACCCTGGAGGCCCGCAGGCTCTCGCACCCGGTCGAGTCCTACGGCTACCGCCTGATCGAGCCCGACGGCCGCCGCATGCTGCCCGACCGGCTCGCCGCGCACGGTGTCAGGGGCCCCGACGTGGGCCGTCTCCAGCGCGAGGGCCGGCTCGGGGACGTGACGCTGGAGGACGTCAGCGAGGTGCGGCGCGGGCAGCGGTTCGCGTTCGTCATGGACACCCGGCTCTGCGACGGCGTGCACGCGCTCGCGGAGGGCTGCGACCTGCTCGTCATCGAGTCCACCTTCCTCGACGAGGACGTGGAACTCGCCATCGAACACGGGCATCTGACGGCCGGGCAGGCCGCCGCCGTGGCCCGGGACGCCGGGGTGCGGCACCTCGTGCTCACCCACTTCAGCCAGCGCTACACCGACCCGGGGGAGTTCGAGCGGCAGGCGCGGGCGGCCGGGTTCGCGGGGGAGCTGACCGTGGCCTACGACCTGCTGCGGGTGCCGGTTCCGAAACGGCGGTAAAACACCCGTACGATGCTTTGATGCCCCTCCCGAAAGCAGAACTGCACCTCCACATCGAAGGCACGCTGGAGCCGGAGCTGGCCTTCGAGCTGGCGGCCCGCAACGGCGTGACCCTCCCGTACACGGACACCGACGCCCTCCGCGAGGCCTACCGGTTCGAGGACCTCCAGTCCTTCCTGGACCTCTACTACGAGCTGATGGCCGTCCTGCGCACCGAGCAGGACTTCGCCGACCTGGCGAACGCCTACCTCGCGCGGGCCGCCGCGCAGGGCGTGCGGCACGCGGAGGTCTTCTTCGACCCGCAGGCCCACCTGGCCCGGGGCGTGGCCATGGGCACGGTCGTGGAGGGGCTGTGGCGGGCGCTCGGCAGCAGCGAGGCCGACCACGGTGTCTCCACCCGGCTGATCATGTGCTTCCTGCGGGACGAGTCCGCCGAGTCGGCGCTGGCCACCCTTCAGGCCGCGGAGCCGTACCTGGACCGGATCACCGGGGTCGGCCTGGACTCCGCCGAGGTCGGGCACCCTCCGGTGAAGTTCCGGGAGGTGTACGAGGCCGCCGCCGCGCTCGGGCTGCGCCGGGTCGCGCACGCCGGCGAGGAGGGGCCGCCGGAGTACATCACCGAGGCGCTGGACGTGCTCGGCGTGGAGCGCGTCGACCACGGCCTGCGCTGCATGGAGGACCCCGCGCTGGTCGAGCGGCTGGTGCGGGAGCGGATTCCGCTCACGCTGTGCCCGCTGTCCAACGTCCGGCTCCGGACCGTCGACACCCTCGCCGACCATCCCCTGCCCGCCATGCTCGACGCGGGCCTGCTGTGCACGGTCAACTCCGACGACCCCGCGTACTTCGGCGGGTACGCGGGCGACAACGTCGCGGCCGTGCACGAGGCCCTGGGGCTGTCGCGGGACCGGCTGCGCGAGCTGGCCCGCAACTCGTTCCTCGCCTCCTTCCTGGAGGACGACGAGGAGCGCAGGGCCCGCTATCTCGCCGAGGTCGACGCGTACGAGTTCGGGGACGCCGTCTCGTAGGCACCCTGAGCGGGCACGGCGGGCGTCTCCACCGGGACCTCGACGACCGGGATTCCGAGGACCGGGACTTCGGCTACCGGGACTTCGACGACCGGGATGTCGGCGGCCGGCAGGGAGCGCCTGCCCGTGCGCAGCGCCACCGCCGTCATCGGTACGGCGATCAGCAGCAGCCCGGCGCCGAGCACCCGCCCCATCGCCGGGAAGCCCGCCCCGGCCGCCAGCACACTGCCCGCGAGCGGCCCGGCCGCCGTGCCCAGCGAGGACGCCGAGCCGACCAGGACCGTCCAGCGGCCCCGCGGGTCCAGGGACGCGGCCAGGGCGATGACGTAGGACAGCACGACCGGGTAGAGCAGGTTCCAGGCGATCTCGCCCGCCGCGAACGCGAGCAGGTCCGTGGCCGCCGCGCTGAGCGCGACGCACCCCGCGATGAGGGCGCTGCCGGCGCCGATGGGCAGGGCCCGGCCCAGCCGCGGGCCGAGCGCGCCCGCGCCCACCACGCCGAGGAGCCCGGCGCCGAGCGCGACCGCGAAGACCGCGCCGACGGTGACCTCGGTGAGGTGGGCCTGGTCGAGGCCGATCCGGCCGCTGACGCCCCACAGGGCGTTCTGGGCGAGGGACCAGCAGGGCATCGCGGCGGCCAGCAGCAGGCCGGCGCGCGGGTGGGGGAGGCGGTCGTACCCGACGGCCGTGCGGGCCGGGGCGGTGCGACCGGACAGGCGGCCGGTGAGCGGCCAGACGGCGAGCGCGGCCAGCGCGAGGGCGGCGAACGGGAGGCCGTGGCCGGGGCCCAGGTGAGGGATCGTCAGGTACAGGGCGCCCGCGAGGGCGGAGACGCCGAGCAGGCCGAGGGTGGTGACCCGGTGCGGGTCACGCTGCCCGGCGATGCCGCTCGCGGCCACCGCCGTGACCGTGCCGGAGCCCAGGCCGCCGACGACCGCGCCCGCGACGACGGCCGGTACGGCGCCGGTGAGGGCGGCGCCGCCGTAGCCGAGGGCGGCGAGCGCGAGGCCGGCGCGGGCGAGGAGGCGGGGGCCGGTCCGGTCGACCCGGGAGGCCAGCAGGAAGCCGGCGGTCGCCGAACTCAGCAGCAGGGCACTGCCGATGGCCCCCGCCTGGGTCGCGCTGAGCGGGAGTCCGCTGTCGAGTCTGCCGACGGTGGTGGGCAGCAGGTAGGGGGCGAGGTACCCGGCCGCGAACAGGGCGACGAGGGGCCAGGGCAGGGTGCGGGGGGCGGACACGGGCGTTCCCAGGGCAGGCGAGAAGTGCGGCTCGGAAGAAGGGGGATGGGCTGCGGCCGTCGACGGACAGGAACGCGCGAGCAAGTTGTATCAAGCACGCGGTTCCGGAAGAAGCCCGGTGGGTGTGATCCGGACCACGGTTGCGTTTGGGGGTGGTGCGCGAGGGTAGGAGTGTCTAGCCTCTGTTCTCATATGTGGATGTCATTCACAAGGGAAGATGGTCGACCCCTCGCCCACCGGCCTCGCCGGTCTGGAGACTTCCTCGCCGCCGGATCCGACCCCGTAGGAGCCCGCCCGTGACCCGTGACCTGACCATCGCCGAGGTGCGGCTGACGCCGATCCTGGTCGCCGACCCGCCGCTGCTCAACACCCAGGGCGTGCACCAGCCGTACACCCCCCGGCTGATCGTGGAGATCGTCACCGTCGACGGGACCACCGGGCTCGGCGAGACCTACGGCGACACCAAGTACCTGGAGCTGGCCCGGCCGCTGGCCGACCGGCTCCCCGGACGGTCGGTCATGGACGTGAACGGCCTGTTCGGGATCGACCTCGCCGTGGACGCCTCCCGGGTCGAGGGCCAGACGGACGCGGGCGGGCTGCGCGGGGTGCAGACCGCCGACAAACTGCGGCTGTCCGTGCTGTCCGCCTTCGAGGTCGCCTGCCTCGACGCCCAGGGCAAGGCGCTCGGCCTGCCCGTGCACGCGCTGCTCGGCGGCAAGGTGCGGGACGCGGTCGAGTACAGCGCCTACCTCTTCTACAAGTGGGACCGGCACCCGGCGGGGGTCCCCGCCGAGCCGGACGAGTGGGGTGCCGCGCTCGACCCGGCCGGTGTGGTGGAACAGGCGCGCCGGCTCCGGGAGCGGTACGGCTTCGGCTCGTTCAAGCTCAAGGGTGGGGTGTTCCCGCCCGACGAGGAGATCGCCGCCGTCCGCGCCCTCGCCGCGGCCTTCCCCGGACACCCGCTGCGGCTCGACCCCAACGGCGCCTGGTCGGTGGAGACTTCGCTGAAGGTCGCGAAGGAACTCGGCGACGTGCTGGAGTACCTGGAGGACCCGACGCTGGGCACGCCCGGCATGGCCCGGGTGGCGAGCGGCACGGACGTGCCGCTCGCCACCAACATGTGCGTCACCACCTTCGGCGAGATCGAGGAGGCGTTCACGCAGGGTGCCGTGCAGGTCGTCCTCTCCGACCACCACTACTGGGGCGGACTGCGCAACACCCAGCACCTCGCCGCGATCTGCGCCGCCTTCGGGGTCGGGGTGTCCATGCACTCCAACACCCATCTCGGTATCAGCCTCGCCGCGATGACCCAGGTGGCGGCCACGGTCCCCAACCTGCACCACGCCTGCGACTCCCACTACCCCTGGCAGTCCGAGGACGTCCTCACCGAACGGATCGCCTTCGACGGCGGCCGGGTCGCGGTGTCCGACGCGCCGGGCCTCGGTGTCGAACTGGACCGGGACGAACTGGCCCGGCTGCACCGGAGGTGGGCCGAGGACGACGGCTCGCTGCGCGACCGCGACGACGCGGCGGCGATGCGCACGGCCGAACCGGACTGGCGGACACCGGCGATGCCCCGCTGGTGACCCGGCGCCGCACGGCATCCCGGTGCGTGACCTGGTGCACACTGGCCAGAACCGCACCACGCCAGGGAGCGCACCGTGACGCCGTCGCACATCTTCACCGGAGAGGAACCGGAACACCTCACCCAGGCAGCGCGCTGCCAGATCCAGGTCGATCCGCTGGCCGCGCTGCGCGCCCCCGGTGACCCGCCCTGGGACGTCCACCTCACCGGCACGGTCTTCCTCGACATCGTCTTCACCGGCCTGGACTCAGCGCCGGTGCGCGGCACCGAGTCCTGGGCCCGGGGCATGGGCTCCAGCCCCGGCGGGGTCGCCAACATGGCCGCCGCCCTGGCCCGGCTCGGCCTGCGGACCTCCCTCGCGGCGGCCTTCGGCGACGACCACTACGGCGAGTACTGCTGGGACGCGCTGGAGCAGGGCGAGGGCATCGACCTGTCCGCCTCGCGGACCGTGCCCGGCTGGCACTCGCCGGTGACCGTCTCCATGGCCTACGAGGGCGAGCGGACCATGGTCTCGCACGGGCACGAACCGCCGGAACAGGCCGCGCTCCTCCAGGAGGGCGCCACCGCCCCGCCGCCCCGGGCGCGGGCCGCCGTAGCCTCCCTCACGCCCGGCCGCAGCGCGCCCTGGATCGCGCAGGCCGCCCGCGCGGGCACCCGCATCTTCGCCGACGTCGGCTGGGACGAGACGGGCGCGTGGGACCTGTCCGGGCTGGCCGACCTGGAGCACTGCGAGGCCTTCCTGCCCAACGCGGAGGAGGCCAAGCGGTACACCGGCACCGACTGTCCGCGGCTCGCCGCGCACGCCCTGACCGCGTACGTGCCGGTCGCCGTGGTCACGCTGGGCTCCGACGGCGCCTACGCGGTGGACCGGCGGACCGGGGAGACGGCGGAGGTGCCGGCGATCGAGGTGGAGGCGCTGGATCCGACCGGGGCGGGGGACGTGTTCGTCGCCGGGTTCGTGACCGGGTCCCTGGCGGGGTGGCCGCTGGCCGACCGGCTGGCCTTCGCCGGGCTCACGGCCGCGCTGTCGGTGCAGGAGTTCGGCGGGTCGCTGTCGGCGCCGGGGTGGTCGGAGATCGGGGCGTGGTGGCGGCGCGTGCAGTCCCTGCCGGGGCAGTCGCACGCGGCGCTTCGGCGGTACGAGTTCCTTGAGGGCCTGGTGCCGGAGGAACTGGACCGGCCGTGGCCGTTGCGGCGGGCCGTGCCGACCATCGGGTTCCGCCGGTCCGGCTGACGCACCAGGGGGCTCCGCCTTCCGGACCCCGTCGGGAAACGGTCGTATGAAAAGCCCTACGGTGTTGTCAGCCCCCCGTCGTACCCTGGACAGTGCGAGGCCGCCCTCAGCTACGCGGCCGTGACGAGGAGGAAGCGCAGGCCTTAAGAGCCGGCCCATGACACAGACACCCACAGCTCATACCCCCGCGCAGGAGCAGGCGAGAGCGCAGTTCACCGTCCCCGCCCAGCACCCCATGGTGACCGTGCTGGGTTCCGGCGACTCCCTCCTGCGCGTGATCGAGAGGGCCTTCCCGGCGGCCGACATCCACGTCCGGGGCAATGAGATCAGCGCGGTCGGCGACCCGGTCGACGTCGCCCTCATCTCGCGCGTGTTCGAAGAGATGATGCTGGTGCTCCGCACCGGGCAGCCGATGACGGAGGACGCAGTGGAACGCTCGATCGCCATGCTGAAGGCGAGCGAGGCAGGGACGAGCGACGGCCTGGAGACCCCGGCCGAGGTACTGACGCAGAACATCCTGTCCTCGCGTGGCCGTACGATCCGCCCGAAGACCCTCAACCAGAAGCGGTACGTCGACGCGATCGACAAGCACACGATCGTCTTCGGCATCGGCCCCGCCGGTACCGGCAAGACCTACCTGGCCATGGCCAAGGCCGTGCAGGCCCTCCAGTCCAAGCAGGTCAACCGGATCATCCTGACCCGTCCGGCGGTGGAGGCGGGCGAGCGGCTCGGCTTCCTGCCCGGCACGCTCTACGAGAAGATCGACCCGTACCTGCGCCCGCTGTACGACGCGCTGCACGACATGATCGACCCGGACTCGATCCCGCGGCTGATGGCGGCCGGGACGATCGAGGTCGCGCCGCTCGCCTACATGCGCGGTCGCACGCTCAACGACGCCTTCATCATCCTGGACGAGGCCCAGAACACGAGCCCCGAGCAGATGAAGATGTTCCTCACCCGCCTCGGCTTCGACTCGAAGATCGTGATCACGGGTGACGTGACGCAGGTCGACCTGCCGAACGGGCAGAAGTCGGGCCTCAGGCAGGTGCAGGAGATCCTGGAGGGCGTCGAGGACGTCCACTTCTCCCGGCTGTCCTCCCACGATGTCGTACGGCACAAGCTGGTGGGCCGTATCGTCGACGCGTACGAGAAGTACGACAGCAAGTACGGCACCGAGAACGGCGCCCCCAAGGGCGTCCGTGGCAAGTCCGGCGCCAAGGGCACCAAGGGGAAGTAGACCAGCACGACCATGTCGATCGACGTCAACAACGAGTCCGGCACCGAGGTAGACGAGCAGGCGATCCTCGACATCGCCCGCTACGCGCTCGCGCGGATGCGCATCCACCCGCTCTCCGAGCTCTCGGTGATCGTCGTGGACGCCGACGCCATGGAGCAGCTGCACATCCAGTGGATGGACCTGCCGGGCCCCACCGATGTCATGTCGTTCCCGATGGACGAGCTGCGCCCGCCGTCCAAGGACGACGACGAGCCGCCGCAGGGGCTGCTCGGCGACATCGTGCTGTGCCCGGAGGTCGCCGCGAAGCAGGGGGCGGAAGCCCCGACGCGGCACTCCATGGACGAGGAGCTCCAGCTGCTCACCGTCCATGGCGTGCTGCACCTGCTCGGGTACGACCACGAGGAGCCCGACGAGAAGGCGGAGATGTTCGGGCTCCAGGCCGCCATCGTGGACGGATGGCGGGCCGAGCACGGTCTGACCGGGCCGTCCCCGGCACCGACCGTCTCGTAAGCGGGCCGTATGTCTCCGCAGATCGTGATCGGCGCGATCGCGCTGGTCGTCGTCGCCTGGCTCGCCGCCTGCGCGGAGGCGGGCCTCGCCCGCGTCTCCAGCTTCCGCGCCGAGGAGGCCGTGAAGTCCGGCCGGCGGGGCAGCGCCCGGCTCGCCCAGCTCGCCTCCGACCCCACCCGCTATCTGAACGTGGCCCTGCTGGTCCGCGTGGCCTGCGAGATGGCCGCCGCGGCCCTGGTGACGTACGCCTGCCTCCAGGAGTTCGCCGCCACCTGGCAGGCGCTGCTGGTCGCCATCGGGGTCATGGTCCTCGTGTCCTACGTCGCCGTGGGGGTCTCCCCGCGCACGATCGGCCGCCAGCACCCGGTCAACACCGCGACCGCGGCGGCCTACGTGCTGCTGCCGCTGGCCCGGATCATGGGCCCCATCCCCTCCCTGCTGATCCTCATCGGCAACGCGCTCACCCCCGGCAAGGGCTTCAGACGCGGGCCCTTCGCCTCCGAGGCGGAGCTGCGGGCGCTGGTCGACCTCGCCGAGAAGGAGTCGCTGATCGAGGACGACGAGCGCCGGATGGTGCACTCGGTCTTCGAGCTGGGCGACACGCTGGTGCGCGAGGTCATGGTGCCGCGGACCGACCTGGTCACCATCGAGCGCTTCAAGACCATCCGGCAGGCCCTCACCCTCGCGCTGCGCTCCGGTTTCTCCCGCATCCCGGTCACCGGCGAGAGCGAGGACGACATCGTCGGGATCGTGTACCTCAAGGACCTGGTCCGCAAGACGCACATCAGCCGGGACGCGGAGGGCGACCTGGTGTCCACGGCGATGCGCCCGGCCGTGTTCGTGCCCGACACCAAGAACGCCGGCGACCTGCTGCGCGAGATGCAGAAGGAACGCAACCACGTCGCCGTCGTCATCGACGAGTACGGCGGCACCGCCGGGATCGTCACCATCGAGGACATCCTGGAGGAGATCGTCGGCGAGATCACCGACGAGTACGACCGGGAAATCCCGCCCGTGGAGGACCTCGGCGACGACCGCTTCCGGGTCACCGCCCGCCTGGACATCACCGACCTCGGCGAGCTGTACGGCCTGGAGGAGTACGACGACGAGGACGTGGAGACCGTCGGCGGGCTGCTCGCCAAGGCGCTCGGCCGGGTGCCCATCGCCGGGGCCTCCGCCGGGGTCGAACTGCCCGACGGGCGCAGCCTGCGGCTGACGGCGGAGGCCGCGGCCGGCCGCCGGAACAAGATCGTGACGGTGCTGGTGGAGCCGGTGCCCGTGCCCGTCGTCGAGGAGGAGACGGCCGAGTGACGCCCGGGGAGCTGCGCGCCTTCTGCCTGTCCTTCAACGCGGCGGTGGAGGACTTCCCGTTCGGCCCGCAGACCTCGGTCTTCAAGGTGCTGGGCAGGATGTTCGCCCTGACCCACCTGGACGCGCGGCCCCTCACGGTCAACCTCAAGTGCGACCCGGAGGACGCGATCCGGCTGCGCGGCGAGCACGAGGGGCTGATCGTCCCCGGCTGGCACATGAACAAACGGCACTGGAACACCGTGACGGTCGACGGTGGGCTCCCGGACCGGCTGGTCCGGGAGCTGATCGAGGACTCGTACGACCTGGTGGTGGCCGGTCTGCCCCGGGCCGAGCGGCTGCGGCTCGACCGCCCGTGAGCGCACCCGTGCCGGGCGGCCCTTCCGGGCTTCGTATGCTCGGGGCATGACCGAGAGCAACGCGCTTGATCCCGAGGACCGCAAGATCGTCACCCTGGCCCGTTCCGCGCGGGCCCGCAACGGTGTGCCCGAGGGGGCGGCCGTACGGGACGACACCGGGCGGACGTACGTCGCCGGGTCGGTGGGGCTCCCCTCGCTGAAGCTGAGCGCCTTGCGGACGGCGGTCGCCATGGCCGTGGCGTCGGGGGCCGCGTCCCTGGAGGCGGCGGCCGTGGTGAGCGAGGCGGAGGCCGTGCCGGCGGAGGACCTGGCCGCTGTCGCCGACCTGGGCGGTGCCGGGACGCCGGTGCTGCTGGCCTCCCCTGACGGCACCGTGTGGGTCACCGTCTCCGCCGGCTGACCCCCTCCGCGCGGAAGCCGCCGACCGAACAGCAGGTCGGCTGGAATTCAGCCTTGTTGCGGGCGTCCGGGCGCGGGTCAATGGGCCCGTACCATCCGACGGACCGTCAGATCCGCACCCCCGTGCAGCGTGCCCGCACCCGCCTGCCGAGGCCTCTCGTCCGTCGGCCGTCCCCACGGCACTCCCCACACGAAAGGGAAGCGGATCCCCATGAGAGGCAAGCGCACGGCAACAGGTGCGGCACTGGCGGCCGGGGCCCTCGCGGTCACCGGACTCGCCTTCGCGCCCACCGCGACCGCCGTCACTCCCCAGTCGGCGACCATCACCGCGAGCTGCGGCATCTTCGGCGGTGGCGCGGCCACGCTCACCGCCACCCAGAACGGCGGCTCGGCCACCCTCACCCTCACCTCCACCGCGATCAAGACGCCGGTCGCGGTGGCCCAGGACTCGATCGCCTCCACGCTCACCATGGTCAAGGCGAGCGGCGGCACCACCGTCTTCAGCGGGACGAAGAACCCGGCCATGGCGAGCGGCGCTTCGGTCACCGTCGGCCCGCTCAGCGGCACCGTGGCCTCCGGTGACAGCCTGGAGGCGTACGGCGGCTCGCTCAAGATGGTCATCTTCGGCATCACCGTGACCTGTACCGCCTCGGCCAAGCAGTCACCCGGCCCGTTCGTCTTCAGCTGACCCCCGGCTGAGCGATCCGTTCCGGATCGTGCCATACCACCCCTGATGCCGCAGAAACTGATGATCCGTCAGATTTCTGCGGCATCTCCATTGACTTCTCACCCCGGCTCCACATCAATGCCCCCTGTCGGCGCAGACGAGCCGCTGCGCCCGCAACCCTCAGGAGGGGGCCCATGGGTCCGACACCCCGAAGAGCCCGACGGTGGCGCTGGGCGTCACTGCTCGGGGCGACCGCCCTCGCGGTCACCGCGGGCAGCGCGCTGGCCTGTCCGGCCGGCGCCGCCGGCACGAACGTGGACTTCGCCACGCACTGCATCCCGCCGGACATCGCCGGCATCCCGCCGATCGACGGCACCACCACCGCGAACGTGTCGGTGGACAAGACCAGTCCCAAGGTCGGCGACACGGTCACCGTGACCTACACCGTGGTCACGGCCGCCGCCAGCAACCCCACCGACCTGGCCCTGCCGGCCGACATCATGACCCCGACCGGCAAGGTGACGCTCGGCGGCGCCCAGAGCGGTGACGTCACCGTCGCCGGGCCGAAGAAGAACCCGCCGGTGCCGGGGAAGGCCGCCTTCCCGTCCTTCTCCATGACCGGCACGTTCACCGTCACCAAGGCCGGGCAGATCACCCTCTCGCCCGGCGGCTACAACATCCACACCAGCTACATCCTGGAGCTGGACACCCCCTGCACGGTCATCACCCCGCCCGCCCCGGTGTCGCAGACCGTCACCGCGACCGACGGCACGCCCGCCAACACCCGGGCGATCTCGCTGGGCTCCGCCTCCGGCGACCCCGGGGCCGGTGTCACCGTCAGCGGGACGGACTTCACGCCGGGCGCCACCGTCACCCTGGCCGGGCGGGCCGGTGACACGCAGACCGCGGACACCGCGACCGTGACCGCGAACGCCCAGGGCTCCTTCAGCGGCTCCCTCGTCGTCAACGACAAGGCGACGACCGGGATCGTGGCCTACGAGGGCGGCTCCTGGAACGCGGACAAGGGCGCCGGACCCGCCGCCTACGTCGTCAACGACACCACGCCCGTCCCGGCCGGCAGCCAGAAGCTGACCACCACCGTCAGGGCGGGCACCCTGTCCATGTCCCAGGCCGGGGACTCCGTCGCCCTGTCGGCGGTCGACTTCGGCCAGGGCGGGGCCTCGACCGGCAGCCTGAACACGGTGACCGTCAAGGACTTCCGCGGCGGGCCCGCGGGCTGGTCCCTGACCGGCAAGGTCACCGACTTCACCGGGCCCGGCGCCAGGATCGACGCCGGACATCTGAGCTGGACCCCTGCCTGCACGGCCAAGGCGGGCAGCCCCAGCACCTGCGAGGCCGGTTCGGCGGGCACCGTGGGCAGCGCGGGGGCGACCCTCGCGTCGACCCCCAACGGCACGCTCACCGGCGGTGAGTTCACCGTCGACGCCGGGCTGTCCCTGGACGTACCGGCGTTCACGCCTCCCGGCGCGTACTCCGGCGTGCTCACGCTGACGCTCACCTGAGCGTGCGGGCGTCCGCACCCGCCCGTTCCCCTCTCACACCCGTCCGTGGGGGTCCGCACCCATGCGCAAGCTGTACGTCCTCCTCCTGGGCCTGACGCTGGCATGGCAGTCCGCGCCCGCCCGTGCCGCCGACAACGGCGGCTGGTCCGTCTACCCGGTCGCCTCGAAGATCGCCGCGCGGCCCTACTTCACCCTCTCCGCCGAGCCCGGCCAGACCCTCACCGACAAGGTCGCCGTCCGCAACCGGACCGGCCGGCCGCTCACCTTCCGGCTGTACGCGGCCGACGCCTACAACACCGCCCGGGACGGCGGGTTCGCGGTGCGGACGCTGAAGGAGAGGATGCGCGGGGTGGGCGCCTGGGCCAGGCCCGCGAAGTCCCGGATCACCGTGCCGGCGCACCGGACCGTCACCGTGCCCTTCACCCTGCGCGTCCCGGACGGTGCCGAGCCCGGAGACCATCCGGGTGCCATCGTCGCCCTCGACGAACACGTCGACCGCGGCGGCGGAAGGCTCGCGCTCGGGGTGCGGCGGGCCGTCGGCGCCCGGGTCTACCTGCGGGTCGGCGGGCCCGCGCTGCCCGCGCTCTCGGTCGAGCACCTGCGGATCAGCCGCCGTCAGCCGCTGGTCCCGGGCCTCGGCGAGAGCACGGCGACCATCTCCTACACCCTGCGCAACACCGGGAACGTCACCCTCAGCCCCAGGGTGGAGCTGAAGGCGCGCGGGCTGTTCGGCCGTACGCTGCTCGACCGGCGGTCGGCCCGGGTGCCCGCCGAGCTGCTGCCGGGACAGCGGGTGCGGCTCACCGAAACCTGGCGCGGGGCACCCCAGTTCGACCGGGGGGACGTCACGCTCACCGCGAGCGCCCAGGACACCCGGGAGTCGGCGAGCGCCGCCTTCCTCGCGCTGCCCTGGCTCCTGGCGGGGCTGGTGTTCACCGCCGGTGTGCTGACCGGGGCGCTGCTGGTCAGAGCGCGTCGGGCCCGCGCTCGCCGGTCCGCACCCGGACGACCGTCTCCACGGGAACGGCCCACACCTTCCCGTCGCCGATCTTCCCCGTCCGCGCGGCCCTGACGATCGCGTCGATCACGTCGTCGGCGGCGGCGTCCTCCACGACGACCTCGATGCGCACCTTCGGCACCAGGTCGACGCGGTACTCGGCCCCCCGGTACACCTCGGTGTGGCCGCGCTGCCGGCCGTAGCCGCTCGCCTCGGTCACGGTCAGCCCGTGCACCCCCAGCTCCTGCAAGGCGGTCTTGACCTCGTCCAGCCGGTACGGCTTGACGATCGCGGTGATGAGCTTCATGCCTGGTACGTGACCTTCTGGGCGGAGGGGGAGCGGACGGAAGCGCCGACCGGGGCGCCGTGGCCCAGGACGCCGTGATCGTATGCGGTCTCGGCGTGCACCGTAAGGTCGAGGCCGGTGTGCTCCTGCTCCTCGCTCGCCCGGAGGCCCAGCGCCTTGTCGAGCAGCTTGCCCAGCCCGTACGTCACCGAGAAGGCGTACACGGCGACGACGACCACGGCGAGGAGCTGCTTGCCGAGCGGGGCGAGCCCGCCGCCGTAGAACAGGCCCTCCGCCCCGCCGGTCATCGCCTTCTCGGCGAACAGGCCGATCAGCAGGGTGCCGATGATGCCGCCGACCAGGTGGACGCCGACGACGTCCAGGGAGTCGTCGTAGTTCAGCTTGAACTTCCAGCTCACGGCGTAGGAGCAGACCACACCGGCGGCGAGGCCCACGACCAGGGCGCCGAGCAGGGACACCGTGCCGCAGGACGGGGTGATGGCGACCAGGCCGGCCACCGCGCCGGAGGCGGCGCCCAGGGTGGTCGGGTGGCCGTCGCGCCGCTGCTCGACGAAGAGCCAGCCGAGCAGGCCGGTGCAGCCGGCGGCGAGCGTGTTGAGGAACGCGGCGGCGGCCAGGCCGTTCGCGCCGAGCGCGGAGCCGGCGTTGAAGCCGAACCAGCCGAACCAGAGCAGCCCGGCGCCGAGGACGACCATGGGCAGGTTGTGCGGGCGCATGGCGTCCTTCTTGAAGCCCAGGCGGGGGCCGAGGACGAGGCACAGCGCCAGTCCGGAGGCGCCGGAGGTGATCTCGACGGGCAGACCGCCCGCGAAGTCCAGGGCGCCCAGCCTGTCGAGGATCCAGCCACCCGGACCCCACACCCAGTGAGTGACCGGAACGTATACCAGGAGCGTCCACAGCGGTACGAAGACCAGCCACGCCGAGAACTTCGTGCGGTCGGCGACCGCGCCGCTGACCAGGGCGGCCGTGACGATCGCGAAGGTGAGCTGGAAGGTGGCGAACAGGACGGCCGGGACCGTGCCGTGCACGCTGTCCGGGCCGAGCCCGCGCATCCCGGCCTGGTGGAGACCGCCGATCAGCCCGCCGCCGCTGTCGTCCCCGAAGGCGAGGGAGTAGCCGGCCGCCAGCCACACCACCGTGACCAGGGCGATCGACACGAAGCTCATCATCAGCATGTTGAGGACGCTCTTCGTGCGGACCATGCCGCCGTAGAACAGGGCCAGGCCCGGGGTCATGAGCAGGACGAGGGCGGTCGCGGCGAGCAGCCAGGCGGTGTCCCCGGTGCTCACATGGGCTGCGGCGAAGGTCACGGGCGTCTCCAACGGGTGGGGGCTGCGTCAGAGGGTCACCGGTGTGCGTTTCCGGTCGCGTACGGGTGTGTTTCCGTGACGTTTCGTTGCGTGCGGGTTTCCGGGAGCTCACCGTCCGGGGTGCGCGGTGGCCGTGGTGCGGCGCCGCTCTGTGGATCAGGGAGAATGGGCGGCATGAGCGTGCGTACCCAGACTTCCGAGCAGCCGGCCGAGACCGTCCACCGCGCCGGCTTCGCCTGCTTCGTGGGCCGCCCCAACGCGGGCAAGTCCACCCTCACGAACGCTCTGGTCGGGCAGAAGGTGGCGATCACCTCCAACCGGCCCCAGACCACCCGGCACACGGTCCGGGGCATCGTGCACCGGCCCGACGCCCAGCTCATCCTGGTCGACACCCCCGGCCTGCACAAGCCGCGCACGCTGCTCGGCGAACGCCTCAACGACGTGGTCCGCACCACCTGGGCCGAGGTGGACGTGATCGGCTTCTGCCTGCCGGCGGACCAGAAGATCGGTCCGGGCGACCGGTTCATCGCGAAGGAACTGGCGGGGATCAGGAAGACCCCGAAGGTCGCCATCGTGACGAAGACCGACCTCGTCGACTCCAAGGCCCTCGCCGAACAGCTCATCGCCATCGACCAGCTCGGCAAGGAACTGGGCATCGAGTGGGCGGAGATCGTGCCGGTGTCGGCGGTCGGGTCCAAGCAGGTGGACCTCCTGGCCGACCTCCTGGTCCCGCTGCTGCCGGAGGGGCCCGCCCTGTATCCCGAGGGCGACCTGACGGACGAGCCCGAGCAGGTGATGGTGGCCGAGCTGATCCGGGAGGCCGCGCTGGAGGGCGTCCGGGACGAGCTGCCGCACTCCATCGCGGTCGTCGTCGAGGAGATGCTGCCGCGCGAGGACCGGCCCGCCGACCGTCCGCTGCTGGACATCCACGCCAACGTCTACATCGAGCGCCCCAGCCAGAAGGGCATCATCATCGGGCCCAAGGGCAAGCGCCTGAAGGAGGTCGGCATCAAGTCCCGCAAGCACATCGAGGCGCTGCTGGGGACGCCGGTCTTCCTGGACCTGCACGTGAAGGTGGCCAAGGACTGGCAGCGCGACCCCAAGCAGCTGCGCAGGCTGGGCTTCTAACCGACGGCCTCCGTCGGGGTCATGTCCTGCGTGCCCACCACCCGCAGCAGCTCCAGCCTCTCGCGGGACTCGGTGCCGGGCCGGGCCGTGTGGATGATGAGGTGATGGTGGCTCTGGTGGCTCAGCAGGACCTCGCAGTCCAGTTCCAGCAGGCCCACCACCGGGTGCAGGAAGCGCTTCGTACCCGGGCGGCGCAGGGACACCTCGTGCTCCTCCCAGAGCCGGGCGAACTCCTCGCTCTTCGCGCGGAGTTCGGCCACCAGGGCGGCCGGTTCCGGGTCGTCGGGGCGGGCCGCGGCCACCGCCCGGAGGGCGGCCACGTGGTCCCGGGCGTGTGCCGGAAGGTCCTCCGGCGGGAAGAGCGCGCGAGCCGTGGGGTCCAGGAAGAAGCGGCGGGTGAGATTCCGCTCGGGCGGCGGGCCGGCGAGCACGTCCCCGACCAGCGCCTTGGCCAGCGCGTTCTGCGCCAGCACCGTGCCGAGGTCCGTGACCACCTGCGCCGGTGAGTCGTACAGCCGGTCCAGGACCAGCAGCAGCCCCGGCCGGACATGGGCCGAGGCCACGTCCCGGCGCGGCGGCTCCTCGCCCACCAGGTGGAACAGGTGGTCGCGTGCGTCGTCGGTCAGCCGCAGCGCCCGCGCCAGCGCCGTGAGCATCTGCCGGGACGGGCGCGGGCCCCGGGACTGCTCCAGGCGCGTGTAGTAGTCGACCGACATCCCGGCCAGCGCCGCCACCTCCTCCCGGCGCAGCCCGGGGGTGCGGCGGCGGGCGCCGGGCGCCAGGCCCACGTCGGACGGTTCCAGTCGGGCGCGGCCACGGCGCAGGAAGTCGGCGAGTTCGGCTCGGTTCACCCCTCCAGGCTGCGGCAGACCGGCCGGCTTATCCAGGGACTGTCGATCCCCCGATCAGGAGGTCTCTTTCGTCGGCGCCGCCCGCCGCCGAGGCTGGGCGCACCGAACGAGACGCGATCGAGAAGGAGTACCGCCATGCTGACCCTGGTCACCGGCGCCACCGGACAGGTGGGCCGCGGGTTCGTCCCCCGCCTGCTCGCCCAGGCCCGGCCCGGCGAGCGGGTGCGGGTGATCGTCCGCGACGAGACCCGCGCCGCCGCCCTCGCCGAGCGCGGCGCCGAGGTCGTCGTCGGCGACCTGCGCGACACCGACGTCCTCGGCAAGGCGCTCACCGGAGCGGACGCCGTCGTGAACATCGCGGCCTCCTTCCGGGGCGTGCCGGACGAGGAGATACGGGCCGTCAACCGGGATGCCGCGGTGGAGCTGGGCCGGGCGGCCGTCGCCTGCGGGGTACGGCGGTTCGTCCAGGCCAGCACCATCCTGGTGTACGGCACCGGCCGCGGCCGGCCGCACGTCGAGGACGACCCCACCGTGCCCGGCGGCCCGATGTGGATGACGTACCCGGAGTCCAAGCTGGAGGCCGAGCGGGGGCTGCTGGCGCTGGACGGGCTGGACGTCCGGATCGGCCGCCTCGGCTTCGTCTACGGCGAGGGCGACCCGCACCTGCCGGGCATCACCCGCTGGACCGCGACCCAGCCGGCCACCAAGCGGCAGCACCTGGTGCACGTCGCCGACACCGCCCAGGGCCTGCTGCGCCTGTTGTACGCCCCCGGCGCCGACAGCCGCGTCTACAACATCGCCGACGACGCCCCGGTCACCGTGCTGGAGATCCACCAGCTCCTGGGCGCGGAACCACCGGCGGACGGACCCGACCCCGACCCCTGGTACGGCATCGCCTCCACCGACCGCATCCGCCGCGAGCTGGGCTACCGGCCCTACTTCCCGACCCTGTGGGCCGCGCGGGACGCCGGAGCCCTATGAGGACGAGCCCTGGGCCCGCAGCAGCTCCCGGAACCAGTGGTAGGAGGACTTGGGCGTGCGCTCCAGCGTCTCGAAGTCCACGTGCACCAGGCCGAACCGGCGGGCGTAGCCCTCGGCCCACTCGAAGTTGTCCATGAGGGACCACACGAAATAGCCGCGCACGTCGACGCCGGCCTCGATCGCCCGGTGCAGGGCCCGGACGTGGGCGTCCAGGTAGGCGATGCGGTCCTGGTCGTCGACGCCCTCGTAGGAGCAGCCGTTCTCGGTGATGACGACGGGCGGGAGCCGGTCGCCGTAGCGCTCGCGGAACCCGGTGAGCAGTTCCGTCAGTCCTTCCGGTACGACCGGCCAGCCGAAGTCGGTCACCGGCCGGCCCTCGATCTCCCGCACGGAGAAGGGGAGTCCGGCCGGCACCGTCAGCCCGCCGAACTCGGTGTCGGTGCCCTGCGGGGCGCCCACCCGCGTCGGGGCGTAGTAGTTGACGCCGTACCAGTCGACCGGCTCGGCGATCACCTTGAGGTCGGCCTCGACGTCCCCCGGCATGAGCTCGCCCATGCCCTCGGGGTACGCGCCCAGGATGACCGGCTCGGCGAACAGCCGGTTGAGCAGCAGGTCGTAGAAGCCGGCCGCCTCCAGGTCCGCCGGTTCCCGGGAGGCGGGCCAGGTCGGGCCGTGGGAGTTGGCGATGCCGATGTCCGTGGCGCCGGCCGCGCGCAGGGCCCGTACCGCGAGGCCGTGGGCGAGGAGCTGGTGGTGGGCGACCGGGAGGGCGTCGAAGAGCAGCCGCCGGCCGGGGGCGTGGGCGCCGATCGCGTGCCCCAGGAGGGTGTGTTCGGCGGGCTCGTTGAGGGTGATCCACGTCCGTACCCGGTCGCCGAGCCGGTCCGCCACCACCGACACGTGGTCGGCGAACCGGGCCGCCGTGTCCCGGTCCAGCCAGTCCAGGTCCGCCGGCAGGTCCCAGTGGAAGAGGGTCGGGACCGGCCGCACGCCGGCCGCGCACAGCTCGTCCACCAGGCGGTCGTAGAAGTCCGCGCCGCCGGGGGAGTTCACCCGGGGCCAGGAGACCGAGAAGCGGTAGGCGCCGACGCCGAGACCGGCGAGGAGGGCCACGTCCTGGCGGTAGCGGTGGTAGTGGTCGCAGGCCACCGCCGCCGTCGAGCCGTCCTTCACCCGCCCTGACCCGGCCGTGAACACGTCCCAGACGGACGGCTCCCGCTCCTCGGCCGCGCCCTCGATCTGGTGGGCGGAGGTCGACACCCCCCACAGGAAGCCGGGCGGGAACCGGGGCATCGCCGTGCCTGCGTCAGTCGCCATGGCCGGATCATCCGTACCGGCGGTGACGGAAGTCAACGCCCGTGCGCCGCACGGCCGTTACGCGCCCTCCTTCAGCACCCGGGAGACCAGCTCCCGCTGTGCCTCGGTCAGCCGGGGATCCGCCGCGTACACCGTGCGGCCGTCCACCGTGATCTCGTAGCTGAAGCCGTCCGGGACCCCCGCCGGAGGGGTGCCCCGGCCGGACGCGAGGGCGCGTTCGGCCAGGGACTGCCACTCGTGGGCGTCGGGCCGGCCCGAGGTGTCCACCTCGGCCCGGCGCTCGATGCCCGCGAAACCGCCCGTGCGCCGCACTCGAATACGCATGGGTCTCTGTGTAGTACGGAACTACAGCGTCCGCACCCCGACCTGTTCCCACGCCTTCTGCACGGCCTGGAGTTCGTCCCCGGCGCCGTACCGCTCCCGGGCCGCCTTCACCGTCAGCGTGGCGAAGTCGGCGAAGAGGGCGTCGTCCTTCAGCTCGCCGCCGGTCAGCACGTCGTACCAGATCTGCCCGGCCTTCTCCCAGGCGTAGCCGCCGAGGGCGGTGGCGGCCAGGTAGAAGGCGTGGTTGGGGATGCCGGAGTTGATGTGCACGCCGCCGTTGTCGCGGCCGGTGCGGACGTAGTCCTCCATCTTCGCCGGCTGCGGGTCCTTGCCGAGGACGTCGTCGTCGTAGGCGGTGCCCGGGGCCTTCATCGAGCGCAGGGCGGTGCCGGTGACGCGCGGCGCGAGGAGCCCCGCGCCGATCAGCCAGTCGGCCTCGGCGGCGGTCTGGCCGAGGGTGTACTGCTTGATCAGCGAGCCGAAGACGTCCGAGACCGACTCGTTCAGGGCGCCCGACTGGCCGTAGTACTCCAGGTTCGCGGTGTGCTGGGTGACGCCGTGGGTCAGCTCGTGCCCGATGACGTCGACCGGGATGGTGAAGTCGAGGAAGATCTCGTTGTCACCGTCGCCGAACACCATCTGCTCGCCGTTCCAGAAGGCGTTGTCGTAGTTCTCGCCGAAGTGCACGGTGGCGTCGAGCGGCATCCCGCCGTCGTCGATGGAGTGCCGGCCGTAAACTTTGAGGTACAGCTCGAAGGTGGCGCCGAGGCCCGCGTAGGCGCGGTTGACCGTGGCGTCGGAGCCGGGCTCGGAGCCCTCCTCGCGGACCTTGGTGCCGGGCAGGTCCTGGGTGTGCCCGGCGTCGTAGACGGTGCGGTGCGGCTTGTCGGCGGCGGCGCCCGCGGGCGGGGCGGCGATGGCGGCACCGAGCACCGTGGTCAGGCGGCGCTTGGTGCGCTGGTAGGCGTCGTGCTCCAGGGACCGGCGGGCCGGGCCGGAGAGCGCGGGGTCCTCGTTGCGGGCGAGCCTGTCGAGGACGTGCGGCGGCACGATCGTGCAGAAGACGGGCTGGGAGCCCCCGTTGGTCGTCATGTCCGCACCATTGCACTGTGTGACGTCACTGTCACTACCTGCCACCATGATTGGTGAAATACCAGGACACCACGCGCAACAGATCGTGACCGTGTGGTAGAGCGATGTGGTGCAGCGCACTTTTTGTCCCGTTTTGCCGTGCGGTCCCGCATACTGGGACAGGCCCGCGTACCCGGAACGGCTCGGCTAGGCTGCGGAACATCATGCATTTCTGGCTGCTTCTTCTTAGCTGCCGCGGCGAGGGCCTGTAGTCGAGGCCGACTCCCTCCCCGCGGAGCTTGGCGTTGCGTCGTCGGCCGTCCACTCGGATATCCGGACATCCTGAGGAGCCCACGCCATCATGGCCAACCGCCAGCAGCCCAGCCCCATGCCGATCCACAAGTACGGCCGCTACGAGCAGGTCGACATTTCGGACCGCACCTGGCCGAACAAGCGGATCACCGCCGCCCCCCGCTGGCTCTCCACCGACCTGCGCGACGGCAACCAGTCCCTGATCGACCCCATGTCGCCCGATCGCAAGCGGCGCATGTTCGACCAGCTGGTCGCCATGGGCTACAAGGAGATCGAGGTCGGCTTCCCCGCCTCCGGCCAGACCGACTTCGACTTCGTGCGCTCGATCATCGAGGAAGAGGGCGCGATCCCCGAGGACGTGACGATCTCCGTCCTCACCCAGGCCCGCGAGGACCTGATCGAGCGGACCGTGGAGTCCCTGAAGGGCGCGCGCAGGGCCACCGTCCACCTGTACAACGCCACCGCCCCGGTCTTCCGCCGGGTCGTCTTCCGCGGCTCCAAGGACGACATCAAGCAGATCGCCGTCGACGGCACCCGCCTGGTGATGGAGTACGCCGAGAAGCTGCTGGGCCCGGAGACCGAGTTCGGCTACCAGTACTCCCCGGAGATCTTCACCGACACCGAGCTGGACTTCGCGCTGGAGGTCTGCGAGGCGGTGATGGACGTCTACCAGCCGGGTCCGGGCCGCGAGATCATCCTCAACCTGCCCGCCACCGTGGAGCGTTCGACGCCGTCCACGCACGCGGACCGCTTCGAGTGGATGCACCGCAACCTCTCCCGCCGCGAGTACGTCTGCCTGTCCGTCCACCCGCACAACGACCGCGGTACCGCCGTGGCCGCCGCCGAGCTGGCCCTGATGGCCGGCGCCGACCGCGTCGAGGGCTGCCTGTTCGGCCAGGGCGAGCGCACCGGCAACGTCGACCTGGTCACCCTGGGCATGAACCTGTTCTCCCAGGGCGTCGACCCGCAGATCGACTTCTCCGACATCGACGAGATCCGTCGTACGTGGGAGTACTGCAACCAGATGGAGGTCCACCCGCGCCACCCGTACGTGGGCGACCTGGTCTACACGTCCTTCTCCGGCTCCCACCAGGACGCCATCAAGAAGGGCTTCGACGCCATGGAGGCCGACGCGGCGGCTCGCGGGGTCACCGTGGACGACCTCGAATGGGCGGTGCCGTACCTGCCGATCGACCCGAAGGACGTCGGCCGCTCCTACGAGGCCGTCATCCGTGTCAACTCGCAGTCCGGCAAGGGCGGTATCTCCTACGTCCTGAAGAACGACCACAAGCTCGACCTGCCGCGCCGGATGCAGATCGAGTTCTCGAAGATCATCCAGGCGAAGACCGACGCCGAGGGCGGCGAGATCACGCCGAAGGAGATCTGGGCGGTCTTCCAGGACGAGTACCTGCCGAACCCCGAGAACCCGTGGGGCCGCATCCAGGTCAGGACCGGCCAGTCGACCACCGACACCGACGGTGTGGACACCCTCACCGTCGAGGCCACCGTCGACGGCGAGGACCGGGTCCTGACCGGCTCCGGCAACGGTCCGATCTCGGCCTTCTTCGACGCCCTCCAGTCCATCGGCATCGACGTACGCCTGCTGGACTACCAGGAGCACACGATGAGCGAGGGCGCCTCCGCGCAGGCCGCCTCCTACATCGAGTGCGCGATCGGCGACAAGGTCCTGTGGGGCATCGGCATCGACGCGAACACGACGCGTGCGTCGCTGAAGGCGGTCGTCTCCGCGGTGAACCGCGCGACACGCTAGCGCTTCGCCGGGCAGCGGACCGGGGGCATCGGCTGTCGGGCGGGCGCGGCGCCGTCGTGGCCGGTCGCGCCGTTCCCCGCGCCCCTTCCGGACGCTGCCCCGCCCGGCGTTCACAGGTCCCCGCCCGCCGTGCACCGGTGGGCGGGGATCGTCTGTTTCCGGCCAACGCGCCCCCCAGGTCACAGAAAGGTCTCTTACGGGGTACTGACTCCACCTCGGTGATGTGGCTAACATCACGCCAGCGCGGCGATGTTGCCGTGCGGTTACGGAGGTGCGACGTGCTGCCAGTACGGGGACGAGACGACCGTGCCGCCAAGGCTGCGCGCATCCTGGGCACCCGCACCGCATGGACACCCGTGGGGGACGGCGAGTTCTTCTGCCCGGGCTGCGGCGGCGACCGCAACTACCAGCGGCTCACCGGACGACGCCGGCTCACCCTGCTCGGCGTGCCCGTGCTGCCGCGCGGGACGGCCGGACCGGTCGTGGAGTGCGCGGCCTGCGGGCACCACTTCGGCACCGAGGTGCTGGACCACCCCACCACCCGCCGGTTCTCCGTGATGCTCCGTGACGCCGTGCACACCGTCGCCCTCGCCGTGCTCGCCGCGGGCGGCACCTCTTCCCGTACGGCCCTGGAGACGGCCGCCGCGACGGTCCGCGCGGCCGGCTTCGCCGAGTGCACCGAGGACCAGCTGGCCGCCCTGGTCGACGCCCTCGCCGCCGACACCGGCCGGTACTTCGAGCAGCCGTGCGGGGCCGGGCTGACCATAGAGCTGCACGAGTCCCTGGACCCGCTCGCCCCGCACCTGGCCCCGGCCGGACGCGAGTCCCTGCTGCTCCAGGCCGCCCGCATCGCCCTCGCCGACGGCCCCTACACGCCCGCCGAACGCGACGCCCTCGCCACCGTCGGAGCGGCCCTCACCATCTGCTCCGACGACGTGACCCGGCTGCTGGCCGCGGCCCGGACCCCGTCCTGACCACCCGTCCCGGCCACGCGTCCCGACGACCACCCGTCCCGGCCGCCCGTCCTGATCACCCGGACGGAGTAAGGCCGTCCCGGTGATCGTGGGGAGCATCAGGGCGTGACCCCGCGCAGCCGCTCCCTCCTCACCAGCCTGGCGCTCCTCGCCCCGCTCACCGCCGGGCTGCCCGCCCACGCGGCGCCCGCCGACTGCGCCTCCTCGGTGCCGTACGTGTCCGGGCGCGGCGGGTACGCCGTCTACCGCATCCCGGCCGTGGTGGAGACCCGGCACGGTACCGTCCTGGCCTTCGCCGAGGGCCGGCGCGACGGCGCGGGAGACACCGGTGACATCGACGTCGTCCTGCGCCGCTCCGCCGACGGCGGCTGCACCTGGGGCCCGCTGACCGTGGTGGCCGCCGGGCGGGGCCACACCCGGGGCAACCCGGCACCCGTGGTCGACCCGCGCACGGGCGCCGTCGTCCTGGTCACCTGCGCCAACGCGGGGACCGTGACGGAGGCGCGGATCATGCGCGGCGAGGTCGCCCCGGAGCAGGGCCGCCGGGTCTTCGTGCAGCGCAGCCGGGACGACGGCCGCAGCTTCACCGCCCCCCGGGACATCACGGCCCGGGTGACCCGGCCCGGCTGGCGCTGGTACGCCACCGGCCCCGGTCACGCCGTCGCCCTCACCCGCGGCCCCCACGCCGGCCGTCTGCTGATCCCCGCCGACCACTCCACGGCCCCGCCCGCCGGCTCCCGGGACACCGGCCAGGAGGCCAGGTACTACGGCGGACACGCCCTCTACAGCGACGACTCCGGCCGCACCTGGCACCTGGGGTTCGTGGACGCGGGCCACGACGGCGTGACCAACGCCAACGAGACCAGCGCCGCCCAACTCCCCGACGGGCGCGTCTACTTCAGCTCTCGCGACCAGAACGGCACCGCCCCCGGGAACCGCCTCGACACCTACTCCGGCGACGGCGGCCGGACCCTGGACCGCCCCTACGCCGTCCAGCCCGCCCTGAACGCCGTCCCGGTGGTCCAGGGCAGCGTCCTCCAGCCGCGCGACCCGGGCGCGCCCCTGCTGTTCTCCGCGCCCTCCGTGCCGACCGCGCGGCGCGCCCCGGCCCTCTGGGCGAGCACGGACGCCGGCCGCACCTTCCGCAGGCTGCTCACCCTCTCCGACCACCCGGCCGCCTACTCCGACCTGGTCCAGCTCGCCCCCGGCACGATCGGCGTCCTCTACGAGACCGGCGTCCGGGGCCCGTACGAGTCCCTGGAGTTCCGCAGACTCCGCCTGGGTGCTCCGGGGCCCGGTGGCGGGGTCCGCGAGACCGCCTAGCCGTCGAGGCCGAGCAGGCCCGCCGCCGCCAGCAGCTTGCCGATCTGTTCGACCTCCGCGCCGGACAGCGGTACCTGCGGCTCCGCGGTCGCCGGGCAGTCGATGATCCCGCGCAGGTGCAGTGCCGCCTTGAACGCGCCCAGCGCCGCCGAACTGCCGCCCATCCGCGCGGGGTCCCCGACGCCGGTGATCCCGAACAGCGCGCACAGCCGCTCCTGTTCGGTGCGCGCCCCCTCCGCGTCGCCCGCCCGGCACTGGCGGTAGAGGCGCACATAGCCGTGCGGGTCGACGTTGGCCAGGCCCGGCACGGCCCCGTCGGCGCCCAGCGCCAGCGCGGCGTCGGCGATCAGCTCCGAGCCGGTCAGCACGCTGAACCCGGGGTGGGCGCGGGCGCCGGCGACCACCTCCCGGAAGGCCGCCAGGTCCCCGCTGGAGTCCTTGACCCCGGCCAGGACGCCGTCCCCGGCGAGGCCCAGCAGCAGGTCGGCGGGGAGCTTGGTGTGCACGGCGACGGGGATGTCGTAGGCGATCACCGGGACCGGGCTGGCGGCGGCGATCCGGCGGTAGTGGTGGACGATCTCGGACGGGTGGGTGCGGGCGTAGAAGGGCGCGGTGACGACGACGGCCCGCGCGCCCGCCGAGGTGACCGCCGCGACGTGCTCCAGGACACGCGGGGTGGTCATGTCGATGGCCCCGGCGAGCACGGGCAGCTGACCGCCCACGTGCGCGGTCACGGCCGCCACCACCCGCGCGCGCTGCGCGTCCGTCAGGAAGGCCGCCTCCGAGGTCGAGCCCAGCAGGAACAGCCCGTGCACCCCGGCCTCCACCAGGAAGTCCACCAGGCGCAGCAGTGAGGGCACGTCCACCTCGCGCTCCGGCGTCAGGGGCGTGCAGACGGGCGGGACGACACCGGTGAGCGGGGTCGGAAGGGTCATTCACGGCTCCTGGCGCGCTAGGTCACGGGTCGGCTGGTCCTCCTGGACAGGATGGTGGCACCGATAGCGGTGTCCGGGCCGTGACGCGCCCGAGAAGTCCGGCATCGACGCGGCGCAGACCTCGTCGGCCTTCCAGCAGCGGGTGCGGAACGGGCAGCCGCTCGGCGGGCGGGTCGCCGAGGGGACCGGCCCGGTCAGCGGGATCGGGTCGACGGGGTCCAGCAGGCCCGGTGTGGCCGAGAACAGGGCGCGGGTGTACGGGTGCCGGGCCGCGTCGGTGACCCGGCCCGCCGGGGTCTCCTCCACGATCCGGCCGAGGTACATGGTGATCACCCGGTCGCTCATGCGCCGTACCGTCTGGATGTCGTGCGAGACGAACACCAGGGCGAGGCCGAGGCGCTCCTTCAGGTCGAGCAGCAGGTTGAGGATCTGCGCGCGGACCGAGACGTCCAGGGCGCTGGTCGGCTCGTCGGCGACGACCAGGTCCGGGTCCAGGGCGAGCGCGCGGGCGATGGCGACGCGCTGCCGCTGCCCGCCGGAGAGCTGCCCGGGCAGGGCGTCGGCGAGCGCCCGGGGCAGGCCGACGAGGGCCATCAGCTCCCGCACCCTGTCCTCCCGTTCGGCCCGCGTGCCGCGCCGGTGGACGTCCAGCGGGTCGCGCAGGATCCGGCGGACCGTCAGCCGGCGGTTCAGCGCGGTCGACGGGTCCTGGAAGATCATGCCGGTGCCCGCGCCGACCGTGCTCCTGCGCTCGGCGGCCGGCATCGCCCACAGGTCCCGGCCCCGGAACGCCACCGTCCCGGACACCGGCCGCTCGATGCCCACCAGCACCTTCGCCAGCGTCGACTTCCCGCACCCCGACTCGCCGACCACCCCCACCGTCTCACCGGGCGCGACCGAGAGACCGGCGCCGGTCAGGGCGTACACCCGGTCGCGCCGGAACAGGCCGCCGCTGCGCGCCCGGTGGACGACGTGCGCGTCCCGCACCTCCACGACAGCGGTCACTGAAGGGCCTCCTCGCTCTGTGCCGACGCCAGTTCCACCGCCGGGTGGTGGCAGGCGGCCGTGTGGGCGGGGGTGCCCGCGAGGACCGGGGCGGTGGTGTGGCACACCTCGGTGGCGAGCGGGCACCGGTCGGCGAACCGGCAGCCCGCCGGGAAGTCGGCCGGGGCGGGTACGACCCCCTTGATCTGGGTCATCCGCTCCTCGGCCGACTCCAGCGAGAGCACGCTGCCGAGCAGCCCGCGCGTGTAGTGGTGGGCCGGTGCCGCCACCACGTCGGCGGTCACCCCGGTCTCCACGATCTGCCCGCCGTACATCACCGCCACCCGGTCGGTGATGTCGGCGACCAGCGCCAGATCGTGCGAGACCAGGATCAGCGCGAAGCCCAGCTCGGCCCGCAGCCGGAGCAGCAGCTCCATGACCTGGGCCTGCACGGTGACGTCCAGGGCGGTGGTCGGCTCGTCGGCGACGATCAGCCTCGGGTCGCGGGAGAGGGCCATGGCGATGAGCACGCGCTGGCGCTGCCCGCCGGACAGCTCGTGCGGATAGCTGCGCAGGGTGCGGTCGGGGTCCAGGCCGACCAGCTCCATGAGCTCGCGCGGACCGCGCCCGCCCCCGCGCCGGACGAGCTGCTTCAGCTGGGCCCGGACGGTCATGGCCGGGTTCAGGGAGGACAGGGCGTCCTGGTACACCATGGCCATCTCGTGGCCGAGGAGCCGCCGCCGCACCCGCGCCGGCTCGGCCAGCAGGTCCCGCTGCCCGAACCGGACCTGGCCGGCGACCCGGGCGCCCCTGGGCTGGAGCCCCATGACGGTCAGCGCGGTCAGCGACTTCCCGCAGCCCGACTCGCCCACCAGCCCCAGCACTTCACCGGGGTACACCGCGAAGCCGACCCCGGCCACGATGTCCACGCCCCGGTGCCGGTCCGGGAAGCCGATGGCGAGGTGCTCCACGGCGAGCACCGGCTGTCCGCTCCGGTCCGGCAGCGGCCGGGCCCGGGAGCGCAGCCGCCGGGCGGCCTGCGTGAGACCGGGCAGCGGCAGCACCTCGCCGGTGCCGGGCTCCGGGACCTCCAGCCGGTCCGCCGGGAGCGCCCCCCGCGCGGGAGCCTCCACCTCGCGGGGGGCGGGCGCCGCCCACGCGTCCGAGACGCCCTCGGAGAGGATGTTCAGCGCCAGCACGGTGAGCAGGATCAGCAGCCCGGGGAAGACGGTCGCCCACCAGCCGCCGGTCAGCACCATGTTCTTGCCGTCGGCGATGACACTGCCCCAGGACGGGTCCGGTGGCCGCACGCCCGCGCCGATGAAGGACAGCGACGCCTCGAACACGATGGCCTCGGCGACCTGGACCGTGCAGAACACCAGCACCGGCGCGGCGCAGTTGACGGCCACGTGCCGCAGCACGATGTGCGGGGTGCGGGCGCCGACGACCCGCTCCGCGGTGACGTAGTCCTCGCCGTACTGGTCCAGCACATTGGCCCGTACGACCCGCGCCACGGGCGGGGTGAACAGGAACGCGATGGCACAGATCAGCACGCCGATCCCGCCGCCGAACACGGCCATCAGCACGGCCGCGAGCGCGATGCCCGGGAACGCCATCACCACGTCCAGGCAGCGCATCAGCGTCTCGTCCACCGCCTTGCGGGAGGTGGCGGCCAGCGCCCCGACGAGGGCACCGACGGCGAGCGCGAGCGCGGTCGCGCCCAGCCCGATGGCGAGGGACCAGCGGGCGCCGTACATCAGCCGGCTGAGGACGTCCCGGCCGAGGCTGTCCTGCCCCAGCCAGTGCGCGGCCGACGGCGCCCCGTCCCCGCCGACCGGGTCCTGCTGGTCGAGCGGGTCGTGCGGGGCGAGGACGGGGGCGAGGACGGCGACGACGATGACGACGGCCAGGAAGCAGACGGCGGCCCTGGACAGCGGCGGCAGCCGGCGCCAGCCGCGCAGCCGGACGCCGGGCCGGGAGAGCCGTTTGCCGAGGTTCGCGCGCGTGACCATCAGGCCGCCCTCAAGCGTGGGTTGACCAGCAGATACAGGATGTCGATGACGAGGTTGACGACGACGAACCCGGTGGCGGTGGTCAGCACGACCCCCTGCACGACGGCCGGATCGCCGTTCTGCACGGCGTCGATCATCAGCTTCCCCATGCCGGGCAGCGAGAAGATGGTCTCGATGACGACGGCACCGCCGAGGAGGTAGCCGACCCGCAGCCCGAGCACGGTGAGGGGATTGACGAGCGCGTTGCGCAGCACGTTCCGGCCGACGACGACCCGGGGCGGCAGCCCGCTCCCGATCGCCGTCCGGACGTAGTCCTTGTCCAGCTCCTCCACCACGGAGGTCCGCACGATCCGGGTGAGCTGGGCGGCGACCGGCAGGGACAGCGCGAACGCGGGCAGGGCCATGGTCCTCAGCCAGCCGGCGAGGGAGTCGGCGGGGTTGACGTAGCCGCCGGTCGGGAACCAGCCCCGGTCCACGGCCAGGTACTGGATCATCAGCAGCGCCAGCCAGAAGCCGGGCGCGGCCACCCCGACCAGGGAGACCACCCGGATGACCTGGTCCGCCGGCCGGTCCCGGTACACCGCCGCCGTCACCCCGCCCGCCAGCGCCAGCACGACCGCGAGCGCGAGACCGAGGAAGGTCAGCTGGAGGGTGAGCGGCAGCGCGGTGGTGACCTGGTCGACCACGGGCGCGCGGGTGAGGGCGCTGGTGCCGAGGTCGCCGTGGAGCAGGTCGCCGACGAAGTGGACGTACCGCAGCGGCAGCGGGTCCAGCAGCCCGTTGCGCTCCCGGAAGTCGTGGAGCTGACCGGGGGTCGGGTTGGCGCCCTGGAAGAACGCGGACGCCGGGTCGACGTCCGAGAAGCGCATCACCAGGAACACGAAGAGCACGATGCCGAGGAGCAGGGGCACGAGCAGGGCGACCCGGCGCAGCAGGATCCGTACGACGGCCGTCATGCCGTCAGCTCCACTTGGCCTGGAGCACGTTGATCCCCGGGTACGGCTGGGCCCGTATCCCGCTGAGCTCGCGCGGGTCCCAGGCGGTCATCAGCTCGTTGTGGACGACCGGGTAGAGCACGGCCTGCTCGGCGACGACGTCGATGTAGTCCTGGATCATCGCCTTCTTCCTCGCGGGGTCCGGCTCGCGGGTCGCCCGGTCCATGTCCTTGAACAGCCGCTGGGCGACGGGGTGGCCGGCCCACCGCGTGTACCGCATCCACAGGTTCTCGGGCCCGTAGTTGTAGTGCATGATCAGGTCGGCGTCGCGCCCGAACTGGTTCGGGTTGGAGGCCGCCGCGACCACCTGGTAGTCCTGCTTCTGGTCCATCTTGGTGAAGACGGCCGTGGTCTCCTGCGGCGCCAGGGTGGTCCGCACGCCGATCGCGTCCCAGGAGGACTTGATGGTCGGCAGGCAGTCCACGATCCAGCTGACGTTGACGGCGAGGATCTCGACCGTGAGGTCGGTGACCCCGGCGGCCCTCAGCAGGGCCTTGGCCTTGTCGGGGTCGTGGTCGTAGACGGTCCTGGCCCGGCGGTAGCCGGGATTGTCCTCGTTGAGGAACGAGGACGCGGGCCTGCCGTGGCCCTTCAGAGCGACCCGCACCATCTTCTCGGTGTCGATGGCGTAGTGCAGCGCCTGGCGGACGCGGACGTCGTCGAAGGGCTCGTGCCGGGTGTTGAACATCAGGAAGAGGTTGTTCATCCCGGCACCGCCGGCGACCTTCAGCCCGCCCTGCTCCAGCCGGGGGATGTTGGCGTAGGGGATGTTGTCGGCGATCTGCGCGCCGGCGCCGGTCCCGGAGATCTTCGCGACGCGTGGTGCCGCGTCCACGATGGTCAGCCAGTTCATCTTCCGGAACGCGGGCCTGCGGGGACCGTTGTAGGCGGCGAACGCCTCGAAGGTGGTGTTCGACTTCGGGTGGTGCGCGGTCTGCCGGTACGGCCCCGAGCCCACGGCCAGCCCCTTGATCGCGTCGTCCCAGGCGCCGGGCCGGGAGAAGACGTGCCGGGGCATGATCTTGGCGAGGGTGAGCCGGGACAGACCGTCCGGGAAGGGGAACTTGAGGACGAGTTCGACGGTCCGGGCGTCGGCCTTCCGCACGGAGTCCAGCCAGGGGGCGAAGAACCCCTTGGCGAGCGTCTGGGTGTCCGGATCGAGTATCCGGTCGAAGACGAACACGACGTCGTCTACGGTGACGGGCTTGCCGTCGTGGAAGGTGGCGCCGGAGCGGAGCGGGAACCGCCAGGTGGTGGCCGACGGGTCGGCGGGGATCGCGGTGGCCAGTGCCGGATACGGCTCCCGGGTGATCGGGTCCGTGTCCAGCAGCCCCTCGTAGACGTGGTTGTTGGCGGCCATCGCGAACGCCGACGCGGTCTGCGTCGGGTCCCAGCTGCCGTCGTTGCCGTACCCGATCACGGCGGTCAGCGTCCGGTCCTTGCCGCTGCCGCCGCCTCCGGTGTCGTTCGTCGACTCCGGACCGGCGGAACAGGCGGCCAGGGCGGGGGACAGGGCGGCGGTCGCGCCGAGCGCGCCCGAGTACTTCAGGAACTGCCGGCGCGGCGGTGCCGGTACGCCGGGGTTCACGTCGTCGTCGCGCACGGGTCCTCCAGCGGGTGAGGGGAGGGGTGGGAGGTGAGGTACGACGTCCTACGTCCTACGTCCGGTCGGTAGCGCGACCATAGGAGGGCCCCCGGGGGCGGTCAAGACGGCGCACACGAATGGCGGATGCGCCAGAGGTCGCACCCCTGGGGGGTCCGCGGCGCCCTGGGGGTACGACGCGGCAGACCGACAGCGCCCGTCCACGGGGCTGTCGGTCTGCGGTGGGTGGGGGAGCGGCTCGGCGGTCAGACCGTCTGCGCCTCCCGGGCCTCCCGGGCGCGGCGGGCCTCGGTGTGGGGGAAGACGTGGCGGTTGTCGACGCTCCACTGGATGGACTCGTCACCGCGTGCGGTGGAGCCCGAGAAGCGCGGGGCCACCTGCTCGGCCAGCAGCGCGTAGCTCTGCTTCGTCTTCTCGAAGGACGCCCAGTTCATGGCGTAGACGAGGAACGTGCCGAAGCCGCCGGTCTGCTCCTGGAGCCGCTCGATCGCGGCGACGGCGTCCTCGGGGGAGCCGACGATCGCCAGGCCCTGCTCGACCCCCGCCTCCAGCACCTGCGAGGACTTGACGCCCTCCATGCCGGCGGCGACGTCGAAGCCGGCGGCCTTGCCCCAGTAGCCCCACAGCCACTCGGAGAAGCCCTGCCGCACGTCCTGGTAGGCCTGCTCGCGGGTCTCGGCGATGTACAGCGGCACGACGACGCGCCACGTGGCCCGGTCCATGGTGTTGCCGTGCTCCTCGGCGGACTCCTCGGCGTAGCGCCACTGCTGGGCCAGGTCCACGGCCGGCAGTCCGGGCGGCGGGGCGCCCCAGGACACCAGGCTCAGGCCGAACTGCCCGGCCGCCTTGGGGCTGTTGGGGGTGCCGATGCTGGAGATGGCCATCTCGATGCCCGGCTTGCTGTAGCGGGGCAGCTGCATCTTGGCGTCCTGGAGCACGAACCAGTCGGTCTTGGCGCTCACCCTCTCCTCGCCGTTGACCAGTTCCCGGACGACGGGGATCGCCTCGCTCGCCATGCGCTTGAGGTCGTCCTGCGCCACGCCGAACTGGTGCGAGTCGTTCGGGGTGGCGCCGGGGCCGACGCCGAGGATGTAACGGCCCCGGGTGAGGTGGTCGAGCATCAGGGCACGGGTCGCGACGTTGTACGGGTGGTGGAAGGGCAGCGGCACGACGCCGTTGGCCAGCTTGATCTGCCGGGTCCGCTCGGCGGCGGCAGCGATGATCGTCTCGGGGGCGCCGATCGTCGGCCAGGCCAGGGAGTGGTGCTCGCCGAACCAGCACTCGTCGTAGTTCAGCTCGTCGAGGTGCTCGACGAGCTGGAGGTCACGCCGAATGGTCAGGTGGGGGTCCTGACCCGGGGCGTGGAGGGGGGAAAGGAACACTCCGATTCCGCTGTGCACGGTGCTCTCCTTGCCGTGAACGGGGGCAGCCAAGGGGGGAGGGGGGAATGAGGGCGTCGCCCGGAGGTGGACGGAGCTGGACGACGCCGGCGGTGGGCCTGCTGGCGCTCGGGTCCGCTACGCGGTCTGCGGCAGGCCGGCGATCTTGAGGACCTGCTCGATCCGCTCCTCAAGACTTCCCGTGACGATGTGCAGCGGGACGTCGAGCGTCTTGACGATCTCCAGCATCAGTTCGTCGGACAGGGTGCGGAAGCGCTCGCTGATCGGGTCGACGCCCTGCGGCAGCGGGAACTCCACCGGGCAGTGGATGACGACGTCGTAGTTCGCCGTGGCGTGCTCCTTGCCCAGCAGGGCGAGCTGGTCCACGACCTCCTCGTAGGGGCCGGTCGAGGCGTGCACGTCGGCGAGGGTGACCGACGGCTCGGGGTAACGGCCCACGGCGAGCCGCACCTTGCTGTAGACCCACTCGTGCAGCACCGAGCCGTCCGAGAGGAAACCGTCCTGGAGCCGGGCCTCGTCCACGGCGCGCTCCGTGAAGCGGCGCACCGCGAGCTGGATCAGCTCGGGCTCGTTGGTCTCCTCCAGCGCCTTGGGGGTGCCGCCGGCCGGGTCGCGCATGGCGCTGCCGTGGACCCGCTCCAGACCGAGCCGCTCGGACAGTTCGGTGGTGAGGGTCGTCTTGCCGTTTCCGTAGGCGCCGACGAATGCGATTCTCACGTGGTCTCTCTCCTTCTTCTGCGATGCGCTCTGCGACGCGTTCTTCGCATGCGCTCTGCGATGCGTTCTTCGATGCGCTCTGCGGTCCGGCTTACGCGGCGACGTCGGCCAGCCGCTCCAGCTCGTTGCGGGTGTCGATCTTGGAGTACTCGTCCTCGGCCCGGTCGATGGCCTCTTCGATGCTCATGACGGGCGTGAACCCGAAGATGTCGACGATCTTGGCCAGCCGCTCCGGAATGGTCCCGCCGACCACGTGCACCGGGATTTCCAGTTCCTCCAGCGTCTTCAGCAGGAGTTCCTCCGCGAGCTGCCGGAAGCGCTCGTTCACCGGGCGGTGGCCGTCCTCGACGATGGGGAATTCGATGGGCAGGTGCACGAATGCGTCGTACGACTGCTTGGTGTGCTGCTTCGCCGGAATGGCGATCTGCTTCATCACCTCGGCGTAGAACCGGACCTCGTCGGTCATCTCGACGTTGTCCAGGTCCACCGACTCGTTCGGGTTGATGCCGACCTTGACGCGCACGGTCGCGTAGGACCACTCGTGCAGGGCGGACCCGTCCGAGATGAATCCGTTCGGCAGGTGGCTCTCGGCGACCGCCCGGCCCTGGATCCGCCGGGTGATCAGCATGATCAGCTCGGCGCCGTTGCACTCCTCCAGGGTCTTGCCGGGGAGCGATATGGGGAGCAGCTCGCGCATGGTGGGGGCCGAGGTGCGCGGAATGCCGGTGAGGTGTGCGAGCGCCATGCTGGTGAGCGTTTTGCCGACGGAATAGGTACCGGAAATGGACAGATTCATCTCTGTCTCCTCGTGGGAATTCGGGTCGGGCTGAGCGGGACAGAAGAATCATGGCAACAGCCGCCGGAATGACCCAGACTCCAAATTCAACAGCGTCGGCGAGCCCATCACCACACACACGATTGCTGTCACCAACAAGCAGCCGGGCCGGCTGTGGCGCGGAGCGGAGCCGTGAAAAAACGGGGGAAGCCGCGGTGGCGTGGAGCCACCGCGGCTTCCCGGGTACGGGTGCGCTGTGCCGGGGTTCAGCCGGCGACCGTCCCGGCCCGCCGGGCGCGGGGGAGCGGTGCCGGGTCCGGGACGATGCTGGTGATCAGCGTGGTGAAGGCGGTCTGCCCGTCCTGGACGCCGCTGATCCTTCGGCACCGCCGGCCGGGCTCGTCCGTCCCGGTGTCGTCCGTGACGATGGCGCACGGCAGGTCGAACTCGACGTAGCGGTGGAAGACGGTGTCGAGTTCCACCGGGACGGCCGCCCGCGGGGCCGCGTCGGCGTGGGCGGCCTGGATCACGGCCTCCAGCAGGACCATGCCGGGTATGTGGTCGTGGGGGTGGTCGAAGAGGATGCGGTGACCGGTGTCGCTCCGCAGGGCCCACCGGCGCGGGGCGCCGCCCGGACCGGCGGCGGTGTCCGGGCCGGCAGACGTGTCCGGGGCGAGCGTCACGTCGCGGGCGTCGGTACGGCCCACCAGCGCGGGTTCGACGGCGGGCCCCGGCGGCAGGGCGCGGGCGAAGGCCGCCTGGGCGTCGGCGCGAGCGCCGCGCAGTCGGTCGTAGAGGGCCGGCGGATAGGCGGTGTAGCCGATGTGGGCGGTGCCGAGCGGCAGTCCGTTCCGGGTGGCCTGCACCCGGGCGGTGAGCCGGCACACGCCCGACTTGCGCCGCACGACGTCGTCGTGGGTGATCGTCAGCTGGACGACGGACGGGTCCGGGCCGGTGGCCAGGGCCTCGGGCGAGGCCGTGCAGGTCAGCCTCTCCCAGCCCATGCGGTAGCCCTGGGGCACGCCGAGTCCGAGATGGCTCGCCACGGCCAGGGCCTGGCGGACGCTCTCGATGAAGAACAGCAGACCGTGCCGCTGCGGGGTGGTGGTGTAGAAGGGGTGGTGCGCGGGCCATTCGACGGTCACCGCGTGGGTGCGATCGGTCACCGGGTGCCAGTCGGTGACCAGTGCTTCGGTGAGGTCGACCTTGCCTGCGTACTGCTTGACATCGGAGGCAGAGGAGCGGGATGAGACGATTCTCTGCCTGGTGGGCGTAGCCATCAGAGTCCCCCGAACAAGGTGTCGGCGCGAGGATGCGCAAAGGTGGGTGACAGCGTGGTGCCGGCCGGAGCCACGTCGTAAGATAGAGATAGTTCTTTTTTTTGTCGAGGGTGACTTCGGAGGGCTGGTCGATGGCTGAACTCACGGGCAAACGGGAGGTCAAGCAGGAGCGTGCGGTGCGCACCCGCGCGCTCGTCGCGCGCGCCGCCGCCGAAGTGTTCGCGGAGTGCGGGTTCGCCGGCGCGAGCGTCACCAAGATCACGCAGCGGGCCGGTCTGACGCTCGGGGCGATGTACTTCCACTTCGAGAACAAGGAGGCCCTGGCCCGGGAGATCGTGCGCAGCCAGCCGGACCGCGTGACGCCGCCGTACGAGTCCCGCGGCCTCCAGCACGCCATCGATATCACCTTGACATGGGCTCACAAGCTGCTTGACGATCCCTTCCTGCTGGCCGGAGCTCGCCTCGTCATGGAGCAGGACTTGTTCATCGGTCCGGAGGAGAACTCGCACCAGCAGTGGACCGAGGTGATGGCGCAGGACCTGGCCCTCGCCCAGAAGGAGCGTGAAGTTCGCGCCAACGTCGACGTGAACGCGGTGGCACGCCTGGTCGTCAACGCGTGCACCGGCGCACAGATGCATGCCCACCTGGAGAGCGGTCGCCGCGACCTGCCCCAGCGAGTGACGGAGATGTGGAACGTGCTGCTGCCCACCATCGCCACCCCTAGCGCGCTGAACCGCATGCGACTCGACGAGGCGCGCGGGAAGTCCGCGTGACGACGCCCGGTGCGCCCGCCCCGTCGCGCACCGGCGGACCCGCCACCGGGACCGCCGGCCCGGGGATCGTCGTCACCGGTGCCACCGGAGCCGTCGGACGTCATGTGGCACGGCTGCTCGCGGAGCGCGCGGGAACACGGCACAGCCTGTTCGTACGGGACCCGGGCAAGGCCGCGGCGCTCGGACTGCCCGGCCCGGCCGTCCGGGGCGACTACACGGACCCGGAGTCGCTGCGCCGCGCGCTCGACGGCGCCGACGCCGTCTTCGTGGTCACGGCGAACCCGCTGCGCCCGGAGGACGACGAGCGCGTCCTGGCCGCCGCCCGCGCCGGCGGGGTGCGGCACGTCGTGAAGCTCTCCTGGTGCGGTGTCGCCGACCCGGGCGCCGACGACCTGGTCGCCCGCTGGAACCGGCGGAGCGAGGAACTGCTGCGCGCCGGCGGGCTGTCCTGGACCGTACTGCGCATCCGCACGCCGATGTCGAACGCGCTCGCCTGGGCGCCGTCCATCCGTGACCGGGGCGTCGTACGGGCCTTCGGCGGGGCGGCACGCACGGCCTGTGTCGACCCGAGGGACGTCGCCGTGGCGGCGGTGGCCGCGCTGACGGTCCCTCAGCATGCCGGCCGAACCTACGCGTTGGCGGGCCCGGAGGCGCTGTCGCCGCGCGAGCAGACCGGTGTCCTCGCCGAAGTCCTCGGCAGGCGCCTGGTGTTCGAGGAGGTCGCGGAGGAGGAGGCCCGCGCCGGCTGGAGCCGCCGCTACGGCGAGCGGATCGCCGAGGCGCTGGTGTCCGGCGCACGGCGGCGGGCCGGGGGAGCGGCCGGCGCGTGCGACGACGGCACGCTGGCGCGGCTGCTCGGAGGGCGACCGCGGACCTTCGGGGAATGGGCCACCGATCACGTCCGGGAGTTCATCTGACTCGGGCATGACAGGGAGGGGCCGGTTCGGCGGGGACCGAACCGGTTGTCCGGAAACAACGGGGAGGGGAACAACGTGTTCACGGGCAAGACGGTCATGATCACGGGGGCGTCCAGCGGCATCGGCGCCGCGACGGCCCGCCATCTCGCGGCGCAGGGGGCGGCGGTCGTCCTCATGGCGCGGCGCGAGGAGAAGCTGGAGAAGCTGGCGGCGGAGATCGGTGCGGAGGGGGGCCGGGCGCTGCCGTGCCCGGGGGACGTCACATCGGCGCAGGACGTGCGCCGCGTCGTCGACACCGCCGTCGCCTCGTTCGGTTCCCTGGACGCGGCGTTCAACAACGCCGGCTGGGGGACGGCGGGCGTGCGGCTGCACGAGCTGACCGACGACGTCTACGACCAGATCATGGACGTCAACGTGCGCGGCGGGTGGAACTGCATGCGCTACCAGATCCCGGCGATGCTGGCCCACCAGGGCGGCACCATCCTCAACACCTCCAGCACGGCCGGGCAGTTCGCCACCGGGGCCGCGGCCCCGTACGTCGCCGCCAAGCACGCGCTGATCGGTCTGACGAGGGCGGCGGCGGCCGAGTACGGCGACCAGGGCATCCGGATCAACGCCCTGGTCGTCGGCACCACGCGGACGGAACTGATGGAGGCGGTGATCGAGCGGCACCCCGAGGTGGAGACCGCGGGCGTCTCCCGGGCCATCCAGCGGCGCATGGCCGACCCCCTGGAGATCGCCCGAGCCGCCGCCTGGCTCCTGAGCGACCAGTCGTCCTTCGTCACCGGCGCGGCCGTCCCGGTGGACGGAGGGTGCAGCGCGGTCTGACGGGCCCGGCCCCGGCCCGTCCCACGGGTGGCTTGCGACGGGTCCCCACCGAGCGGCAGTCGACGGGCGGACCGTCGTGCGCGGCGGGTCGTCCGAACGGTGGTGGCGCTGGGCGGGTGGCCGGGGTGCGGGTGCCGGGTGATGGCTGTGGCGGGCGGGGTCCGTGGCGGCGCCGTGCGCGGCGGGCCGGCCGGCTCCGATCGGATGACCCCGTCGCCACCGCCCACCAGGACACTCGGCCCGCCGCCACCCCCAGCCCGCGCCGGTCCCCGGACATGACGGCCGACCGGGTCGGCGGGTGGGCGTGGCGGCATCCTGTCCGGGGCGCCTGCCGGGGTCGTTCAGCCCGCCGCGTCCTCCGCCGATGCCGTGTCCACCGCGGTGCCGACCAGGCCGGTCAGCAGGACGGCCCAGACCGCGTTCAGCCGGGACAGGTGGGAGGCGCAGTCCTCGGCGGGCTGGGGGGAGTCCAGCACGCCCAGGACCAGGTACCGCAGGAGCAGTGCCACGATCTCGGGGTCGACGCCGGTGCGCAGCTCCTTCTCCCGGCTCGCCTGGCCCAGCAGACCGCGTACGTCGGGCAGCCAGGAGTCGGTCCAGTCCGCGGGCCCGGGCACCCGTTCCCGGGTCAGCCGGCCGGCGGCCCGCACGGTCGGCTCCTCGCACAGCAGGGCCGCCACGGCGTGCGCGATGCGGATGACCCGTTGCAGGAGCGGGTGGTCGGGCTCCTCCGCGGGCTGCGCGCCGGTGCGGGCCACCGCCTCGCGGGTGATCTCGGACCCCTGGGCGTGCACGGCTTCCGCCAGGGCCGGCTTGGTGGGGAAGTGGAAGGTCAGGGCGCCCATGGTGACGCCCGCGGACCTGCTGACGCGCTGGAGCGACGTACCGCTGTACCCCTGGAGGGAGAACTCCCTGGCGGCGGCCTCCAGCAGACGCCCTCGCGTCCGCTCGGCCCGCTCCTGACTGACCATGCTCCCTGGCCTCCGCACGTTCGGTGGGCTGTTCCCGCGGCTGCGGAGACCCGCACACCAGTCGAACAATGATAGCGCTCGTTATCTTTATGCGTCGTGCGTCCGCCCGCAACCCCGAGGTCAGCACGGTGGCGCGAACCGAGCGGGTCCGACTCCCCTGATCGATGGTCAAGGGTGCGCAAAAATAAAAAATATTACTCTCTTCATACCTCTGAAAAAATAACGGTCCCTATTATGTTGTGAGCGCACCGAGACGGGGGGCGCGAACGTTGTACACGGAGGAGGGGCACCATGATGACTGGTACTGGATCTCCGGCAGCCGGCGTCGCGTTGTCAGTGATCCGCCGCAAGCGCCGGGAGGCGGTACCCGCCCCGCGGCGGGACGCCGTCCAGGCGCCGGCGGCGGCCAAGCCGGCCGACCTGAGGTTCGCCGAACTCGGCAGCTTCCTGGCGGCCCGGCGTGCGGAGGTCACTCCGGAGCAGGTCGGACTGCCGGGCGGCGGATCCCGCCGGCTGAGCGGTCTGCGCCGCGAGGAGGTGGCCATGCTGGCGGGTATCGGGGCGTCCTGGTACGCGTGGATCGAGCAGGGGAGGGCCAAGAACGTCTCCCCGGAGATCCTCGCGGCCATCGCCGGTGTTCTGCGGCTGGACGAGGCGCAGTGTCTGTATGTGATGCGGCTGGCCGGCTACACCGCGCCGCGCCGCCCCCGGGCCGGCGTGGAGGACGACGATCTGCTCGGCGCCGAGATCGTCGACGGCTTCCTGCCCGGCCCGGCGTACTTCCTCGACCGCTACTGGGACATCACGGCCGCCAACACCGCCGCCGAGCGTCTGCTGGGCGTCGAAGGGGGACACGCGAACTACTTGGAGATGCTCTTCCTCGACCAGGGCGCCCGGAGCCGGTTCCCCCTGTGGGAGCGGGACGCGGCCGACGCGGTGGCCCGGTTCCGCACGCGGAGCGGTGAGTTCCTCGGCGATCCCCGGCTCGCCTCGCTCGTGGGCCGCCTGCGCGAACGCAGCCCGTTCTTCGCCGACCTGTGGGACCAGCACCGCATCAGCGACGGCTCGGGCATCACCCAGGTGGTGCGCCATCCGGGGCTGGGACAGGTGTCCCTGCACCAGGTCTGTCTCGACCTGTCCTGTCGCCCCGGTCGTCAGCTGATCCTGCTCCGGCCGCACTCGGGCGATGACGCCGAACGGATCGGCGACTGGATCCGGGAGGTGTCGCCGGCCCTCACCGTGTCGACGGTGCCTGCCTGACCGGCCGCCCGGGCGGCTGCCGCCGGCGGCGCCCGCCCGGGACCGGTGCGGGGTCGCTCAGTCGGCCGCCCGGGCCAGCAGGTCGCGCAGGGTCGTCTGTTCCTCGTCGGTGAGCCGCCCGATCGGCGAGTCGACCTGGAGTTGCCTGACGACCTTCCTGCGCAGCGCGGCCCCCTCGGGCGTCAGGTGCAGCAGCTTGGCGCGCCGGTCGGTCGGGTGCGGCCGGCGCTCCAGCAGGCCCATGGCCTCCAGCCGGTCCGCGACGAACGTCGCGTTCGACGCCTCGCAGTGCATCCGCCGGGCCAGCTCGCGCAGGGTCCGCGGCTCGGGCAGCTCGCGCAGCGCGACCGCCTGCGCCGAGGTGAGGCCGAACCGGTCGGAGACCTGCCGGGTGTGCCGTTCGATCGCCTGTGACAGGGCGTTGACCAGGCTGCACACGTCGCCGTCTGCGAGCCGGCCGGGTGTGTTCGAGTGCGCCATGGCGCCATCGTACCCGGCGGCTTCGGACACCGGGCCGGTCGGATCGTGCGAGTTGAAAACATTCGAACTAGATCTTCCCTTGCGGAAGTTCCCCACCAAGCCCTAGCTTCGGACTCGGATAGTTCGAGCTAGTAGTATCCGAGCTAGAAGTATCGCTGGCTCGGTGGCCCGCCGGACGGATGTGCCGTCCGGTCCGGCCCGTCCCTTCCCTGCCTTCCGCTCTATTCAGAGAGGTACACAGAGCCATGACTTCGTCTGGTTCCGCGCGTCACAAAGGGCTCATCCTGGCGGCCCTGGCGCTGGCCCAGCTGATCATCGCCCTGGACTACAGCATCGTGTTCGTCGCCCTTCCGGACATCGGTTCCGGCGTGGGCTTCTCGGACCAGCAGCTCCAGTGGGTGATCGGCGCGTACGCCGTCGCGTTCGGCGGCTTCCTGCTGCTCGGCGGTCGCATGTCCGACCTGCTCGGCCGGCGCCGGATGTTCCTGACCGGCCTGGCGCTCTACGCGCTCGCCTCCGTGCTCGGAGGACTGGCCTCGGACCCCTGGGTCCTGGTCGCCGCCCGAGCGGTGCAGGGCATCGGCGGCGCCTTCCTCGCGCCGGCCACCCTGTCCCTGCTCACCAGCAACTTCGAGGAGGGCCCCGAGCGCAACCGCGCCCTGGGCGTGTGGGGTGCCACCGGCAGCAGCGGCATGGTGGTCGGCTCGCTGCTGGGCGGTGTGCTGACGCAGGCGTTCGGCTGGGCCGCGGTGTTCTTCGTCAACGTCCCCCTCGCCCTGGGCGTCGCCCTGCTCGGACTCCAGGCGATCCCCGCCGACCAGCCGACCGAGCGCCGTCAGGGCTTCGACCTGCCCGGCGGCATCACCGTCACCGGCGGTGCCCTGCTGCTGGTCTTCGGTCTGGTGCAGGGGCCGGAGATCGGCTGGGCCGCGCCCGTCACCCTGGTCAGCTTCGTCGCCGCGGCGGCGCTGATCGTCGGCTTCGTCGTCATCGAGTCGCGCACCGCCGACCCGCTGGTGCCGCTGCGGGTGTTCTCCTTCCGCAGCCTGCGCCTCGGCTCCATGATCACGTTCGCGTTCATGGCGACCTTCGGGGCGAGCGCGTACTTCATCACGCTCGCGCTCCAGACCGTGCGCGGCTGGAGCGCCCTGGCCACCGGTCTGGCCTTCATCCTGCCGTGCGCCTGCATCCTGGTCGGCACCGTGATCGGCGGCAGGATGTCCACCGCGATCGGCGTGCGCAGCACCCTGGTCATCGGCCTGCTCGTCGGCGCCGTCGGTACGGCCGTCTTCGCCGCCTTCCTCGGCAACGGCTCGACGTACGCGCAGATGGTCCCCGGCATCGTGATCTTCAGCATCGCGCAGGGCGTCATCTGGACCGCCATGTTCTCCGCGGCGACCACGGGGGTCGAGGAGAAGCTCCAGGGCCTGGCGTCCGGCCTGGCCACCAGCGGCCAGCAGGTCGGTGCCGCCGTGGGTCTGGCCGTGCTGGTCGCCGTCTCCAACGCGGTCAGCGGCTCCGACCCGGCCCCGGCCGAGCTGTCCGACGGGCTCCAGGCGGCCACCTTCACCTCGGCCGTGTTGATCCTGCTCACCGTCGGCCTGGCACTGGCCCTGCCGAAGCCGGCCGCGGCCGTCAAGGAGACGCCGGTACCGGCCGAGACCCCCGTCCGGGCCAACGAGGCGGTCTGACGGTCCGTCCGGGGAGGCCGGACACCGGTTCCGGCCTCCCCGGGCGGCCCCGCAGACGTCACCCACCGAAGGATCACCATGCCGTTCCCCACCGGGCTCAACTCCTCACCCGCCGCGCTGAGTTCGCTGCGCCTGGGCGACCACACCGTCACGGTCGTCCCCGACGGCGCGGTGCAACTGCACCCGCGGCGCTGGCTGCCCGACTCGACGGACCGCGACTGGGCGGGCGACCACGCCGGCCTCCTGGACGACCAGGGCTACCTCGGGACGTCCGTGGCGAGCCTGCTCGTGGAGCACGACGGCCGGGCCCTGCTCCTCGACGCCGGGTTCGGGCCGCACGACATCCCGGCCGAGGACACCATCGACACCATCGGCGCCCTCCACGGCGGACGGCTCCCCGACGCCCTCGCCCAGGCCGGCCGCGACCCCGCCGACATCGAGGCCGTCGCCTTCACGCACCTGCACGACGACCACATCGGATGGGCGCTCCGGCCCGGCCCGGACCGACCCTCCCCGTTCACGCGGGCCACGCTGCTGGCCTCCGCGGACGAATGGGCCGACTGGCCGGCACCCCCGAAGACCGTCGGTCTCCCGGTGACCCCGGGGCAGGAGATCTTCCCCGGCGTCACCGCATGGCCCGCCCCCGGACACACGCGCGGCCACACGGCGTACGTCGTCTCGGCCGGCGGGCGGCGGGTGATCGCGTTCGGGGACGTCTTCCACAGCCCCGCCCAACTCGCCCGCCCCGACTGGCGGGTGTCGATGGACGCCCTGCCCGAGCAGGCGGTGCGCACGCGGCGGGAGATGCTGGCCGAGCTGACGCGCCCGGACACCCTGGCCTTCGCCAACCACTTCGCGCGGGGACAGCTCGGACGCGTCGTGCACGGCGAGGGCGGGACGCGCTGGGAGCCGCTGTCCGAAGAAACCGCATAACGCGTTCCGGCCCGAAAGGCGGGCCCGGCACGGGGGAATTCCCGTGCCGGGCCCGCTTTTCCGTGTTCTGCCGGTGGTGAAGTGCCGCGGGACGAACGTGTTGGTGCGGGCGGCAGCATCTTCGGTGATGGCGTCGGGGAAGCCGGTGACATTGAAGTCTGGGGCCGGGAGGCCGCCGGTGAAATGATTCCTGACATGCGCCGGAACATCGCCCGGGGCGGTGCTCATGGAACCGGCGGACCCCTGGCCGACGCGCCCGGCAGCAGGCCGGAACGGCCCACGGCGTCTTCTTCCGCCCGTCGGCCGCATTCCCTCCGGCCGGGGACACCCGGCCCGTCAAAGGAAATGTGAGCGGAGCCCCGGAAATCGGGTGGAGGAGATTTCGGCGCGCGGCCGGCCCATTCGCCCCCAGACCTCAGGAGCGTACCGACCCATGAACCGCACGCGAGTCGCCTTCTTCGACGTGGACGGCACCCTGACCACGTCCGGCAGCATGTTCCGTCTCCTCGCCTTCTACCTCGCCGCCATGGGCCACCCGCCGCGCGTGTACGAGGAGCGGCGCCGCGAGCTGAAGGCCATGGCCGCGATCGGCTGTCCGAGGGAGGCCACCAACCGGGCCTACTTCAGCGGTCTTCAGGGTGTGGACGCCGCCGTCCTCGCCGGTGTGGCGGACGCGTGGTTCGCGGCCGAGCTGTCCACCGGCGGCTACTACCACGAGCCGGCCCTGGCCGCGCTGCGCCGCCATCAGGAGCGGGGCGACCACGTCGTCCTGGTGTCCGGGTCGTTCCCGGCGCCGCTCCGGCCGATCGCCGCCGACCTGGGCGTCGAGGAAGTCTGGTGCACCGAGCCGGAGATCGTCCACGGGCGCCACACCGGTGACCTCAAGGGGCCGCCGATGATCGGCGCCGCCAAGGCCGAGGCCGTCCGGACCGTCCTCGCCCGGCGCGGTGCCGCCCCGGACGACTGCGTCGCGTACGGCGACCACGTCTTTGACCTGCCGATGTTCAAGGCCGTCGGCTCCGCCGTGGTCGTCGGCGGCGACGAGCGGCTGCGCACCTCGGCGCGCGCCCACGGGTGGCCCCTGCTGCCCGGCACCCTCCCCCCGCCCGCGCTGCCGCTGCCGCGGACCGGCCCCGGTGCCGCCGCCCGTACCCGCCCGGCCTTCCACTCCTCTCACTCGTCCTTCGCCCCCACCTCACCCACCCGCTACGAGATGCCGGAGACCGCATGACTGCCTGGTTCTTCGAACGGATGCACAGCTTCGGTGACGCCGACGCGATCGTCTTCGACGGCCGGAGCCACAGCTACGCCCAGTTGCTGGAACTGACCGACCAGTGGAAGACCTTCCTCGACGCGCGGCAGGTGCGGCCCGGACAGGTGGTCGCCCTGGAGGGCGCCAGCAGCGTCGAGGCCTGCGCCGGGCTGCTCGCCCTGATCGACCGCGGCACCGTCGTCGTACCCCTGACCCGGCTGCCCCCGGCCAAGCGGTCCGAGTTCCTGGACATCGCCGAGGTGGAAGCCGTCATCACCGTCGACGCCCTCGGCGGCCGGCACCGGTTCGAGGCCACCGGCCGCACGGCCGGCCACGACCTGTACGGCCGGCTGCGCGCGGCGCGGACCCCCGGCCTGGTGCTGTTCAGTTCCGGCACCACCGGCCGCAGCAAGGCGACGGTCCTGGACTTCGCCAAGGTGCTGGGCAAGTACGGCGAGGCCCGCAGGCCCAAGCGGACCCTCGGCTTTCTGAACCTGGACCACATCGGCGGCATCAACACCCTGCTGCACACGCTCAGCCAGGGCGGAGCGCTCGTCACCATCGACGACCGCACCCCCGACACGGTGTGCGCCGCGATCGCCGCCCACCGGATCCAGGTGCTGCCCACCACGCCCACGTTCCTCAACATGCTGCTCATCTCGCGCGCCTACACGCGCCACGACCTCAGCACCCTGCAACTGATCACCTACGGCACCGAGCCCATGCCGCTCGGCGTGCTCCAGCGGCTCGACGCCACGCTGCCGGGCGTCCGTCTGAAGCAGACCTACGGCCTGTCCGAGCTGGGCATCCTGTCCACCCGGTCCCGCGACAACGACAGCCTCTGGGTCAAGCTCGGCGGAGAAGGCTTCGACTACCGGATCCGCGACGGCATCCTGTGGATCCGCTCTGACATGGCCATGCTCGGCTACCTGAACGCGCCCGCGCCCTTCGACGAGGAGGGGTACTTCAACACCCAGGACGCGGTGGAGACCGACGGCGACTACGTCCGCATCCTCGGCCGCAAGTCCGAGATCATCAACGTGGCAGGGGAGAAGGTCTACCCCAGCGAGGTCGAGAACGTCCTGCTGGAGATGGACATCATCGCCGACGCCACGGTCTCCGGCCGGCACAGCCACATCACCGGCCAGGTGGTGCAGGCCAGGGTGAAGCTCACCGAGCCGGCCGACCCCCGGGAGGTGGCCCGCCGCGTCCGCACGTACTGCGCCCGGCGGCTGGAGGCCTACAAGGTGCCGCTGCTGGTCGAGGTCACCGACGACGACCAGCACTCCGACCGCTTCAAGAAGATCCGGAGCGCGGCGTGAACCCGGCCGCCCACCCCGCCGGGCCCGCGCCCGACGGGCCCGGCGCCCCCGGCGCGCCCGTCGCCGTCGTCAGCGGCGGCAGCCGGGGACTGGGCCGGGTCCTGGTCGAACGGCTCCTCGCCGACGGCCGGCGCGTGGCCACCTTCAGCCGGAGACCCAACGAGTTCACCGAGGCGATGGCCGGCAAGCACCCGGAGTCCTTCCACTGGGCAGCCGCCGACCTGACGGACTTCGCCGGGCTGCGGGAGTTCGCCCGCGACAGCGCACGGCGCTTCGGCCGGATCGACCTGCTGGTCAACAACGCGGGCGTGCTCCACCAGGAGCTCTTCCTGACCGGCGCCCCCGCCCGGATGAACGACCTCGTCGGCGCGAACCTCCTGGCGCCGATGCACCTGGCCCAGGCCTGCGCCCGCGTCATGACGCGCACCGGCGGCGGCACCATCGTCAACGTCTCGTCCATCAACGCCATCCGCGGCTACCGGGGCGTCGCCGTGTACGCCGCGGCCAAGGCCGGCCTCGAAGGGCTCGGCCGCGCCCTGGCCCGTGAACTCGGCCCCCTGGGCATCCGGGTCAACACCGTCACGCCCGGCTTCTTCGACAGCGACATGACCGCGGACGTCACCTCGCGCAACCGCGAGAAGATCCAGCACCGCACCCCGCTGGGCCGCCTGGGAACCGTGGACGAGATCGCCGAGGCGGTCCTCTTCCTCGCCTCGCCCGAGGCCCGGTTCATCACCGGACACACCCTTGTCATCGATGGAGGCATCACATGCTGAACAACACGCGGACGTCCGGCATCAGGGCAGCCGTCCAGCGCGAGATCGACAGCGTCCTGCTCGACGAGGAGGGCGGCGCCGGCTACTCCCTGGACGACCCGCTGCTGACGGCCGGCCTCAACTCCCTGCTGCTGGCCCAGCTGCTGCTCCAGCTGGAGGCCGAACTCGGCGTCGACCCGTTCGGTGAGGACCGCTCCATCACCGACGTCCGCACCGTCGGCGAGCTGATCGACGTCTACGAAGAGGCGATACGCGCCGCCTCGGCGGGGGTGTGAGTCGTGGGAACCGGCCAGCAGCTGTCGCTCCCGTCCATCGACGACTACCTCGGCCCGAGCGAGACCCGCTTCTTCTCCCGTGGCTACCAGCGCGCCGGATACCGGGTCAGGGACGTCGTCGTCACCCCGGCCGACGCACCCGACGCGGGCGTGCGCGCCACGGTGGACGTCACCTATCCCGCCGACTGGTCCCGCAAGAAGGACGGCACCGATCTGCGGCCCCACCTGAGCACCGTCGACGCGCTCGTCCTCGGCGTCCAGCTCGCCGAACTCCACCTCGCCCACGGCTACGGACTCGACGGCGCGGCCCGCACCCGGATGCGGCTGCGCAAGGTCGTCCTGCGGGCCGGCGGCGCGCCCCAGGAGGAGCTGACGGACATTCCGCTCGCGGCCCGCCTGGTGCGGACCGAGGAGCTCCCCGGGTCCGCCCGGCACCTGTCCGTGCACGACTGCACCGTGGGCAATCTGCGCGTGCGGTGCGAGATCGAGCACGACATCGCCACCCGCACCGTGGAGGAGGCACGCCACGAGAGCCTGGAGAAGGCGCTCGGCCCCGGCACGGAACGCTTCTGGGGCGAGGGCTTCAAGAACCGGCGGCACTTCATCCGTGACGTCCGCGTCGACCTGGACGCCCTCGCCGCCCGGGCCGACGTGCACTTCGCGCCGGAGCCGGACGCCGGCCGGGAGGGCATCGAGGGCGACACCCAGCCGTCCGTCTCCCTCATCGACGCCTTCGTGGTCAACCTCCAGCTCGTCCAGGTCCTGATGTACGAGCTGGACTCGATCAGCCGGGCCGAGAGCAACACCCTGTGGATGATGCAGACGGTCCTGGAGGCACCGCGGGACGGCTCCCCGGTGCCCGGCGGACCGGACACGCCGGCCGTCGCCGAGGCCGCCCTCACCGGCAAGCGGCTGCTGCCCCTGCGCGGCGGCATCTGGCGCAGCGTCGAGATCAAGGCGGGCCTGGCCGGCGTCCGGCTGCGCTGCGGCTTCGCCCACGAACTGCCCGCGCAGGCAGCCGCCACCGCGGCCTGACGCGCAGCGCCACCGACCCCCCGGATGCGCCGCCGTGTCCGTCCCGGACGCGGCGGCGCACCGCTCACCCACACCCCGAAACGGAGGCTGCGGCACAGTGGATCAGACACTGCTCGACTGGTTCCGGACCGCCCCCGGCGACCCGGACGAGTCCGGCGCACCCGACGACGACGCCCTCCCGGCCGACGTGACCCCGCCCACCCGCACCGAACTGGCAGCCGCGAGCCCCGCCCGGCAGGAGCGCCTGATCGGCGACTACCTGTGCCAGGAGATCGGCCGCGTCCTGCACTGCCCGGCAGCGACGGTCGACCGGCACCAGACCATGACCGACCTCGGCGTCGGCTCCATGAGCGGCCTGGAGCTGCGACGGCGGATCCGGGCGGCCCTCGGCGTCGCGCCGGACCTCCCCACGATCCTGCGAGCCGAGAACACCCACGTGCTGACCCTGCGTCTCGTGGACCTGCTCGGCGCGACCACGGCAGGAGCCCCGTCAGCGTGAAACTGTCCCTCCCCGCCGCGGGCGACGCCGACCTGTGGCTGCTGCGCCAGCCCCGGCTCGGCACCTGCACCGGCGAACTCGACCTGACCGAACTCGACGAGGCCGAACGGCAGCGGGCGGGCAGCTGCCGCCGCGAGGCCGGCCGCCTCCTGTACTCGTCGGTGCACATCGCGCTGCGCCGGCTGCTCGGCGCCTACCTGGACACCGGACCGCGACAACTGCGCTTCGGCCGGGCGCCCTGCCCCTGCTGCGGGGAACCGCACGGCAGGCCCGTACTCGAAGCCCCCCGGTCCCCGCTGCACTTCTCGCTGTCCCACAGCGCCGGCATGGCCCTCATCGGTGTGTCCACCGTGCCCATCGGCGTGGACGTCGAGAAGATCCCCTCCCGTGACACCGTCCGGGTGTGCACCCCCGCGCTGCACCCCGACGAGCGGAGCGAGCTGCTCGCCCGCCCCGACGGCGTCGGCGCCGTCGCCTTCGGGCAGCTGTGGACGCGCAAGGAGGCCTATCTCAAGGGCATCGGCACCGGGCTCGCCCGGGACCTGTCCGCCGACTACCTCGGCGCCGACAGCGGCCGGCACCCCGCCCGGTGGACCCTCCACGACGTGCCCTGCGGCCCCCGCCACACGGCCGCCGCCGCACTCCGCGACCAGCCCCCGGGCGCCCGGCTGCGGGTGCACTGGCTCCCCATGGACTGCCTGTACAAGGAGAAACCCATGCCCCTGGGCAAGCAGGACACCTTCCTCGGAGAGCTGGTCGCCTGAGATGCCCGTCTACGACGTCACCACCCCGTCCGGCCACGAGCCGCCCTTCACCCTGGTGCTGCTGCACCACGCGGGCGGCTCCGCCCGGGGGTTCGCGCCGCTCCTGCCCCATCTGCCGCGCCGGTGGCGGGTGCTCGGCGCGGACCTGCCGGGCCGGCTGCTCGACCGCGCCCGCTCCCGGTGCCGTACCGCCGGCGAGGCCGTGGACCATCTGTGCGACGCGCTGCGTCCCGAACTCACCGGCCCCTACGCCGTCTTCGGCCACAGCATGGGGGCCCTGCTGGCGTTCGAGCTGGTACGGCGGCTGGAGGCCGAGGCCCTCGGGCCCTGCTGGCTCGGGGTGTCGGCCGTCCCGCCGCCCACGGGCGAGGCCGGCGCCCGCGCCGCCGCCCCGGCCGGCTGGCCGGCCCACCGCGTGCTCCGGTACCTGCACGGCCTGGGCGGCACACCCGCCGGCACCGACCACCGCACGGCCCTCGCCGAACTCGTGGCACGGACCCTGCGCCAGGACCTGGAGGTGGCCGGAAGCTACGCGTACGTCGACGGCCCGCCGCTGCGGACGGCCCTGTCGGTGTTCGGCGGGGCGGACGACCCGCTGGCGCCCCCGCACCTGCTCCGCCGCTGGTCGGCCTACACCCGGCGGCCGATGGGCTGTCACCTCTGGCCCGGCGGGCACTTCTACCTCTTCGACCACGCCGAGGACGTCTCCGCGCGCCTGGTCGGAGCCTGCCGGACGCTGCTCGCCGGCGACCGCGCGGCACCCTGACCCCCCGGCGCACGGCGAGGTCCCCCGGACCGGACGGTCCGGGGGACTTCCCTGTGCGCGGTGCCGCTACTGACGGACGCCCGTCTCGGCGGCGCGCGCGATCCGGTCCAGGAGCCTGTGGTGCTCGACCGCGTGCCGGAAGTCGGGCACGGTCCGGGTGCCCTCCTCGATGTCGGCGCGCAACTGGGCGTAGGCGTGCGCGACCGGCGACGCCGGACCGCTCACCCCGGGCACGAGCTCGTACGCGTCGGGGACGGGCAGCACGGACAGCTCCTCGTCGCCACGGGCGCCCCGCAGGGTGAACTGGCCGAACTGGAGGTGCCCGGTGTCCCCGGTGACCACCAGGTCGCCCTCGGTGCCGTTGATCTCCCACAGCAGGTTGGTGGACCGGCTGGAACCGCCCCGGTAGTGCAGCGAGGCGACCGCGCCGCTCTCCAGCACACCGGACACGGCGATCTGGTCCTCCGCGGTCTGCGGCAGCGACTCCCCGGTCTCCGCGACCCGCACCTTGCCGCGGCGCGTGGCCGTGGTGGCCGTGAGCCCGGCGAAGCCCGACAGGCACATCGTCAGCGCGTCCAGGGTGTGCCCGAACGGGATCGTCATCAGCGTGGCCCCGTTGGCCCGGTCGGCCGTGTACGCGCCGCGGGAGGCCACCACCGGCCCCCAGCCGCCGCCGGAGCCCACCAGGGTGGTGGACAGCACCTCGCCCACGTACCCCTGGGCCACCAGGTCCCGCAGGTACCGCACGGCCGGGGCGGAACGGGACTGGAGGCCCACCGCGGTGCGCACCCCGCGCCGCTCGGCGAGCGCGGCCAGCGCTTCCGCCTCCTCGGGCCCGACGGCCAGCGGCCACTCGCTCAGCACCATCGTGCCCGCCTCCAGCGCGGGCTCGATCAGCTCGCGGTGCCGGGGCACCTTGACCGAGACCACGACGAGGTCGATGTCGTCGTGGGCGGCCAGCTCGGCGACGTCGGTGAAGGCCAGCGGCACCCCGTACTTCTCGGCCGAGCGCCGCGCGGCCTCGGGCGAGGACGCCGTCAGACCGCGCAGCTCGAATCCTTCCACCGCGGCGAGCGCGGGCAGGTGCCCGCGGGCACCCCAGCCGCCGTCGGCGCTGAGACCGACGATGCCGACTCCGAGGGGCCGGGGGGAACCGGTGCTCTGTGTCATGAAGGGTCAACCCACTAACTGTTGGTCCGGAGGGATGATCGGGCCGCGCCGCGTCAGGCGGCCAGCCGCTCGTACGACCCGCGGTAGAAGACCAGCGGCGCCCCGTCCTCACGGCTGCTGAGCCGGTGGACACGGGCGATGACGACGTCGTGGTCCCCGGCCGGGTACTCGGCCTCCACCGAGCACTCCAGCCATCCGATGGCGCCGTCCAGCACGGGCGTCCCGGCCGGTGTGGTGCTCCACCGGACGCCCCGGAACTTGTCGGCGCCGCTCGTGGCCAGGCGGCTGCTCAGCTCGCGCTGGTCCGCGCCGAGGATGTTGACGCAGAAGCGCTCCGCGGCCCGCACCCGCGGCCAGCTGGTGCTCGTCCGGGCGATGCAGAAGAGGACGAGTGCGGGATCGAGGGACACCGAGGTGAAGGAATTCACCGCGAGACCGACCGGCGCGGCATCGCCCGCGCGAACCGCGGTCACCGCCACGACACCGGTGGTGAACCGGCCCAGCGTGGCACGGAACTCCTCGTGGCTGACCTGGCTGACCTGGCCGGCCTGGCTGACCTGGCGGACGCCGCTGACGCTGCTGACGCGGCTGACGGAATCTGTCGACGAGGGCATGCGTCCATCCTTGGCCCCCCGACAGCCGGTAACAAGTGCGTACGCAAAGTAGTGGTGCCACCAATACGCGCGGCGGTGCCGCCCCCGGCATGGGCGAGAATGGAGCCATGAGTCTGTTCCGCGACGACGGCATCGTGCTGCGCACCCAGAAGCTGGGTGAGGCGGACCGGATCATCACGCTGCTCACGCGCGGCCACGGCCGGGTGCGGGCCGTCGCCCGGGGCGTGCGGCGTACGAAGTCCAAGTTCGGCGCCCGGCTCGAACCCTTCTCCCACGTCGACGTGCAGTTCTTCGCGCGGGGCAGCGAGCTGGTCGGGCGCGGGCTGCCGTTGTGCACCCAGAGCGAGACCATCGCCCCCTACGGCGGCGGGATCGTCACCGACTACGCGCGCTACACCGCCGGGACCGCCATGCTGGAGACGGCCGAACGGTTCACGGACCACGAGGGCGAGCCGGCCGTCCAGCAGTACCTGCTGCTGGTCGGCGCCCTGCGGACGCTCGCCCGCGGCGAGCACGCGCCGCACCTCGTCCTCGACGCCTTCCTGCTGCGCTCCCTCGCCGTCAACGGCTACGCGCCCAGCTTCGGCGACTGCGCGAAGTGCGGGATGCCCGGTCCGAACCGGTTCTTCTCCGTGGCCTCCGGCGGCTCCGTCTGCGTGGACTGCCGGGTGCCCGGCAGTGTCGTACCGTCCCCGCAGACCCTGGTACTGCTGGGGGCGCTGCTTACGGGAGACTGGGAGACGGCGGACGCGTGCGAGGCGCGGTACGTCCGCGAGGGCAGCGGGCTGGTGTCCGCCTACCTGCACTGGCACCTGGAGCGCGGGCTGCGCTCCCTGCGGTACGTAGAGAAGTAAGCACGGCACGGTCGAGGAGACGAGAAGGACATGGTCGTACGCGGGATCCTGGGGCGCCAGCGGCGCGAGTACAAGGCGCCGGAGCCGCACCCGTCCGGTGCCCGCGCGCCCAAGCTCCCGGGTGAGCTGGTCCCGGACCACGTGGCGATCGTCATGGACGGCAACGGGCGGTGGGCCAAGGAGCGGGGGCTGCCGCGCACCGAGGGGCACAAGGTCGGCGCCGAGCGGGTGCTGGACGTGCTCCAGGGCTCCATCGAGATCGGGGTCCGCAACATCTCCCTGTACGCCTTCTCCACCGAGAACTGGAAGCGGTCGCCCGAGGAGGTCCGCTTCCTGATGAACTTCAACCGCGACTTCATCCGCAAGACCCGCGACCAGCTCGACGAGCTGGGCATCCGGGTGCGCTGGGTGGGCCGGATGCCCAAGCTGTGGAAGTCGGTGGCCAAGGAGCTCCAGGTCGCCCAGGAGCAGACCAAGGGCAACGACCTGCTCACCCTGTACTTCTGCATGAACTACGGCGGCCGTGCGGAGATCGCCGACGCGGCGCAGCGGCTCGCCGAGGACGTGAAGGCGGGCCGGCTCGACCCGTCGAAGGTCAACGAGAAGACCCTCCAGAAGTACCTGTACTACCCGGACATGCCGGACGTCGACCTGTTCCTGCGGCCCAGCGGCGAGCAGCGCACGTCCAACTACCTGCTCTGGCAGAGCGCGTACGCCGAGATGGTCTTCCAGGACGTGCTGTGGCCCGACTTCGACCGCCGTGACCTGTGGCGGGCCTGCGTCGAGTTCGCCTCCCGCGACCGCCGCTTCGGCGGCGCCGTCCCGAACGAGGAACTGCTCGCCATGGAAGCCGCCATGAAGGGCGATTCCTCCTCGTAGCCACCGGGGGTTCACGCGGGCCGCCGAGGATACGGGACTCATGAGACGTCTGACCCCTGTCCTCGCCCTCGGCGCCCTGCTGCTCACCGTCCTGCCCGCGCACGCGGTGGAAGGTCCCGCGCACCGCGGGAGTTACGGCACCAAGGCGCCCTACGCGCCGCGGCAGGACCCGCACGGTTACCAGCGGCCCCCGGCCGGGTTCGAGCCGGTCTTCACCGAGAACGTCTCCCGGCACGGCTCCCGAACGGCCACGGACAGCGAGGACGGGGACCTGGTCCTCGCGCTGTGGGACCAGGCCGAGGCGGAGGGACAACTCACCGGCAAGGGTGAGGAGTTCGGCCCGACGGTCCGCGCCCTGGAGGCCGCCATGGCCAAGGTCGGCTACGGCAACCTCAGCGGGCGCGGCAAGCGGGAGCTGGCGGACACGGCCGTACGCGTGCAGCGGCGGCTGCCCGCCCTGTTCAAGGAGATCGCGGACGACGGGGAGCGGATCGACGTCGTCAGTTCCGGGCAGGGGCGGGCCGTGGACAGCGGCACCGCGTTCACGGACGCCCTCGCCGAGGCCGACCCGGCGCTGGAGCCGCTCATCGGGCCGGCTCGGACCGACAAGGACCTGCTGTACTTCCACAAGGCGGCGGGCGGTGCCGCCTACCGCGACTACATCGCGGGCGACCAGCGCCTCAAGGACACCCTGGGCCGGATCACCGGCCGGCCCCGGACGCGGCAGGCCGCCCGCGGCGTGCTGCGGAAGATCTTCAAGGACGCCTTCGTGGAGCGGATCACCGACCAGGTGGGTGCCGCGGAGGCCGTCTACAACCTGTACGCCATCGCCCCCGCGATGATCGAGGAGAGTCCGGGCGGAGCGGGCTGGGGCATGGAGCGGTTCGTCTCCCGTACGGACGCGGCCTGGTTCGGGTATCTCGGGGACGCGGAGGACTTCTACGAGAAGGGTCCCGGCTTCGCCGACAGCGACATCACCTACAAGATGGCGGACGTCCTGCTGGACGACCTGTTCCGGCAGGTCGAGGCCAAGCGCGCCGGCACCAGCCGGCTCGGCGCCGAGCTGCGCTTCACCCACGCCGAGGAGATCATCCCGCTGGCCGCGCTGATGGGTCTGCCGGGCAGCACGAAGCCGGCGACGCCGGGGGAGCCGTACACCTACGCGGACAACCCGTGGCGGGGCGCCACCGTCTCCCCGCTGGGCGCCAACATCCAGTGGGACGTCTTCCGCAAGGGCGACCGCTGGCTGGTGCGGATGCTCTACAACGAGAAGGAGACGGCGTTCAAGGCGGGTTGCCGTCCGGTCGCGAAGGGCAGCGCCTTCTACGACCTGGACGAGCTGGAGCGCTGCTTCGGGCGGAGGTGAGCCGGAGCGGGCGCCCCGGCGGTCAGCCCTGCGTGCAGCCGGCGCAGTCGGAACACGTGCCGAAGATCTCCACCGTGTGGGCCACATTGACGTAACCGTGCTCGGCGGCGATCGCCTCGGCCCACTTCTCCACCGCCGGGCCCTCCACCTCCACCGCCTTGCCGCAGGCGCGGCAGACCAGGTGGTGGTGGTGCTCGCCGCTGGAGCAGCGGCGGTAGACGGACTCGCCGTCGGACGTGCGCAGGACGTCCACCTCGCCGGCCTCGGCGAGGGACTGGAGGGTGCGGTAGACCGTGGTCAGGCCGACGGAGTCGCCCTTGTGCTTGAGCATGTCGTGCAGTTCCTGCGCGCTGCGGAACTCGTCGACCTCGTTCAGGGCCGCCGCCACGGCTGCACGCTGGCGGGTCGCGCGGCCCTTCACGGGCGGTCCAGCGGTCGTCACCGTTGCCTCCTCACGTCTGCTGCTGCCCGGGCCATTCTGCCAGCCCGGGCCGCCGGCGGTCAGACGCCGACCTCGTCGCCGGCGCCCCGCGCGGCCGGAATCGCGCACTCCGCGGGGTCCCCGGCGGGCTGGGCCGCGGCGGCGGCGCGGGCGCGTCGCCGGGCCAGCGGGCCGGTCAGCGCGGTCAGCACGAGGAACGCGGCGATGGTCAGCAGGACGATCGTGGCGCCGGGCGGGACGTCCTGGTAGTACGACGTGACCGTGCCGCTGACGGCCACCACCACCCCGATCGCCACCGCGATCACGAAGGTGACGGTGAAGCTGCGGCTGAGCTGCTGTGCCGCCGCCACGGGGACGACCATCAGCGCGGACACCAGCAGCAGGCCGACGACCCGCATGGCGACCGTCACGGTGACGGCCGCGGTGACCGCCGTCAGCAGGTTCAGCGCGCGCACCGGCAGACCCGTGACCCGCGCGAACTCCTCGTCCTGGCTGACCGCGAACAACTGGCGGCGCAGGCCCAGCGTGACCACCAGGACCAACGCGGCGAGCACGCAGATCGCGGTCACGTCGGACTCGGACACCGTCGACAGGGAGCCGAACAGGTACGACGTCAGGTTGGCGGTGGAGCCGCCCGGTGAGAGGTTGATCAGCATCACGCCCCCGGCCATGCCGCCGTAGAACAGCATGGCCAGGGCGATGTCGCCGCGCGTCTTGCCGTACCAGCGGATCAGTTCCATGAGGACCGCGCCGAGGACGGAGACGGCCGTCGCCATCCACACGGGGGACGTGGACAGCAGGAAGCCGAGGCCGACGCCCGTCAGGGCCACGTGTCCGATGCCGTCGCCCATCAGGGCCTGGCGGCGCTGGACCAGGTAGATGCCGATCGCGGGCGCGGTGATGCCGACGAGCACGGCGGCCAGCAGCGCCCGCTGCATGAAGGCGTAGTTCAGGAAGTCCATCAGCTCAGCAGTCCCGTGCGGATCGGTTCGGCGCCCGCCGGTGCGTGCGGGTGTACGTGGTCGTGGCCGGGCAGCGCGTGCTGGCCAACCGCGCGCGGCGGCGGGCCGTCGTGCAGCACACAGCCGTCGCGCAGGACGACCGCCCGGTCGATCAGGGGCTCCAGCGGGCCCAGCTCGTGCAGCACGAGCAGGACCGTCGTACCGGCCTCGACCTGCTGCTTCAGGGTGCGCGCCAGGATCTCCTGGCTGGCCAGGTCGACGCCCGCCATCGGCTCGTCCATGATCAGCAGTTCCGGCTCGGCGACCAGCGCGCGGGCGATCAGCACCCGCTGGTGCTGGCCGCCGGAGAGGGCGCCCGCGGAGTCCTTGGCGCGGTCCGCCATGCCGACCAGCTCCAGGGCCCGGCGCACGGCCTCCCGGTCGCTCCTGCGGAAGACGCCGAAGCGGGTGCGGGACAGCCGGCCCGCGGAGACGATCTCGGTGACCGTCGCCGGGACCCCGCCCGCGGCCGTCGTCCGCTGCGGTACGTAACCCACGCGCGCCCAGTCCCCGAAGGACCGGCGCGGGGTGCCGAACAGCTCGATCGTGCCGCCGCTCAACGGCACCTGGCCGATGATCGTGCGGATCGCCGTGGACTTGCCGGAACCGTTCGCGCCGAGCAGCGCGACGACCTCGCCGCGGCCGACGGTGAGGTCGATGCCGCGCAGCACGGGGCGCGCGCCGAGTTCGGCGGTCACGCCGCGCAGGGCTATGACAGGCTCGCTGGTCATCTCGTCTCCTGTCACTTGGCGCCCAGTGCCTGCTGGAGCGCCTTGAGGTTGGCCCGCTGGACCGCGAAGTAGTCCTTGCCGCGGGACTTGCCGGTGATGCCCTCGATCGGGTCGAGGACGTCGGTCTTCAGGCCCGTGTCGCGGGCGAGGGTCCGGGCGGTCTTGTCGCTGACGAGCGTCTCGTAGAAGACCGTGGAGACGCCGTCGGCCTTGGCCATCCTCTCCAGGTCCCGGACGCGGGCGGCGCTCGGCTCGGACTCGGGGTCGAGGCCGCTCACGGCCTCCTCGGTGAGGCCGTAGCGCTCGGCGAGGTAGCCGAAGGCGGCGTGCGTGGTGATGAAGACCTTGGTCCTCGTGTCCGCGAGGCCCTCCTTGAACCGGGTGTTCAGTTCGTCCAGCTGCTTCACCAGGGCCGCGGTGTTCTTCTTGTAGTCGGAGGCGTGCTTCGGGTCGGCCTTCTCGAAGGCCTTGCCGACGCCCTCGGCGACCTGGGCGTAGCGCACCGGGTCGAGCCAGATGTGCGGGTCCTTGCCGGGGGATTCCCCGCCCTCGTGGCCCTCGTGGCCCTCGTGCCCGGCCGCGTGGCCGCCGACCTCGTCGCCGTGGTCCTCCAGCGTGGTCAGGGAGGCCGCGTCGATCTTCGTCCTGACCGGGGACTGGGCCACCGCGTCGTCGACGGACGGCTGGAGGTTCTTCAGGTACAGGACCGCGTCGGACTCCTCCAGCGAGGCGATCTGCTGGGGGCTGATCTCCAGGTCGTGCGGCTCCTGGCCGGGCGAGGTGAGGGTGGTGACGTGGACGTGGTCCCCGCCGATCCGGTCGGCGAGGAAGGCCATCGGGTAGAACGACGCGACGACGTCGAACTTGCTCGTGTTGGCCGCGACCGCCTTGTCGCCGGAGCAGGCGGACAGCGTGCCGATCCCGAGGGCGGTGGCCGCGGCGACCGCGGCGGCGGGTATGAGGCGCTGCGCGCGGGACCGGGTGCGTCGTCGTGCGTTCATGACAGTCATTTTCAACAAAGATGGAAACCGTTGTCAACAACGCTCGTCAGGCGGTCCGGGCAGGGGCCGATTTGGTCGTGGGGGAGCATGCGCCGGTAACCTGAATCATTCGCTGGAAGCATCTCGCTTCAACGCCCGTCGTCGTAATGAAGAGAGCACCGTGGCCGCCGACAAGATCGACACCATCGTCAGCCTGAGCAAGCGCCGTGGCTTCGTTTTCCCTTGTAGTGAGATCTACGGCGGACAGCGTGCCGCCTGGGACTACGGACCGCTCGGTGTCGAGCTGAAGGAGAACATCAAGCGCCAGTGGTGGCGCTACATGGTGACGTCGCGCGAGGACGTCGTCGGTATCGACTCGTCCGTCATCCTGGCCCCCGAGGTCTGGGTGGCCTCCGGCCACGTCGCCACCTTCACGGACCCGCTGACCGAGTGCACCGCGTGCCACAAGCGGTTCCGCGCCGACCACCTGGAAGAGGCGTACGAGGAGAAGAAGGGCCACGCCCCGGCGAACGGCCTCGCGGACATCAACTGCCCGAACTGCGGCAACAAGGGCCAGTTCACCGAGCCCAAGCAGTTCTCGGGTCTGCTCTCCACCCACCTCGGCCCGACCCAGGACTCCGGCTCCGTCGCCTACCTGCGCCCCGAGACCGCCCAGGGCATCTTCACCAACTTCGCCCAGGTCCAGACCACCTCGCGCCGCAAGCCGCCGTTCGGCATCGCCCAGATGGGCAAGTCGTTCCGCAACGAGATCACGCCGGGCAACTTCATCTTCCGCACCCGCGAGTTCGAGCAGATGGAGATGGAGTTCTTCGTCAAGCCGGGCGAGGACGAGCAGTGGCAGGAGTACTGGATGGAGCAGCGCTGGAACTGGTACACCGGCCTGGGTCTCCGTGAGGAGAACATGCGCTGGTACGAGCACCCGAAGGAGAAGCTCTCCCACTACTCCAAGCGCACCGCCGACATCGAGTACCGCTTCCAGTTCGGCGGCTCGGAGTGGGGCGAGCTGGAGGGTGTCGCCAACCGCACCGACTACGACCTCTCCGCGCACTCCAAGGCCTCCGGCCAGGACCTCTCCTACTTCGACCAGGAGGCCGGCGAGCGCTGGACGCCGTACGTCATCGAGCCGGCGGCGGGTGTCGGCCGCACCATGCTGGCCTTCCTGCTCGACGCCTACGTCGAGGACGAGGCGCCGAACGCCAAGGGCAAGATGGAGAAGCGCACGGTGCTGCGCCTGGACCACCGCCTGGCCCCGGTGAAGGTCGCCGTGCTGCCCCTGTCGCGCAACCCCGAGCTGTCCCCGAAGGCCAAGGGCCTCGCCCAGGCGCTGCGGCAGAACTGGAACATCGAGTTCGACGACGCCGGCGCCATCGGCCGCCGCTACCGCCGCCAGGACGAGATCGGCACGCCGTACTGCGTGACCGTCGACTTCGACACGCTGGAGGACAACGCGGTCACCGTCCGCGAGCGTGACTCCATGAAGCAGGAGCGCGTGTCGCTCGACCAGATCGAGGGCTACCTGGCCCAGCGTCTCGTCGGCGCCTAGTCACCACCGCCGGATGCCGGGCGAGCCGCCAGCGCGGACTCGTCCGGCATCCGTTGCGTCCGCCCTCGCTCAGCGGCCCTGGAGCGCCTTGACGTTGTCGCCGAAGGTCCAGTTCTTCGCGCCGTCCCAGTTGACCGACCATGTCATCAGGCCCTTGAGCGACGTTCCGTAGTGCTTCCAGGCCTGGGAGACCAGGGACGGGGACATGTAGCCGCCGCCCGCGCCGGACTGGGCGGGCAGGCCGGGCACCTGCTTGTCGTACGGCACCCTGATCGTCGTGCCCTGCACCACCAGGCCCTTGTCCAGGCAGTCGGTCTGGGCGGTGAAGCCCTGCACGGTGCCGGCCGCGTAGGAGTCGCCGGAGCAGCCGTACATGCTGCCGTTGTAGTACTGCATGTTCAGCCACCACAGGCGGCCGTTGTCCGCGTACTTCTTGACGACCGGCAGGTACGCGCCCCAGATGGAGCCGTAGGTGACGCTGCCGCCGGTGACGTACGCCGTCTCCGGGGCCATCGTCAGGCCGAAGCCGGACGGCATCTGCGCGAGGATTCCGTCGATGATGCGGATCAGGTTGGCCTGGGACGTGGAGAGCCGGCCGATGTTCCCGCTGCCGACCAGGCCCGTCTCGATGTCGATGTCGATGCCGTCGAAGTTGTACTTCTTCAGGATGGGCACGATCGTCGCCACGAAGCGGTCGGCCACGGTGGAGGAACTGAGGTCGATTCCGGCCGCCGCGCCGCCGATGGACAGCAGGATCGTCTGGCCCGACGCCTTGGCCGCGCACATCTCGGCGGGCGTGGCCACCTTCACGCCGGCGTCCATGCCGTCCTCCCACAGGGCCGTTCCGTCGGAGCGGATCACCGGGAAGGCCGCGTTGATCACGTTGTAGCCGTGGGCGGGGATGCGGGAGTCGGTGATCGGGGTCCAGCCGAAGGGCGGATGGACGCCGTTCGCGGCGCCGTCCCAGTTCTCCCAGTACCCCTGGAGCACCTTGCCCGCCGGCCTCGGCTTGAGCGCGCAGGTGTCGGCGGCGGAGGCGGCGGGCGCGGTGGCGATCGCGAGCGGGGCGAGGACGGCCGCGGTGAGCGCGGCGGTGAGGACGCGCAGGGTACGGCGGAGCATGGGGCCTCCCGGTGGGGGTCGGTGAGCGTGGGCCATGTCGCAAACATGACAGTGCTCGTGGTCCAGACCTCTAGTCAATAGGTCTGGACCAAACCCCGCCCGCGGGTCCGGACCGAACGGCCCGGCGTACGCGCGCCGCCCGGCCGCGCGCGGCCCCCGCTCAGCCCACCGTCCGCGGCAGCCGCAGGCTCAGCAGCCCCGTCAGCACGATCCCGCCCAACTGCACCAGCAACGTGCTGACCAGCGCGTCCCGCATGCCCAGATGCGGGACCAGGGTCAGGAACAGCGTGCCCAGCGTGGCCACCCCGAGCGCCAGCGCCGACTGCTGCGTGGTGACCATCACCCCGCTGCCGACCCCGGCCCGCGCGGGCGGCACCTCGGACATCACCAGCCGCATGACGTTGGGCAGTTGGAGCGCCTGCCCCGCACCGGCCACCGCCGCGCCCGGCAGCAGGGAGACGACGTCCAGCCGGGGCCAGTCCCGCCACGCGGCCAGCACGATCAGCAGCACGCCCACCCCCTGGAGCACGGACCCGGCCGTGACCACCCGGGTGCCGAAGCGGGCGATCAGCCGGGGCCCGGCGAGCGAGACGAGCAGGAACGCCACGGCCATCGGCGCCAGCGCCAGCCCGGCCGGCACCGGTCCGAGCCCGGCACCCTGCTGCAACGCCAGCGCGATCACGAACATGAACCCGCTGAAGCCGATGGAGAACGGCACCATCAGCTCCAGACCGCGCCGCATGGACGGCACCCGGAACAGGCTCGGCGGCACCAGCGGGGTCCGCCCCGACCGGTCCGCCCGCCGCTCCACCACCCAGAACGCGCCCGCCGCGAAGGGGAACGCGACCAGCGACAGCCAGGTCCACAGCGGCCAGCCCGCCGCCCGGCCCTCGGTGAGCGGCGCGAGCAGCGTCAGCAGGGACACCGCCAGCAGCACGGTGCCCGGCCCGTCCACGGGCTCGGGGTGCTGCGACCGGGTCTCCGGCACGCACCGGGCGGCGAGCACGAGCCCCAGCACGACCACCGGCACATTGACGAGGAAGATGGCCCGCCACCCGGTCCCGGCGATGTCGGCGGCGACCAGCACCCCACCGAGGATCTGCCCGGCGACCATGGACAGCCCGGCCGTGGCGCCGTAGAGACTCATGGCCTTGGCCCGGCGCGCGCCGCTCGTGGCGGACTGGATGGTGGCGAGCACCTGCGGCAGCATCGCGGCGGCCGAGGCGCCCTGCGCGACCCGGGCCGCGACCAGGCTCCAGGCGCCGGGCGCGAGCCCGCAGGCCAGCGAGGTGAGCCCGAAGGCGGCCATCCCGGCGAGGAAGAGCCGGCGCCGGCCGAACAGGTCCCCGAGCCGCCCGCCGAGCACGAGCAGCACGGCGTACGCGACCCCGTACCCGGCGACGACCAGCTCCAGCACGGCCTCGCCGGCGGCGAGACCGGTGCCGATGGTCGGCAGGGCGACGTTGACGATGAAGAAGTCGACCAGCGGCAGCGCCGCGGCCAGCAGGACGGTGAACAGCCCGGGCCCGGTGAGCGCGGGCGGTGCCGCCGTCGGCCGGACGGCGGGGGCGGTGACGGTTTCACTCATGCTCCCGAGCCTGGAACACCGCCCAGGCTGGTACCAGAGTCTCCTCATCCTGGTAGCGGAACTACCCGGAACCACCCGGAGGCGGCGCAGGATCCCGGGCCGGGTCCCGGGTCACGCTGGTGGTCGGCGGCCCTTGTCCTGGTACTGGAAGCACCTGGAAACAGGCTGGCCGGCCCGGCACCCTGGAGCCATGACGACCTCGGTCCAGGAAACCCGGGCGCGGCCCGCCCGGGGAGCGGAGATCCGTCGGCACGAGCTGGCCGCGTTCCTGCGCAGCAGACGGGAGCGCATCACGCCGGAACAGGTGGGCCTGCCGCGCGGGGCCCGCCGCCGCACCCCCGGGCTGCGCCGCGAGGAGGTCGCCCACCTCTCCGCGGTCGGCGTCACCTGGTACACCTGGCTCGAACAGGCCCGGGACATCCAGGTCTCCGTCCAGGTCCTCGACGCCCTCGCACGCGCCCTGCGCCTGGACGCCGGCGAACGCGCCCACCTCTTCCAGCTGGCCGGCGCGACGGACCCCACCCCGGCGGCGAACTGCCCGAGCGTCACCCCCGCCCTGCGCGAGATGCTGACCGTGCTGGAGCCGATCCCGGCCTGCATCCAGAACAGCCGGTACGACATCCTCGCCTACAACCGCACCTACGGCCTCCTCCTCGGCGACCTGGACGCGGTCCCGCCCGAGGACCGCAACTGCATGCTCCTCGTCCACACCAACGAGCAGTGGCAGGCGGCGGTCGTCCACCTGGAGGAGACCCAGCGCCTGATGGCCGCCCGGCTGCGCGCCGCCCTGGCCGGCCACCTCGGCGAGCCCGCCTGGAAGATGCTCCTGAAGCGGCTGGACGAGTCACCCGCCTTCCGGGAGAACTGGAAGCGCTACGAGGTGGTCGACGCCCGCTCCAAGACCAAGGAGTTCCTCAACCCCCATGTGGGCCGCCTCAGCCTGGAGCACACCGACCTGTGGCTCGCCCCCGACGTGGGCGCCCGGATGGTGACGTACACGCCGAGGAACGAGGAGACCCGCAAGCGGCTGGCGAAGCTGTACGAGATCGCCTGCGGGCGCTGACCCGCTGCGGGGCCGAGCGGTGCCCCGCCGGGTCTTCGCCGCTATGCCCGTTCCGCGGTTTCCATGACCTGGCGCACCTCCGGTGACCGCAGGCTCTCGGCCGTGCGTTCGGCGGTGCGGCGGGCCCAGTGGCCGCTGGTCAGCAGGCCCAGGACCAGGACGGCCAGGCCGCAGCCGGTGAGGATCCACCAGCCGGGGCGGGCCGCCGAGACGAACACCTGCCGGTACGGGGACGAGCCGATGCCGGAGGCCAGGACGGCGCCGATGACCGCGACGCCGAGCGTCTGGCCCAGCTGCCGGCTGGTGGAGGCGACGGCGGCGGCGACACCGGCCTGGGTGCGCGGCATGCCGGAGACGGCCGTGTTGGTGATCGGCGCGTTCACGAAGCCGAAGCCGATGCCGAAGAGGACGTAGCCGAGGAGGAGGGTGGTGTCGGAGGTCTCCGCCTCGAACGCGGCGAACAGGACACCGCTCGCGGTCATCGCCGCGCCCGCCACCAGGAGCGGCAGCCGTGGGCCGCGGCTGCCCACCAGGCGGCCGGACAGCGGGGCGCACAGGAACGTCGGCAGGGCCATCGGGAGCATCCACAGGCCCGCGTGCAGGGCGTCCAGACCGCGCACGTTCTGGAGGTACAGGGTGGACAGGAACAGGAAGCCGCCGAGGGCCGCGAACGCGCTGATCGCGATCACCGTGGCGCCGCTGAACGGGGCCGAGCGGAAGAAGCGCAGGTCGATGAGGGGTTCGTCGCGGCGAGGCTCGTACCACAGGAGGGCCAGCAGCGCGGCCACGGCGACCACGGCGAACGGCGTCACGGGGCCGGGGCCCGACTCCGGTGCCTCGATGATCGCGTACGTCAGCGAGCCGAACAGGGCGATCACCAGCAGCTGCCCGACCGGGTCGGGACGGCGGGCCTTGGGCGCGCGCGACTCCGGGACGAAGCGGAGGGTGAGCAGCAGGGCCGCGAGGCCGACCGGGAGGTTGACCCAGAAGATGGAGCGCCAGCTCACCGACTGCACCAGCAGCCCGCCGACCAGCGGACCCGCCGCCATGGAGATGCCGACCACCGCGCCCCACACCCCGATCGCACGGGCGCGTTCCCGGGCGTCGGTGAAGGTGTTGGTGATGATCGACATGGCGACCGGGTTGAGCATCGAGCCGCCCACCGCCTGGACCATACGGAAGACGATCAGCAGTTCCAGGTTCGGGGCGACGGAGCACAGCGCGGAGCCGGCGGTGAAGACGACCAGGCCCGCCATGAAGACGCGTTTGCGGCCGATCCGGTCGGCCGTGGAGCCCGCCAGCATCAGCAGCGAGGCCAGGACCAGCGTGTAGGCGTCGATCGTCCATTGCAGGCCGGAGGTGGTGGCGTGCAGGTCGCGCTGCATCGAGGGCAGGGCCACGTTCAGCGCGGTGTTGTCGAGGCTCACGATCAGCAGGCTCATGCAGCAGATCAGGAGCACGAGCAGGCGTCGGCGAGGGCTCAGCTCTGGCATGGGTCCCATCGTACGCCGAACTCAATAGTGTGTCTAACTAATGAGTCATGCAGGGTCTCCGGGTGTCGGCCGGCGGCGCCCGCGGACGAACCGCGCGGCGGGTGAGGGACAATGGGTCCTTGCCCGGTGTTCCCGTGTCCGTCCTGTGCCGTAGATCCGTCCCGGAGTCCTGACGATGACCCATCCGCTCTCCATCGGCCCGCACGCCGTGACACCGCCCGTCGTGCTCGCACCCATGGCGGGAATCACGAACGCGCCCTTCCGCACCCTGTGCAGGGAGTTCAGCGGCGGCAAGGGGCTGTTCGTCAGCGAGATGATCACCACCCGGGCGCTGGTCGAGCGCAACGAGAAGACGATGCAGCTGATCAGGTTCGACCCGAGCGAGCAGCCGCGCTCGATCCAGCTCTACGGCGTCGACCCCGCGACCGTCGGCAAGGCCGTCCGCATGATCGCGGAGGAGGGCCTGGCCGACCACATCGATCTGAACTTCGGCTGTCCCGTACCGAAGGTCACGCGCAAGGGCGGCGGCTCGGCCCTGCCCTACAAGCGGAACCTGCTGCGGGCCATCCTGCGCGAGGCGGTCAGCGGGGCCGGCGACCTGCCGGTGACCATGAAGATGCGCAAGGGCATCGACGACGACCACATCACCTACCTCGACGCCGGCCGCATCGCCGTCGAGGAGGGCGTGACGGCCATCGCCCTGCACGGCCGCACCGCCGCCCAGCACTACGGCGGCACCGCCGACTGGGACGCCATCGCGCGGCTGAAGGAGCACGTGCCGGAGATCCCCGTGCTCGGCAACGGCGACATCTGGTCCGCCGAGGACGCGCTGCGGATGGTGCGGGAGACCGGGTGCGACGGGGTGGTCGTGGGGCGCGGGTGCCTGGGGCGGCCCTGGCTGTTCGCGGATCTGGTCGCCGGGTTCGAGGGGCGGGACGACTTCCTGCGGCCCACGCTGCGGGAGGTCGCCGACGTCATGGTGCGGCACGCGACCCTGCTCGGGGAGTGGCTCGGTGACGAGTCCAAGGGCGTCGTCGACTTCCGCAAGCACGTCGCCTGGTACCTGAAGGGGTTCGCGGTCGGGTCCGAGATGCGCAAGCGGCTCGCGATCACGTCGTCCCTCCAGGAGCTGCGGGCGGGGCTGGACGAGCTGGACCTGGACCAGGCGTGGCCGGTCGGCGCGGAGGGGCCGCGGGGGCGTACGTCCGGCAACAACCGGGTGGTGCTGCCGGACGGGTGGCTCAAGGATCCGTACGACTGCTCCGGGATCACCGAGGAAGCGGAGCTCGACACGTCGGGCGGGTGAGCGCCCCCGGGGCTCCGCCCGTGGACCCCGGTCTCGTCAGCCGTTCTTCGGGTGGGGAGTCGAGCCGTAGGCCGTCAGGAAGCGGTCGCGGAAGGAGCTCATCTTCCACACCGGGGCGTCGTGGGCGGGGCGGAGCCCGTCCGTCCAGTTCCAGCCGGCGATCTTGTCCAGCATCCTGGGGTCCTTGGCGACGATCGACACCGGCACGTCCCGGCTGGCGTGGTTGCCGCTGACCCGGGCGATCGGCTGGTGGTCGCCGAGGAAGACCAGCACCGTGTCCTCGGTGCCGTACCGCTCCAGCCACTCGGTCAGCGCGGTCACCGAGTACTGGACCGACTTGCCGTACTCCTCGCGGGACTTGGCGGTGTCGGCGATGACGTCGGCCGGCTTGTTCCCCGCCGCCTGGATGCCGTCGAAGACCGAGCCGTCACCGAGCTGGTCCCAGCCCACCCTCTTCGGGATGGGCGCCCAGGGCTGGTGGCTGGACGTCAGGATGAGCAGGGACATCCGTGCCTTGCCGCCGGCCGGCCGCTTGCTGTGCACCCGTTCCTGGTACTGCTGGAGCGCGTACTGGTCGGGCATGGTCGACCAGCTGAACTTCGGCCCCCGGTAGCCGAGCTGGAAGGCGTTGTAGACCTTGTCCAGGCCGTACCACTTCTGCTCCGGCCAGCCCTTCTGCACGCCCGGCATGACCCCCACCGTGTCGAACGCGCCGGTCTTCCTGAACGCCTCCGTCAGGCTGAGGTGGTTGCTGGCCATCACCGTGCGGTAGCGCTGCTGATTGCTGATCCACAGGCCCGACATGGTGGTGGAGTGGCCGAGCCAGCTGCCTCCGCCGTACGTCGCCGAGGTCAGCCAGCCGCTCTTGGCGCGGAAGCCGGCCTTGGCCAGGGCCTTGGTGCGGACGTCGAGTGTCCGGTCCACGCCGGGCGCCATGACCGGGTCCTCGATCGCACTGCGGCCGTAGCTCTCGACGAAGGTGAAGATCACGTCCTTGCCGCGCAGGTCGGGGACCAGTTCACTGCCCGGCGTGTTCCCGAACGCGTCGACCCGGGCCACCTTCCGGAACTCCGCCTCGTCCTTCAGCGTGTCCGAGACCCGGCGGGCCTGGACCTTCAGCGCGGTCGCGGTGCGGTCCGAGGCGATCGGCACGCCCGCCACCTGGAGCCCGAGCGAGGAACAGGTGATCCAGACGACCCCGGCGACCAGGGTGCCGCGGGTCGCGGTGCCGGGGTGCCGGGCGAGGAGGTCGCTCAGCCGGACCACGGCCAGGGCCAGCAGTACGAAGAGCAGCAGGACGACCACGATCAGCCCGGCCACGGCGGCGAGGGTGGCCGTCCGCCCGAGGGAGTCCTCCAGGTACGACTCCGCGTCCCCGAACAGACCCCAGTCCAGGACGACGTTGAAGTCGCGGCCGAGGTACTGGCCGAACCCCATGTCCAGCGCGTTGAGAACGGTCACGGCCCCGAGCAGCACCCCGGACACCGCCGCCAGCACCACCCGGGGCCGCCGCGGCAGCGCGAGCAGCACGGCCGCCCCGACGACGGCCTCGGCCGGTATGCGGAGGAACTTCGCGGGCCCCAGCCGGACGACCGTGTTCGGCATCACCAGCGCGGCGACGACCAGCGCGGCGGCGAGCACGGTGACGGTCACGGACAGGGCCCGTGCCGCCTCGGGATGGCCCTCCCGCCAGTGCCTGCGCCACGCCTGCCATGTGGCCCAGGGACGGCGGAACGTGCGTGCGGCGGGTTCGGTGACTTCTTCGGCCACGTCCTCGGCAGAGGCAGACGGGAGCGCGCTCATGCCCTTCCGTACGGCCCACGGGGAAGCACCGTTCACGAGGGCCGGGCAAACACCTGGTCAACACAGCCGACGGAACGTCAGCTCCCGCGAAGGGGCGCGGGGAGCCGCGCCCACGACCCCCACGCGCCCCACCGCCGAACCCCACGCCCTCAGGCGCCCCCGACAGCCGTCAGCAGGGCGAGCGGCGTTGCGGCGGACCGGGCCCCCCGCCCGCACGCGTGCGGATACGGCACCGGCGTACCGTGCGGAGCCCGCCCGTACCCCGCCAGCACCTCCGGCAACCGGTGCCCGCCCGCCGTCGCCGCGTCGATCAGCGCATGGGCGACCGTACGGGCCTCGTCATGCAGCCCGTACCGCGCCAGGCCCAGGGCGATCAGCGCGTTGTCATGGGGCCAGACGGACCCCCGGTGACAGGACAGCGGGTGGTACGCGGCCTGGCCGGAGGCCACCGTGCGGACGCCCCAGCCCGAGAAGAAGTCCGGCTCCAGCAGCCGCCGGCCCACCACCTCGCCGTACTCCTTGTCCAGCAGCCCCGACCACAGCAGATGCCCGGCGTCGGACGCCAGCGCGTCGATCTGCCGGCCCTGCCCGTCCAGCGCCAGCGCCGGGAAGCACTGCTCCCGCATCCAGAAGTCCCGCTGGAAACGGTCGCGGAGGTCGGCCGCCGCCTGTTCCAGCAGCGCGGCGTACGTCTCGTCGCCCCACACCGTCCGCGCCAGCCCGGCCGTGCGGCGCAGCGCGTCGTACGCGTAGCCCTGGGCGCCCGCCGCCATCACCGCGCCGGTGGGCCGGGTGCCGTCGGCGCAGCAGATCGCGCCGGGGGAGTCCTTCCAGTTCTGGTTGGCGAGGCCGCCCTCGTCGGCGCGGTAGACGAGATAGCCGCGCGAGGTCAGGCCGCCGTGGTCGAGCATCCAGCCGACGGCGGCCCGCGCGTGCGGCTCCAGGCGCCGGGCCGGCTCCGTGTCCCCCGTCCGCTCGACGTACGCGCCGAGCAGGATCAGGAACAGCGGGGTGGCGTCGACCGAGCCGTAGTAGCGGCCGAACGGCACCTGGCCGAAGTGGGCCAGCTCGCCGTGCCGTACCTCGTGCACGATCTTGCCGGGCTGGGCGACCGGGGACCGGCCGGAGCCGGTGGCCTGGGTCGCGGCCAGGGCGAGGAGCGTGGCGGCGGCCGGCCGGGGGTGGTACGGCAGGACGAACAGCGAGGTGAGGAGCGCGTCGCGGCCGAGCAGGGTGAGGAACCAGGGGGCGCCGGCCGCCGGCACGCGCAGGTCCTCGCCGTCCGGCCCGGTGACCGGGACCTGGAGCGCCGCCAGGTCGGCGAGGCCCCGGGCGCAGGCGGCGGCCAGCTCCGGCCAGCCGGTCGGGAAGGCCACGCCCTCCATGAAGCGGGCTTCCTCCGCGAGGAGGTGTTCCTGCACGGCGGCGGGGTCGCGGGGTACGCGCAGGGCGCGCTTCTCGCCGTGCGGGCGGGCGATCACCCGCAGCAGCAGCTCGGTCGTGCCGTGGGGCGCGAGGCCGAGGGTCCACACCAGGCGGCGGGCTCCGGTGCCGGTCTCCTCCACGGCGTCGGGGGCCGGGTCGGCCGTGATCGTCGTACAGGACCGCCACTCGGCGCGCCGGTAGGTGAACTCGATGCCGTCGGGGAGGACTTCGCGGGAGCGCAGGGCCCCGGGCTTGGCGTAGGTGCGGTGGTCCGAGCGGAGCTCGAACTGGTCGGTGAAGTCGGCGTCGACGGTGAGCGCGAGCCGTACGGTGGTGGGCACCGGGCGGTTGCTGGTGATCTTCACGGACTCCACGAACGAGCTGTCCCCGACGGCCTGTTCACGGAAGAGGGTGTACGCCGGGGGCTCCTGCCGGCCGCCGCGCGGGACCAGCACGCAGCGCGTCTCGTCCCCGTCCGTGACCGGGGTGAGCACCTCGGGCACCGCGCCGTCGAGGGTGAGCTGCCAGCGGCTGAGGTGCCGGGCGTCCCGGACGAACAACCCGTCCGGGGAGCTGCCGCCCCGCACCCCGCTGATGTCGCCGCGGTCGCCCACGGCGGCGAAGGTGGCGCCGTGCACGAGCAGATGATGCCGGTCCGTCATCCCCGGTGACCTCCTCTGTCACTCCTGTCGAACGTTCCGGTGTCCGTGGGGGGTACGACTCTTTGTATGCTCTTGTCCAGATGTTGACGTTCGTGCCGCACGGCCGGCCGGTGGCACAGGTCGAGCGCGAGGGCCGCCGTCCAGCCGAAGCCGGTGGCTCCGCAGGGCGCGCCGGTGTACGGGTCGACGTACTCCGCGAAACCGGTGGCGTCGGCGAGGTCCAGCACCGCCCGGCGCAGGGCCTCGGCCGCCGCCGTCTCGCCGTGCGTGCGCAGGCCGCGCTCCAGCAGCCAGCCCGTGTTGAACCACGCCGGTCCGCGCCAGTAGCGGTGCGGGTCGAAGGCCTCGCCGAGGAGGTCGTAACTGGGCACGAGCCGGGTGCGGTCACCGACCGAGAAGTGCGGTCCGCGCAGGGTACGGACGAGGGCGGCGGCGATGTCGCGGGGGAGGCCGGGCAGGATCAACGGCACCAGACCGGAGACAGCGCGCTCGGGAAGGAGACGGGAACCGGGGACACGCGGCTCGCCCCCGGCCCCGGAACCGGAGGCCCCGCGCCCGGTGACACCCCGCCCGGAACCCGAGGCACCGCGCCCGGAGAGGGCGCCCCCGGCCCGCAGGTCCCGGCACAGGAACATCCCCGTCTCCGCGTCCCACAGCCGCTCCACCAGCGTCGCCGTCAGCCGCTGCGCGCGGGCCCGGCGGGCGGAGCCGGTCGCGCCCAGTTCCTCGGCGATCCGGGCGAGCGCGTGCTCGGAGGCGATGAGGAGGGCGTTGAACGCCGGGTCCTCCACGGCGAACTCCCCGCCCCCGTCGGCGTACCCGGCGTCCCGGTAGTCCGCGGCCAGCCGCACGTACCGCCCGTAGTCCAGATCCGTCGGCCGGTCCTCGGCCGCGCCGTGGTCGAGGTCGGCGCGGCGGAAGGAGCGGGCCGGGGCCGGGGTGATCCGGGCCAGCGGGGCGTCCCAGCAGGGGCTGTTGTCCATGCCCTGCTCCCAGGGGTGGACCACGGACACCAGCCCGGCGCCGCCCAGGTCCCGGCGGTGCAGCAGGTACCGGTGCCAGGCGGCCAGCCGCGGGTGGACGCGGGCCAGGAAGCCGCGGGCCCGGGACAGTTCGGGGTCGGCGCGGTGCACCAGCCAGGCCGCCAGCGCGTGCACCGGTGGCTGCACGATGCCGGAGGTCTGTAGCGTGCGCGGGGCGCCCGCCGTGCGCCCGGCGGTGGCGGAGCGCCAGAAGTCGGGGCTCGGGAAGTACGCGTCGAGCGGTACGGAGGGGTTGAACACGATGTGCGGGACGCGACCGTCGCCCCACTGGGCCGCGAGCAGCGTCTCCAGTTCCGTCTGCGCCCGCCGCGGCGAGACGTGGCGCAGCCCGATGGCGATGAACGCGGAGTCCCAGGACCACTGGTGCGGATACAGGTCGCGGGAGGGCACCGTCGACGCGCCGGTCCAGTTCGCCTCCAGCACCCGGGCGGCCCTCGTGCGCAGGGACGCCGTCGTGGCCGGGGTGGTGGCCGTGGCCGGTGGGTCGTATGCCGTCTCGTACGGGGTGGAACGGGCAGTGAGCTGGGCGGTGCGATCCACTCGGGGCTCCCCGAAGACGTCCGGCCGACGCGGTTCTGCCCCGGCCACCGTAGGGTTACGTCTATTTAACACGCAAAACTCAATATGTAATGCAGACTGGAGAAGCACAAGGGGGTGCGCATGACCGGACGTCCGGGGAGGACCGGCAGGAGCGGGAGCCAGGCGGGTGCCGGCGATCTGCTCGAACTGGTGCGCAGCGGGCGGGCCGTGACGCGCGGCGCGCTCCAGCAGGCGACCGGACTGTCCCGGGCCACCGTCGGCCAGCGCCTGGACCGGCTGTTCCGGGCGGGCTGGCTGCGCGAGGGCGCCGGCGGCCCGGTCGGCTCGCCGCTCGGCGGACGCCCCTCCGTCACCCTGGAGTTCGACGGCTCCCACGCGGTGGTCCTCGCCGCCGACCTGGACACCCGGCACGCCCGCGCGGCCGTCCTCACCCTGACCGGCGAGATCCTCGCCGAGCAGGCCGGCACGCTGGTGGTCGAGGACGGCCCCGACGCCGTGCTGGGCGAGCTGGGCCACTGGTTCGCCGAGCTGCTGGCCAAGGCGGGGCGCCGCGCCGAGGAGGTGTGCGGGATCGGGCTGGCGGTGCCGGGCCCGGTGGACAGCGAGACCGGCCGGGTGGTCCAGCCGCCGATCATGCCGGGCTGGGACGGCTACGACATACGGGGCCGCCTCTCCCGCGCCCTCACCGACCGCACCGGGGCCCCCGCGGTGCCGGTCCTGGTCGACAACGACGCCAACCTCATGGCGTACGGCGAACAGCGCACCGGACACCCCGGCTGCACGGCCTTCGTGCTGGTCAAGGTGTCCACCGGCATCGGGGCCGGGGTGATCGTGGACGGTTCGGTCTACCGGGGCGTCGACGGCGGCGCGGGCGACATCGGGCACATCCGGGTCGGCGCCGACGCGCTGTGCCGGTGCGGCTCGTACGGCTGTCTCGCGGCGGTCGCGAGCGGGGGTGCCGTGGCCCGCCGGCTGGCCGCGTCCGGGGTGCCGGCCGCCTCCGGTTCGGACGTGCGGGACCTGCTGGCCGCCGGGCACCCGGAGGCCGCCGCGCTGGCCCGGGAGGCCGGGCGGCAGGTCGGGGACGTGCTGGCGACGGTCGTGACCCTGCTCAACCCGGGCGTGCTGATGATCGCGGGCGATCTGGCCGGAACGCCCTTCCTGACCGGCGTGCGCGAGCTGCTCTACCAGCGGGCGCTGCCCCGCTCCACGGCCCACCTGGACGTCGTCACCTCGCGGCTCGGCGACCGGGCCGGGCTCATCGGCGCCGGCGCGCTGGTGGTGGAGCACCTGTACGCGCCGGACCGGGTGGAGCAGCGGCTGTCGGAGATGGGTGTGTGACAGGGGTGTTTCCGCCGCCGACGGGTGTCCGCCGAGCGGTCCGCATGGTGAAACGGAGCGGTCTGTGGCAGCGTGATTCTCGCCACCCTTGATAAGGGTCGCGCTCAGATGAGCGGATCATGCGCGGCTGCACTTCCTCAAGGGGTGGCACTCGGTGCCACCCCTTGATCGTTCATCGATCGAAATCAGTCGTGCCGGGGCCCGCTCATCTGAGCATAAAACTGCACCTGTAGGCACTGCCGTCTTCAAGAAGTGAAAACATACGGCCGGCTTCGCTTGCCAAGCCTTGACTTTCGATCCGCTGGCGGACGAGTGGTTACAGGCGCATGACGCGCAAGTGGACGTACCCAGGCACCTTCGATCTGGGTATGTTCCTGGCCATCAGGGCAGCCACCGTGGCCTCAAGGAGTCGAGACCCGTGTCGGAAAACAAAGAACCCCAGGCAGCGAAGTTCGTTTACGACTTCACCGAGGGCAACAAGGACCTCAAGGACCTGCTCGGCGGCAAGGGTGCCAATCTCGCCGAGATGACCAACCTGGGTCTCCCGGTCCCTCCCGGCTTCACGATCACCACGGAGGCCTGCAAGGTCTACCTGGAGAGCGGCGAGGAGCCCGCGGACTTGCGTGACGAGGTGAGTGCGCACCTCGAAGCCCTCGAAGCGAAGATGGGCAAGAAGCTCGGCCAGGCCGACGACCCGCTGCTGGTCTCCGTCCGCTCCGGCGCCAAGTTCTCCATGCCCGGCATGATGGACACGGTCCTGAACATCGGTCTGTCGGACAAGTCGGTGCAGGGCCTGGCGGCCCAGGCCGGCGACGAGCGGTTCGCCTGGGACTCCTACCGCCGCCTCGTCCAGATGTTCGGCAAGACCGTCCTCGGCGTCGACGGCGACCTCTTCGAGGAGGCCCTGGACAAGGCGAAGGCGGCCAAGAAGGTCACGGTCGACACCGACCTGGAGGCCGCGGACCTGAAGAAGCTGGTCACCACCTTCAAGAAGATCGTCAAGAAGGAGGCCGGCCGGGACTTCCCGCAGGACCCGCGCGAGCAGATGGACCTCGCCATCAAGGCGGTCTTCGACTCCTGGAACGGCGACCGCGCCAAGCTGTACCGCCGTCAGGAGCGCATCCCGCACGACCTGGGCACGGCCGTCAACGTCTGCTCGATGGTCTTCGGCAACCTGGGCCCCGACTCCGGCACCGGCGTCGCCTTCACCCGCGACCCCGCCTCCGGCCACCAGGGCGTCTACGGCGACTACCTCCAGAACGCCCAGGGCGAGGACGTGGTCGCGGGCATCCGCAACACCGTGCCGCTCGCCGAGCTGGAGCGGATCGACAAGACGTCGTACGACCAGCTCATGCGGATCATGGAGACCCTGGAGAACCACTACAAGGATCTCTGCGACATCGAGTTCACCATCGAGCGCGGCCAGCTCTGGATGCTCCAGACGCGCGTCGGCAAGCGCACGGCGGGCGCGGCCTTCCGCATCGCCACCCAGCTGGTGGACCAGGGCCTCATCGACGAGACGGAGGCGCTCCAGCGCGTCACCGGCGCCCAGCTCGCCCAGCTGATGTTCCCGCGCTTCGACGAGCAGGCGAAGGTCGAGCAGGTCGCGCGGGGCATCGCGGCCTCGCCGGGCGCGGCGGTCGGCAAGGCGGTCTTCGACTCGTACACGGCGGTGAAGTGGTCACGCTCGGGCGAGAAGGTGATCCTGGTCCGCCGGGAGACCAACCCCGACGACCTGGACGGCATGATCGCGGCCGAGGGCATCCTCACCTCCCGCGGCGGCAAGACCTCCCACGCGGCCGTGGTCGCCCGCGGCATGGGCAAGACCTGTGTCTGCGGCGCGGAGGAGCTGGAGGTCGACACCAAGCGCCGCCGTATGACGGTCCCCGGCGGACACGTCGTGGAGGAGGGCGACCTGATCTCCATCGACGGCTCGTCCGGCAAGGTCTACCTGGGCGAGGTCCCGGTCGTCCCCTCTCCCGTCGTGGAGTACTTCGAGGGCCGCATGCACCCGGGCGCCGACGACGCCGACGAGCTGGTCGAGGCGGTCCACCGCATGATGGCCTTCGCCGACCGCAAGCGCCGGCTGCGGGTGCGCGCCAACGCGGACAACGCCGAGGACGCGCTGCGGGCGCGCCGCTTCGGCGCCCAGGGCATCGGCCTGTGCCGCACGGAGCACATGTTCCTCGGTGACCGCCGTGAGCTGGTCGAACGCCTCATCCTGGCCGACACGCAGGAGGAGCGCGAGGAGTCCCTGAAGGCCCTGCTGCCCTTGCAGAAGAAGGACTTCGTCGAACTCTTCGAGGCGATGGACGGCCTCCCGGTGACGATCCGTCTGCTGGACCCGCCGCTGCACGAGTTCCTCCCCGACATCACGGAACTCTCCGTCCGCGTGGCCCTGGCGGAGTCCCGCCAGGAGCCGCACGAGAACGAGCTGCGCCTGCTCCAGGCCGTACACCGCCTGCACGAGCAGAACCCGATGCTGGGTCTGCGCGGCGTACGCCTGGGCCTGGTCATCCCCGGCCTGTTCACCATGCAGGTCCGCGCCATCGCGGAGGCGGCGGCCGAGCGCAAGACGGCCAAGGGCGACCCGCGTGCGGAGATCATGATCCCGCTGGTCGGTACGGTCCAGGAGCTGGAGATCGTCCGCGAGGAGGCGGACCGGGTCATCGCCGAGGTCGAGGCGGCGACCGGTACGAAGCTGAAGCTGGCGATCGGCACGATGATCGAGCTGCCGCGAGCCGCCCTCACGGCCGGTCAGATCGCGGAGGCGGCGGAGTTCTTCTCCTTCGGCACGAACGACCTGACCCAGACGGTGTGGGGCTTCAGCCGGGACGACGTGGAGGCCTCGTTCTTCACGGCGTACCTGGAGAAGGGCATCTTCGGCGTCAGCCCGTTCGAGACGATCGACAAGGACGGCGTCGGCTCCCTGGTGAAGGCGGCGGCCGAGGCGGGCCGCCGGACCCGTCCCGACCTCAAGCTCGGCGTCTGCGGCGAGCACGGCGGTGACCCGGAGTCGGTCCACTTCTTCCACGAGGCCGGCCTGGACTACGTCTCCTGCTCCCCGTTCCGCATCCCGGTCGCCCGCCTGGAAGCGGGCCGCGCGGCCACCCAGTCGGCGGGCAGCGACCACCGCTGACCCACCCGGTCCCCGGAGCCGCCGTCGGTCCCCGACCCTCACCGATCGGCGGCGGCCCCGGCGCACGAAAGAGGAGGGGCGGCACCCCAGTGCGGGGGGTGTCGCCCCTCTGTGCGGTGCGGCCGCGTCACCCGCTCCGCTCGACGGCCTCGAAGATGTCGGCGTCGGTCTCCTGCTGCCACTCGGGAAGGTCGCCCCAGCCGGCGACGTACCCCGGCTTCGGGTCCTCGAAGTGCTGGTACATCTGGGCCGCCCAGCACACCGCGACGAACTGACCCTTCTGTTCGCGGCTCAGGCGAGCGGAGCGCCCCGCGCTGACGCGGACGAGTTCCCGGACCTGGCCGCACACGGCAGAGGCCGCCGCCCGCTCCCACTCGGGCGTCTCCTCCCAAGGCGTCACATAACTGGGCTTCGGCTCGCCCGGGAAGTGCTTGCGCACACCGGCGATCCAGGCCTCCCGGAAGATCCGGCCGTCCTCACTCATGAAGTTCCCTTCGTCAGGCGGCACGCGACAGCGCCGCGATCCGCTGGTGCAGTTCTGAAACTCGGGAATCGGCAGGCAGCGCGGTGAGCCGCGGACACAGACCGCTGAGCTTGGTGGACAGGTATCCCGAGTGCGTCTGTCCCGCCACGCCAAGAGCCTTGTCGGCGTAGTGCACTACCTGGTCGACGTCACCCCGATGGGCTCCTGCCGCAGCGAGATCGACCAGGACGGCACCACGCCGTCGTGGGCTCAACTCCTCTGCCAGCGCAGATGCCAGCGCGTTCTCGGCGATATCGGGGCGACCGAGTGTCACGTAGCAGGCTCCGCGTTCTTCGGCAAGACGCGAGCCGTCGAACCGGAGCCATCCGCCGTTGTGCATCTGGCCGCTCAGGGTGTGCACCTCCTCAGCGGCGTCGAGAGCGCGGACGCACGCGTCGAAGTCGCCCAAGGCGGCATGCACCTCCGCCTGAACGGCGGACACCCAGTATCGAGTGGAAAGAGTGCTGTCGCCCAGACGAGCGATGCGCGAGGCTGCCGACAACAGTGGTACCGCCGACGCAGCCCGACCCGCGTACAACTCGACGTAGGCGTGCCGCGTCATAGCGCAGGCCCACAGGTCGTACGCACACGCCTCCTTCGCCGCGCTTGCGGCCAGGGTGTAGCAGTGCGCGGACAAGGCGTCGTCACGTGCGTCGAAGAACAACTCTCCGGCCAACTGGTAGAGATCGGCGACCCGCACATTGAGGCGCTCGCGTTCGGTACCGCCATGTGCGACTTCGATCTCGGCGGCGAGCGCTGCCAGTTGATGCCGAACAATCGGATAGAGCGTGTGTTTGTCTCCGGTGAGGCCGTAGACCCGCCACAGCTGCTGAATCACCTCCTCTCCTGTGCCCGGTACGGCGGCGGAGCCCCGCCCCGGGGCAGCAGAGATGGAGGCTTCGGGTAGGGCGACGAGCGCACTCGTGGCGGCGAGTAGTCCAAGGAGGTCGCGGCGTCTCATATCGACAGGATCGCCGAATGAAGCGGGGTACGAGGTGCCCTCGGGGGCGGCCGTGACCGTCTTCACTGAGAAGAGGAGCTGGTCAAGGTTGGCTCGGGTCACGCCTAAGAGCGCCGCCATCTTGGGGCGCTGGTACGGCCGTGGTGCTGAGCGCCCTCCCTCCCACCGTACGACCGTGGACGTGGCCACTCCCAGGAGGGCGGCGAATTCTTCTTGAGAGTAGCCCCGTGCCACCCGTTGATCAGCGAGCTCTCGCCGTCTGGCCATCATCGCCTCCCCTGCCTGATCAGATCGTCGCAGATCACAGCGTCTGCGCGGGGACAGTGCCTGGGAAACGCCCAGGCTTCGCTCTGGGTGCCGGGCACGCACTGCGGTTGTGTGGTCACCACCGCCGGGAGCGTGGCCGCGCACGGCGGTGGTGAAGCAGACGGCCGTCCGCACTCGTGGAGGACGGCTTCCACCTGGAGGGACCAAGTCCGTGCACGAAGCTGCTGCCAGACCTGGGGCGACAGGCGTTCCCAGCTATTCGGAAACGATGCCGTGTGAGCCGGAGTCCGCCCGGCGCGCCCGGTTGCTCATCGCCTCCGCTCTGAGTGCTTGGGCCATAGAGGAACTGGTGGACGCAGCAACGCTGGTCGTTGACGAATTGCTGACGAACACGATTGAGCACACCCGCTGTCGTGCCAGCCGGATCACCATCCGCCGACTCACCGAAGACCGCGTACGAATCGGCGTCTCAGACACCTGCCGAGATTTGCCCGACATGAGGCAGCCCGGTTCGGGTGCAGAGAGTGGCCGAGGCCTTGTCCTGGTCGACGCCCTGTGTGACCGATGGGGGTACGACCAGCACCGGACATGGAAGGTCGTATGGGCAGAACTACGCCTGAAGGCCACGCAGTGAGGCAGCGGATCGAGGTCATCCTCTACGTCGTGCTCGTCATGGTCCTGGCTCTCTCCGTGGTGAGGTACGCGGAGTCCGGCTAGGAGCCGAAGGTTTCGGTCGGAAGGACCTCGGCCGGCCACCTGTCGCCTGGCGACAAGAGGACCGGGCCGGCCTTGCTGCTGGTCACCGGGGCCACGTCGCCTGTGGGACGAGATCGAGGCGGCCTACCGGTGGTGGGAGGACCGGGGCCGACCGTCGCGGGACCGGTTCGGGCCGACCGTTGATCGAGACGGACAGCGCGTGTGGCTGGAGGCCCCGGACACCTGCGTGTCCGTTGTCGGTCGAGTAAGCCCGCGCCCCGCTGTCGGCGCCCTCGGTGGCGGGGCACTGCGCTGTTGGACGGGCCCGCCCGCCCATTGCGATCGGACCCGGTGACACACGGCCGCAACTCGTCTTTCGTAATCGGCGGGCATGGTTGATCGTTGGGCCGTGCATCGGTGACGGACGTCAGGGGGCACGATGACGATCAGGCGTAGGGATCTGCTGGCCGCAGGCGTGGGTGCCGGGGTGCTCACGGCCTGCGGGTCCAACACCGGCCGGGGCGGCGGTGGTTCGGGGCCGGAGCTGGCGCAGTGGTACCACCAGTACGGGGAGCCCGGCACCGAGCGGGCCGTGCGGCGGTACGCCGCCGGCTTCAAGAAGGCGCGCGTCTCGGTGCAGTGGCGGCCGGGGAACTACGACCAGCAGACCGCCGCCGCGCTGCTCACCGACTCCGGGCCCGATGTCTTCGAGGTCAACGGGCCCACCCTCGACCAGATCCGGGGCGGACAGGTGCTCGACCTCACCGAGCTGGTGGCGGAGGTGAAGGAGGACTTCAATCCGGCCGTGCTCACGCCGAAGACCCACGACGGCAGGGTGTACGCCATTCCGCAGGTCATCGACATGCAGATGCTCTACTACCGCAAGAGCCTGCTGGCGGACGCCGGTGTCGAGCCGCCCACCACCCTCGACGCCCTGGTGGACGCCGCGCACCGGCTCACCAGCGGCAAGGTGAAGGGGCTCTTCCTCGGGAACGACGGGGGAGCGGGCGTGCTCGGGGGGACCCCCCTCTACGCGGCCGGATTCCGGTTCGTCGGCGACGACGGCGAGGTCGGCTTCGACGATCCCGCCGCCGCCCGCACCCTCGGCAAGCTGCACCGGCTGTGCGCCGACAAGTCCCTGCTCCTCGGCGCGCCCAGCGACTGGGCGGACCCGTCCGCCTTCGTGCAGGGGCTGACCGCGATGCAGTGGACCGGGCTGTGGGCGCTGCCGCGGGTCCGCGAGGAACTCGGTGACGATTTCGGGGTGCTGCCCTTCCCGCGGGACGGCAGCCAGGGGCGGCCCTCCGTGCCCGTCGGTGCGTACGGCGCCGCCGTCAGCGCCCGCAGCCGGCACAAGGAGACGGCCAAACGGTACGTGAAGTGGCTCTGGGTCGAACGCACCGACCACCAGGAGGACTTCGCGCTCTCCTACGGGTTCCACATCCCCGCCCGGATCTCCCTAGCCGAGAAGGCCACCGCCCTCAAGGACGGTCCCGCCGCCGACGCCGTCCGCTTCACCACCGACCACGGCTACGCCCAGCCGCTGCTGTGGACCCCGGCGAGCCAGACCGCCTACCAGGACGCGCTCAGCCGGATCATCAAGGACGGGGCCGGTCCGGAGCGGGAACTGCGGGCCGTCGTACGGAAGGTGTCGGCCGAACTCGACCGTGTGAAGAAGACGTCGTGAGGCGGCGCGGGGCGCTGTGGTTCTGGGTGTTCGTCGGGCCGTTCGCGCTCGGGCTCGCGCTGTTCACGTACGTCCCGCTGCTGTGGAGCGTGACGCTCAGCTTCTTCGACGCGCACAACACGGTCACGCCCACGCGCTTCGTCGGGCTGGACAACTACACGGCCATGCTGCGGGACCGGGCGTTCGTGGACAGCCTGAAGACGTTCCTCGTCTTCACGGCCTTCATCGTGCCCGTCACCTACGTCTTCTCCCTCTCCCTCGCCCTGATGGTCAATCGGCTCAGGACCGCCCGGGCCTTCTTCCGGTCCGTGTTCTTCCTGCCGGCCGCGTGCAGTTATGTCGTGGCCGCGCTCATCTGGAAGATGTCGCTCTTCAGCGGGGTCCGGTTCGGGCTGGCCAACAGCGTGCTGGGGTGGTTCGGCGGCGACAGCGTCGCCTGGCTGTCCACCACCGATCCGCCCTGGTACTGGCTGGTCATCGTCACCGTACGGCTGTGGCTCCAGGCCGGGTTCTACATGATCCTGTTCCTCGCCGGGCTCCAGCGGATCGACCCGGCGCTGTACGAGGCGGCGGCCGTGGACGGGGCCCGGCCCGGCTGGACGGTGCTGCGGCACATCACCCTGCCCCAGCTGCGGGCCACCTCGGTCGCGGTGGTGCTGCTGCTCGTCGTCAGCGCCTTCCAGGCCTTCGACGAGTTCTACAACCTGCTGTCCGACGCCCGGGGCTATCCGCCGTACGCCAGGCCGCCGCTGGTCTACCTCTACTACACCGCCCTCGGGCAGGGGCAGAACCTCGGGCTCGGCAGCGCGGGCGCGGTGATCCTCGCGCTGGTCATCGCCGTCGTCACGCTGGGGCAGGCGCGCTGGTTGCGGCTGGGGAGGACGGACGCCGATGGATGACGCCCTGGTGCGGGCCGGGCGGGCGCTGCGGCTGGTGCTGCTGATCGCGCTCGCCCTGCTCTTCCTGATCCCCTTCTACCTGCTCGTGCGCAACGGGCTGGCCGGCGAGGAGGACATCACCTCCCCCGAGTGGACCTTCTTCCCCCGCCAGGTGCGGTGGGGGAACGTCGGCGAGCTGTTCGCCGATCCGTCCGTGCCCTTCGCCCGGTCCCTGCTCAACTCCGCGCTGATCGCCGTCGCCACCACCTTCGGCACCCTGCTCCTCGCCTCCCTCGCGGGCTACGGCCTCGCCCGCATCCCCTACCGCCACGCGAACAAGGTCTTCTACGCCGTCCTGGGCACCCTGCTGGTCCCGGCGGCCGTCACCTTCGTGCCCAGCTTCGTGCTGGTGTCGTCCCTCGGCTGGATCTCCACCCTGCGCGGACTGATCGTCCCGACGCTGTTCCCGGCCTTCGCCTGCTTCGTCTTCCGGCAGTACTTCCTCGGTTTCCCCCGTGAGCTGGAGGACGCGGCGCAGGTGGACGGGCTCGGGTACTGGCGGACGTACTGGCTCGTCGTCGTACCCAACGCCCGTCCGGTGTTCGCGGCCGTCGGGACCATCGTGTTCCTCGGCGCGTGGAACTCCTTCCTGTGGCCGCTGGTGATCGGGCAGGACCAGAGCGCCTGGACGGTGCAGGTGGCCCTGTCCTCGTTCACCACCGCCCAGGTCGTGCGGCTGCACGAGCTGTTCGTCGCGGCGGCCGTGTCGATCCTGCCGCTGCTCCTGGTGTTCCTGTGCTTCCAGCGCTGGATCGTGGCCGGGGTGGAGCGGTCCGGGATCGACTGACGGGAGTCAGGGCTCAGGCCGTGACGCCGCCGTCGACCACGAGGTCGGTGCCGACCACCGAGGCCGCGTCGTCCGAGGCCAGGTACAGCACGGCGGCGGCCACCTCGGCGACGGTGGAGACCCGGCCGAGCGGCACCTCGGTGCGCATGCGCGCGTCCCGGCCGGCCTCGGTCTCCCCGTCCCGGAACGACATGTCCGTGGCGGTGGGGCCGGGGCTGACCGCGTTGATGCGCACGCCGTCGGCGATGTGGTCCAGGGCGGCGGCGCGGGTGAGGACGGAGACGGCCGCCTTGCTGACCGCGTAGCCGGCGGTGCCGGGCAGCCGGCTGTGCACGCCGATCCGGGAGGCGATGTTCACGATGGCACCGCCGCCCGGCTGCGTCCGCATCCGTGCGATCTCGGCCTGGAGGGCGAGGAGGACACCGGTGACGTTGATGTCGAGCATCCGGCGCCACTCCTCCTCGGCCAGGTCGCCCACGGACCGCCCCCGGCCCTGAAGCACCCCGGCGTTGTTCACGGCCACGTCCAGCGAGCCGAACCGGTCCACGGCGGCGTCCACCAGGGCTCGCAGGTCGTCGGCGCGGGAGACGTCGGCGGTGACGGCGAGCCCCTTGCCGCCCTCGGCCTCGATCAGCGCCACGGTCTCGTCCAGCGGGTCCCGGCGCCGGCCGGCGACGACGACGCGGGCGCCCTCCCGGGCCAGGGCGAGGGCCACCCCGCGGCCGATGCCGGAGCCGGCGCCGGTGACGAGGGCGGTCCGGCCGGTGAAGCGGTGCGTCATGGTGAGGTTCCCTTTTCTTGACCGAACGGTTCAGTTTGAGGTCGCGCACAACGGCGGGACCCGCGCGGGCGCGCTGTCAGTCCAGCAGGGCCAGGGCCTGCTCCGCCGCGTCCCGGACCCTGGCCGGGTCCGCCGAGGCCTTGCCGACCACCCGCAGGCCCTGGAGCAGGACCAGCAGCATGCGCGCGAGGGTCAGCGGGTCGCGGTCCCCGGCCAGTTCGCCCTGCGCCCGGGCGCGCACGAGGGCGGAGTGCAGCAGGGTCTCGACGGTGTCCCAGCTGCGCTCCACCCGGCGGGCGGCCTCGCGGTCGTGCGGGGCCAGTTCGACCGCCGTGTTGGTGACCAGGCAGCCCTGCTCCCGGGTCGCCTCGGCGGTGGCCTCGGCGGCGAACCGCCGGACCAGCCCGCGCACGGCCGGCAGCACCGGGCCGGGCCGGGACAGCTCGCGCGTCAGCACCGGGTCCTGCGTCTGCCCGTACCGGTCCAGGGCCCGCAGGTACAGCTCGTGCTTGCTGCCGAAGGTGGCGTACAGGCTGGCCCTGCCGATGCCCAGGTGCCCGACCAGGTCAGCCATCGACGTCGCCTCGTAGCCGCGCCGCCAGAACAGCTCCAGGGCCGACTGGAGCGCTGCGTCGGGGTCGAATTCCTTGGTCCTGGCCATGCGGGCAGCGTAGGTTTATCTGAACCGTTCGGTCAAGAACCGGCGTCGGTCACCGGGCGCCCGCGCGCGGTCCGGCCCCCGGTGGCAGCATGGAAGACCATGCGCGCCGCGTACATCCAGGAACTGGGTCCCCCGGACGTCATCCGGTACGGCGAGCTGCCCGCGCCCCGCCCCGGCCCGACCGACGTCCTGGTGGACGTGCTCGCCACCGCCGTGGACCCGGTGGACGCCTTCGTCCGGTCGGGGGTCTTCGTCACGGCCGTGGACTTCCCGTTCGTCATCGGCCGTGACCTGGTGGGGACGGTCGCGCGGGCGGGACCCGGCGTGACCGGCTTCCGGGCCGGCGACCGCGTGTGGTGCAACAGCCTCGGGCACGAGGGGCGGCAGGGCGCGGCGGCCGAGCAGGCGGTGGTGGCGGCCGACCGGCTCTACCCCCTGCCCGACGGCGTCGATGCGGACCTCGCCGTGGCCGCGCTGCACCCGGCCGCCACCGCGTACCTCGCCCTGTTCGTCCACGGCCGGCTCCGCCTCGGCGAGACCGTGCTGGTCGCGGGTGCCGCGGGCAACGTCGGCAGCGCCCTGGTGACGTTCGCCGCGCGGGCGGGGGCCCGGGTCCTCGCCACGGCCGCCGCACGGGACGCCGGGTACTGCGCCGGGTCGGGCGCGGCCGAGGTGTTCGACTACCGCGACCCGGAGCTGACCGGGAGGATCCGCCGGGCGGCGCCGGCCGGTGTCGACGTGTACCTGGACACGGCGGGCGTGAACGACCTGGAGACCTCGGTCGGCCTGCTCGCCCGCCGGGGCCGGGTGGTGCTGCTCGCCGGTGCCGGGACCCGGCCCGTGCTGCCCGCCGGACCGCTGTACATGAACGGCGGCTCCGTCGTGGGCTTCGTCATCTCGCACGCGACGACCGTCGAACTCGCCGCCGCCGCGACCGCCGTCAACGACCTGCTGGCGCGGGGCCTGCTGCGCCCCCGGAACGTGGAGGTGCTCCCGCTGGGCGCCGCCGCCGAGGCGCACGCGCGGATGGAGAGCGGGGAGCTGCGGGGCCGCCGGGTCGTGCTGCGCACGGACCTGACCTGACCTGGCCCGCGGCCCGGTCCGCAGGCCCCGCCGGCCCACGCCACCGCTACAGCGCCCGCACCTCGTACGCGGCCACCCGCACCGACGCGTCGTCCAGGCACTCCCCGGTGACCAGGTCGAAGCGCTGCTTCAGCAGCGGGGACGCCACGAACGGGCGGCCCTGGTGGGTGCCGGTCAGGCCGCGGGAGAGGACGGCCGCGCCGGTGAAGGGGTCGCGGTTGTCGACGGCGTACAGCCGGTCCGCGCGGTCGCGGAAGAGGGCCACCTGGCGGCCGTCCGGCAGCAGGGCCGCCACTCCGCGGCCCGGGACCAGCAGGCTCAGGTCGCAGACCGTGAACCAGCCGTCAGCCAGCTGGAGCTGGACCTTCAGGTCGGTCGTCTCAACTGCCAGGGTCATCGCTGGGCGCTTCCTTCCAGGACGTCGTCGGCGGGCCGCAGGCCGATGTTCAGCAGCGGCAGGTCGGGCTTGATCTGGTCGCGCTCGGGGACGAAGGAGACGACCGGGTCCGGGGTGTCCGGGGCGTTCACGAAGGACACGAACCGGGCCAGCTTCTCGGGGTCGTTGACGGTCTCCGCCCACTCGTCGCGGTAGTGCGCGACGTGCGCCCGCATCAGCTTCTCCAACTCGTCGCAGATGCCGAGCGCGTCGTGCACCACCACGTCCCGTACGTGCTCCAGGCCCCCCGGGATGCGCTCCAGCCAGGTGCTGGTGCGCTCCAGACGGTCGGCCGTACGGATGTAGAACATGAGGAACCGGTCGATCAGCCGGATCAGTTCGGCGTCGGACAGGTCCTGGGCCAGCAGGTCGGCGTGGCGCGGGGTGGCGCCGCCGTTGCCGCCGACGTACAGGTTCCAGCCGTTGGACGTGGCGATCACCCCGAAGTCCTTGGACTGGGCCTCCGCGCACTCGCGGGCGCACCCGGACACCGCCGACTTCAGCTTGTGCGGGGACCTGAGGCCCCGGTAGCGCAGTTCCAGGTCGATCGCCATCCGGACCGAGTCCTGCACGCCGTAGCGGCACCAGGTGGAGCCCACGCAGGACTTCACCGTGCGCAGCGACTTGCCGTAGGCGTGGCCGGACTCGAAGCCGGCGTCCACCAGCCGGGCCCAGATCAGCGGAAGCTGCTCGACACGGGCGCCGAACATGTCGATCCGCTGACCGCCGGTGATCTTCGTGTAGAGGCCGAAGTCCCGGGCGATCTCGCCGATCACGATCAGTTTCTCGGGCGCGATCTCCCCGCCGGGGATGCGCGGCACCACCGAGTACGAGCCGTTCTTCTGGAGATTGGCGAGGAAGTGGTCGTTGGTGTCCTGGAGCGCGGCCTGCTCGCCCTCCAGGACGTAGCCGCTGGCGCCGATCGCCGGGGCGAGGGAGGCGATGATCGAGCCGACGGCCGGCTTGCACACCTCGCAGCCGTCCCCGCCCCGGGCGCCCTCGCGGCCGTGGCGGTCCAGCAGTTCCCGGTACGACGTGACGCGCAGGGCCAGGACGATCTCGTACAGCTCCTCGCGGGTCTGGGAGAAGCAGCCGCACAGGCCCTTGTCGACCTCGACGCCGGACGCCTCCAGCTCGGCGTCGACCAGCCGGCCCAGCACCTTCACGCAACTGCCGCAGCCGGTACCGGCCTTGGTGCACTTCTTGACCTCGGGCACGGTGGTGCACCGGTGCTCGGTGACCGCACCGCGGATCGTGCCCTTGCTGACGTTGTGGCAGGAGCAGATGATCGCCTCGTCCGGCAGCGCGGACGGGCCGAGCGGGGCCCCCGAGCCCGCTGTGGCGGGCAGGACGAGCGACTCGGGGGAGACGGGCGGCACCGAGCCGGTGAGCGCGCGCAGGGTGCCGTACGCCTCCGCGTCGCCGACCAGGATGCCGCCGAGCAGCGTGCCGTCCGCGCCGATGACCAGCTTCTTGTACAGGCCCGCGCGGGAGTCGGAGTAGACGACGTCCAGGCAGTTCTCGGTGGTGCCGTGCGCGTCGCCGAAGGAGGCCACGTCCACACCGAGCAGCTTGAGCTTGGTGGACAGGTCGGCGCCGGTGAAGGAGGCCTCGTCGGCCGCGATGGTCGCGGCGGCCGTCTCCGCCTGCTCGTAGCCCGGTGCGACCAGGCCGTAGACCCGGCCGTCGGCGGCCAGCGCGCACTCGCCGATCGCGAACACGTGCGGGTCGCGCACGGTCCGGCACCGCTCGTCCACCGCGATGCCGCCGCGCTCGCCGACCGTGAGACCCGCGTCGCGGGCCAGCTGGTCGCGGGGGCGGACGCCGGCGCTGAACACCACCATGTCGGTGGCGAGTTCGGAGCCGTCGGACAGCCTCATGCCGGTGACGGCACCGGAGTCGTCCGTCACGATCTCCTGGGTGCCCACACCGGTGTGGACGGTCAGGCCCATGTCCCGGATGGTCCGCAGCAGGGCCGCGCCACCGCCGTCGTCCACCTGCACCGGCATCAGGCGCGGCGCGAACTCCACGATGTGCGCGTCGAGTCCGAGCCCCTTGAGCGCCCCGGCGGCCTCCAGGCCGAGCAGACCGCCGCCGACCACGGCACCCGTCGTCGCCCGGGTCCTCGCGTACTCCTCGATCGCCAGCAGGTCCTCGATGGTCCGGTACACGAAGCAGCCCGTGGCGTCCTTGTTCGGCACCGGCGGCACGAACGGGTAGGAGCCGGTGGCCAGGACCAGGACGTCGTAGTCCACGACCAGACCCGAGCGGGCGGTCACGGTGCGCGCCTCGCGGTCGATCGTCTCCGCCGGGTCGCCGAGGTGCAGCTCGATGCCGTGGTCCTCGATGAACCCCCTGTCGGTCAGGGAGAGGTCCTCGGGCGTCCTGCCGGAGAAGTACGAGGTGAGCTGGACGCGGTCGTAGGCCGGGCGCGGTTCCTCGCACAGCACGACCACGCGGTGCGTGGCGGTCAGGCCGCGCTCGGCGAGCGCTTCGAGGAAGCGCTGGCCGACCATGCCGTGGCCGACGAGCACGATCGTGGGGGTGGCCCCCGGGGTGGCGGTCATTCAGGAGCCTCCATCGTTGGTGAGCAGGTGGAGCAGGGGGCCGTCGTCGGGGAGCGGCTCCGCTGTCTCCCAGGCGCGGGCGAGCGCGCCGACGGTGCCGAGTTCGCCGACGAGGACCCCGCCGACCAGGCGGTCGTCGCGGACGACGACCTTGCGGTAGGTGCCGCGGGTGGCGTCGGCGATCCGCACGACGTCGTCGCCCGCGCGCGGCTCGGTCTCGCCGAACGCGGCGAGGTCGAAGGGGGAGTCGGGACCGGTGAGGGTCAGCCGGGTCAGCGAGCGGGTGCCGGTGTAGCGGGCACGGGCGTCGCCCGCCAGCAGCTCGGCGAGCGCGTCGGCCTGTTCCAGGGCCGGGGCGGCCAGGCCGTAGACCGTGCCGTCGTGCTGGGCGCAGTCGCCGATGGCGTGGATGTGCGGGTCGGAGGTGCGCAGCTCGTCGTCCACGAGGACGCCCTTGTGGACGGCGAGGCCCGCCTGCTCGGCGAGACCCGTGCGGGGCCGCACCCCGCAGGCGAGGACCACGAGGTCGGCGTCGAGCGCGTACCCGTCGGCCATCTCCACCGAGCGGACCGCGCCGGCGACGAGGGCCACGTCCCGCACCCGGCACTCGGTGTGCACCTCGACGCCCAGCTCGGTCAGGTGCCGCAGCACCAGCCGGGAGGCATCCGGGTCGAGCTGGCGCTCCATGAGCCGCTCGGCCTGCTGCGCGAGCACCACCTGGGCGCCGCGCACGGCGAGCGCGCGGGCCGCGGAGACGCCGAGCAGCCCGCCGCCGATGACGACCGCCCGCACCCCGGGCCGCACGGCCTTGCCGAGGCCCAGGCAGTCGTCCATGGTGCGGAACGCGTGGACGCCCTCGGGGAGCTGGCGGTCGGGGCTGAACAGGCCGCGCAGCGGCGGCAGCACCGGGTTGGAGCCGGTGGCCAGCACCAGGGCGTCGTATCCGATCGACGTGCCGTCGGCGCAGGCGAGGGTCCGGGCGGCCCGGTCGATGCCGGTGACCCGGGTGCGCAGCAGGCCGGCGGGCGGCGGGAGGGCGATCACCTCCGGGGCGTACCGGCCGGCCAGGACCTCGGCCAGCAGCACCCGGTTGTACGGCGCGTGCTCCTCCTCGCCGACGAGCAGCGCGGGCGTGCCCAGCTCGCCGAGCCGCCGGGCGAGCCGTACGCCCGCGAGGCCGGCGCCGATCACCACCACACGCGTATTCGAGGTCATGTCCCGAGCGTGCGGCCCCGACGTTACCCGGCGGCATCACGTCTGTTTCCCGGGAGGAACGCTGCCCTCAGCGGGGCGGCGCCCTGGATGTGAGGGGCCCGGCGGTCGCGAAGGCGCGGTCAGCGGGTGCGCAGCAGGTCCACCAGGCCGGTGGTGTCCTCCGTGGCGTGGCCCGCCGCCACGCGGTCGCGCATCAGGTCCAGGAACGGGGTGAGCAGTTCCGCGCTCACGCCCTGTTCCGCGGCCGTGCGCAGCAGCGTCCCGCTGCCGGCGACCTGCATGGCCAGGTGGGAGACGACCCCGGTGGTGTAGTCACCGGACGTCAGCCGGCCGGCCGTCTCCTCGGCCGTGCCGGCCATCGCGTTCAGCCAGGGCACGAGCAGCGCGGCGAAGTCCCCGGGCGCCACCCGCGTCCCGCGCAGCAGCGCGAACGCGTGGGTGATCCCGGCGAACATGCCGTACATCCCGCTCAGCAGCGCCACGTCGTGCAGCGCGGCGAGACCGGGGTCGGCACCGACGTACTCGGTGCCGGCCGGGACGGCGAGGGTCTCGTGGTGCTCCTCGAACAGCTCCGGGTCGCCGCTGTAGAGGACGAAGGCGCCGGGCGCGCCGATCATCGGTGGTACGGCCATGATCCCGCCGTCCAGGAACCGGGCGCCCCGCTTCCGGGCCCAGGCGGCGCGCTCCCGGGCGTCGGCGGGGGTGCCGGTGGTGAGGTTCACCAGGTCCCGGCCGGCCGGCTCGGCGGCGTCCAGGGCGGCGCCCACCGAGGCGTCGTCCAGCAGACAGATCACGACGAGCCGGTTCGCGGCCACCGCCTCGGCCGCGCTCCCCGCCGCCACCGCGCCCTCGGCGGTCAGCGCGGCCGTCCGCCCGGGCGTGCGGTTCCACACGGTCAGCGGATGCCCGGCGGCGAGCCAGGCCCGCCCGAGCGCGGTGCCCATCGCGCCGGTGCCGAGCAGGGTCAGCGGAGTGGGGGGCACGGAGGAGAGGGATGTGTCGGTCATGGCGACTAGGCTCGCCCGTGGAGCCGCCGCGCAGAAGTACGTACTTCCAAGTGGGTGGTTACCAGCGGGAAAGCATGCGGGCCGGAAGGGGGAGGACCATGCCGGTGGGACGGCGGCCGGGGGCGTACCTGTGCGGGACCGACGCGGCGATGGACATCATCGACGGCAAGTGGAAGGTGTCGATCCTGTGGGTGCCGGGCGAACGCGGCACATGCCGCTTCGGTGAGCTGCGCCGGCGGCTGCCCGGCGTCACGGAGAAGGTGCTCGCCGCGCAGCTGCGCGAACTGGAGGCCGACGGGGTCGTGCACCGCGAGGAGTACGACGAGGTGCCGCCCCGCGTCGAGTACACGCTCACCCGGAGCGGCCTCCAGCTGAACGAGGCGCTGGAGCCGCTCGGCAGCTGGGGCAGGAGACACGTTCTGGGCGGGGCACCGGCACCGCGCTGAGCCGTTTGGGCCCGAAGCCTTCAGCGGCTGCCCGTCAGGTGGGCGAACACCACCACGTTGCCCTGGTAGCCGGTGGTCCTGGAGTAGCCCCCGCCGCAGGTGATGACGCGGAGTTCGGGGCGGGGGGCCGCGCCGTACACCTTGTCGTCGGGGAAGTCGTGGGCCGAGTACACCTCCACCGCGTCCACGGTGAACACGGCCACGGTGCCGTCCCGGCGGTCCACCTCGACGCGGGCGCCCCGCTTGAGCGCGCCGAGGTCGTAGAAGACGGCGGGGCCCTCGGTGTTGTCGACATGGCCGGCGACGATCGCGGTGCCCGTCTCGCCGGGGGTGGTGCCGGCCTCGTACCAGCCGGCGAGGTTCTTCTCCTTGGCGGGCGGCGCGTCCAGGCTGCCGGAGCGGGTGAGGGCCAGGCCCATGAGGGGCGCGTCCACCCGGATCGCGGGGATGCGGATGCGCAGCGGCGGGGACGGCGCGAGTCCGGGCGCCGCGACCCGCGCACCGCCCGGGTCGGGGCGGCCCTCGGCGGCGGACGGCTGCGGTGGGGCGTGTGGGCCGGTGCCGCCGCCCAGCAGCCACACGCCCGAGCCGAGGGCCACCACGGTGACGGCGGCTATGGCGGTGTCGCCGAGCCGGGCGGTCCCGGCGCTCCGAGCGGTCCTGCGCTTCCCGGCGCCCTCGCGCATGCCAATCCCCTCTCCCGGGGGCGGACCCCGAAGACCCCTTCCCCCTCCGGGCCGCGAGGGGCGTCGGACCCGGAGGGGGCGGGATGTGCGGTACCGGCGGACGGACAGCGGAGGGTGTCCGTCAGATCCCGTCGCCTCTCGCCCGGCGATGCAGGAGCCAGGTACCGCCCGCGGCGGCGACGGCCAGTGCCGTCACACCCGCCGCGGTCTGTACGGGGTCGGGGCCGAGTCCGCCGCCGACCCCCGTCTTCACGCTTCCCCGCGGCAGCACCTGCTGGTGCACCGCGCTCAACGCCACCACCAGGTCGCCCGCCACCTGCCGGTCGCCCTCGGCACACCGGGCGACGATCTCGTACGTCCCCGGCTGCGCGCCCGGCGGCACCCGGAACTGTCCGATCGCCTCACCCTCGTGCGCGGTGGGCGCCAGCATGAACGTTCCGGCACCGAGCGCGCCCGCGTCCCCGGTCGCGGCCCCCGTGTCCCCGCACGCGGCCGTGTTCACCGTGACCTGGCCACCGGGTGCCACGGTCGCCGGGTACAGGTCCAGACGGCCGGTTCCGGCCGCGTGGGCGGGTGCCGCGGCGGCCACGGCGAGCGCGGTACCGGCCAGCAGACGGGCAGTGCGTCGCATGGTGCTCCCCAGGGCTTGTCCGACTCGTCCAGGGGTGCGCCCCTGCCCTACCGAGGTAAGTCGCAGTCGCGGGGATCCGCTTCCCGAGGCGGCGCCGGGAATGCGGTGAACGGGTGGCGCGCAAGGCCCCCCACACGGCCTAGCCGGAGGGTGTTCCGGCAGGTCAGGGCCGTGTGAGGGGCCGGGTGCGAAGAGCACACGATTGGCCCCCACCCGCCGGCCGCACCCCGTGGCCGACAGCCGGGGCCGTCGGCGGCAGGGGCGGCCGGCCGGGGAGGCCGCGCCGGTTCAGCCGACGTTGACCGCGCTCCAGGCGGCGGCCACCGCGTTGTACTCGGTGCTGCCCGCGCCGTAGAGGTCCTTGGCCGCGTTGAGGGTGGCCGTGCGGGCGCCCGCGTAGTTCGTCGAGGAGGTCATGTAGACCGTCAGCGCCCGGTACCAGATCTTGCCGACCTTGTCCCGGCCGATGCCGGTGACCGTCGAGCCGTTGTACGTCGGCGAGTCGTAGGCGACGCCGTTGACGGTCTTGGCGCCGCTGCCCTCGGCGAGCAGGTAGGCGAAGTGGTTGGCGACGCCCGAGGAGTAGTGGACGTCCAGGTTCCCGACCGACGAACTCCAGTAGTCGGCCGAACTCCCGTCCTTGGACGGCTTGTCCATGAAGCGCAGCGCCGCCTTGCCGAAGCCGGGCTTCACGATCTTCTCGCCGATGAGGTAGTCACCGGTGTCGGAGGAGTTGTTCGCGTACCACTCCACCATCGTGCCGAGGATGTCGGAGGTGGCCTCGTTCAGCCCGCCCGACTCGCCCGAGTAGGTCAGCGCGGCGGTCTTGGACGTCACGCCGTGGGTCATCTCGTGCCCGGCGACGTCGAGGGCGACCAGCGGCCCGAAGGTGGTGCCGTCACCGTCGCCGTACGTCATGCAGAAGCAACTGTCGTCCCAGAAGGCGTTGTTGTAGTTGCTGCCGTAGTGGACGCGGTTGTACGAGCCCTTGCCGTCGCCCGCGATGCCGTTGCGGCCGTGGATGTTCTTGTAGTAGTCCCAGGTCTCGTTGGTGCCGTACTGGGCGTCGACGGCGGCCGAGGCGCGGTCCGCGGTGGTGCCCGAGCCCCAGTGGTTGTCGGCGTCCGTGAACAGGGTCGCGGGGGCCCGGCTGAAGCAGATGCCGAAGATGCACAGGTCGGTCTTGCCCTCGGCGTCACCGGTGTAGGTGTTGCCCCGCGTCGGGTCCTTGAGCTGGTACGACGTCCCCGACTGTGTCGTCTCCAGCGCGACCGTGCCGCTGTAGAGGGCCGTGCCGTCGCCGGTGGCCGTCTCGATGCTGTCCCAGGCGTCGATCTGCGCGCCGGTGCGCGCGTCGGTCAGCACGGTCCGGGCGACGGGGTTGCCGAGCGAGTCCAGGCCGACCGCGTCGGTGCGCCAGGCCAGCTTCGGGCTGCCGTGCAGGGCGTCGACCACCAGCACCGGCTTGGCCTTGGCCTGCTTCAGCGTCGTGCCGCGGTTGGCCGCGCGCAGGGCGCTCACCGCGAGACCGGCGGCCTTGGGGCCGGAGACCCGCGGGGTGACGGAGGGCACGGAGACCGCCTGCCGGGTGGCCCGGTCGGCGCCGCGGTAGGCCCCGTCGGGGGCGAGGTGGACGACGAAGTCGCCGCCCAGGACCGGGATCTGACGGTAGGTGCGGTCGTAGCGGACGTGCTGGGTGCCGTCCTTGTCCACGACCACGTCCCGGACGCTGGTGTCCTGCGGAGCGGTGAGGCCCAGGGTCGTCGCGTGGGCCAGGAGGGCCGACGCCGCGTTCTCGATCGCGGTGGCCCGGGTGGGTCTGGCGTCGGCGTGGGCGGCGGGGGAGAGGCTGACGGCCAGCAGGGTCGCGGTGGTCAGGGCGACACCGGCGGTGGCTGTGCGGCGGGTTCCTCGGATGTGCTGCCGTATCCGGCTCATCTGTCTCCTCGGGGAGGCGCCAGGCTGGGAGTGGGGATGGCGCTGACCTGTCACCGAGATTTAAGAGGGCATGACATGTCATGTCCATAGCGCGTCCATGGATCTTCGGGGAGATGTGTGGGGAGCCGGCGAGGGTCCAGAATCGTTTCCGTGATCGCCGAGGACCCCCGCCCCCTGCCCTTCTTCGTCTACGGCACGCTCCGCCCCGGCGAGGCCAACCACGACCTCTTCCTGCGCGGACGCACCCTCGCCGAGGAACCGGCCCGCCTCAGCGGCGCCGTGCTGTACGACGGCCCCGGCTACCCCTACGCCGTGGAGGAGCCCGGCGGCACCGTGCGCGGGGAACTGGTCACCGCCCGGCCCGAGGCGTACGAGGAGCTGCTGGCCGCCCTGGACCGGCTGGAGGAGTACGTGCCGGGCGACCCGCGCAACCTCTACGAACGCCTCGCCCGGGACGCCGTACGCACCGCCGGCGGCACCGTCCGGGCCTGGGTCTACCTGGCCGCCCCGCGCGTCGCCGCCGGGCTGCGCGCCACCGGCACCCGCATCGCGGACGGCGACTGGCTCTCCCGCCGCTGAGTCAGGACAGCAGGGTGACCCCCTCGGGCACCTCGATGCCGAACTCCTCCTCCACCACGCGCCGCGCCTCCGCCTCCCCGGCCAGCGTGCGCCCGGTCACCGTGCCGTCGGCGCGCGTCTCGGTGAAGAGGGCGCCGTCCAGGGAGAGATGGCGATCGGCGGTGGTGCGCTGGAGGTAGGGACGGCGGGTGAACGGGGACCGGGGGTGGGTGCCGACGAACCAGTTGAACACCTCCAGGTCGGGCGCGGCGAACGGCTCCTGGGTGAACGCGTACTGCCCGGTCCACGCCCCTTCGCCCGGACCGCCCCGAGGGTCGCGGACCTGCAACTCCCACAGCTCCAGCGGCCCGTCGTGCGGCAGCCGCACCAGCCGGTGCCGACGGCCGGCGCCCTCGAACTCGGTGCCGGTCACCAGCGGCACCGGCAGCAGCAGCGCGCCCGGCGCGCCGAAGCCGACGTCCGCCAGGTACGGCAGCGGCTCGCCCGCCACCTCGACCCGGAGCATCGCGTGCGTCCGCGGCCGGCTCTCCGGCGTCCGCGCACCCACCACGACCCGTGCGGCCAGCTGGGCCACCCGGAAACCGAGCGCCTCCAGCGCCAGCCGGAGCAGGATGTCGTGCTCGTAGCAGTAGCCGCCGCGCCGGCCGTGGATCATCTTGGCCATCAGGTCGGCGGGCGCGAGGGAGGGAGCCGTGCCCCGCACCGGGTCCAGGTTCTCGAAGGGCAGCGACAGCGCGTGCGCCAGGTGCACCCCGCGCAGGGTGGCCAGGTCGGCCCGCCGCTCGCCCTTGAAGCCGATGCGGTCGAGATAGGCGTCGAGGTCGTACGGCTCGCTCGGTTCGGTCAGGTCGGTGTCGGACATACCCCGAACCTATGCGAGCCCCGCCGCCCGTGCCCCGTCCGGCGGACCGGACCTCACTGCTCCGCCGGACCCAGGACCTCCACCCGCACCGCGCAGGACTTGAACTCCGGCATCCGGGAGGTCGGGTCCAGGGCCGGGTTGGTGAGCGTGTTGGCGCGGCCCTCGCCCGGCCAGTGGAAGGGCATGAAGACGGTGTCCGGCCGGATGGCAGCGGTGATCCGCGCGGGCGCGACGGCCCGGCCGCGCCGGGACACCACCGCCACCGGATCACCGTCGGCCGCCCCCAGCCGGGCCGCGAGCCGCGGGTGCAGCTCCACGAACGGTCCGGGCGCCGCCGCGTTCAGCTCCGCCACGCGCCGGGTCTGCGCCCCCGACTGGTACTGCGACACCACCCGCCCGGTGGTCAGCAGCAGCGGGTACTCGGCATCCGGTTCCTCGGCCGTGGCCCGGTGCACCACGGGCACGAACCGGGCCCGGCCGTCCGGGGTGGCGAAACGGCCGAGGAAGAGGCGTGGGGTGCCGGGATGCACGCCGGCGGGGCCGGCGGCCGTCACGGGAGCGCCGGGCAGTGAGCGGACGTCGCCCGTGGGCGCGCCGAGGGGGGCGCCGGCCGCGGTGACCCCGGCTGCCGCCGTGCGGTGGGCCGGCCGGGTGTCGGCCAGGGTGCCGGGGTGCGGCCCCGGGCCGTCCGGCAGTGTGTCCGGGACCGCGTCCTCGCCGTCGGCCACACCGGTACCCCCCGTCTCGCCCGAACCCTCCGGGCACGGCCAGAAGACGCCGTTCTCCTCGGCCAGGCGGCGGTAGGTGATGCCGGAGTAGTCCGCCGGGCCGCCGGCGCTCGCGCGGCGGAGTTCCTCGAAGACCTCCTCCGGGTCGGCCGGGAAGCCCTTCTCCACCCCGAGACGGCCGGCCAGCTCATGCAGGACGTACAGGTCGCTGCGGACACCGGGCGGGGGAGCGACGGCCCGGCGGCGCAGCAGCACACGGCCCTCCAGGCTGGTCGTCGTGCCCGTCTCCTCCGCCCACTGGGTCACCGGCAGCACCACGTCCGCCAGCTCCGCCGTCTCCGAGAGGACGACGTCGGCCACCGCGAGGAAGTCCAGCGAGCGCAGACGCCGCTCGATGTGGGCCGCGCGCGGGGCGGACACCACCGGGTTGGAGCCCATCAGCAGCAGCGCCCGGACGTCCGTGCCGAGGGCGTCGAGGAGTTCGTAGGCGCTGCGCCCGGGGCCCGGCAGGCTGTCCGGGTCCACGCCCCACACCCCGGCCACGTGCCACCGTGCCGCCGGGTCGTCCAGCTTGCGGTAGCCGGGCAACTGGTCGGCCTTCTGCCCGTGTTCGCGTCCGCCCTGCCCGTTGCCCTGCCCGGTCAGACAGCCGTACCCGGAGAAGGGGCGGCCCGCACGGCCGGTCGCCAGGCACAGGTTGATCCAGGCGCCCACCGTGTCCGTGCCCTTGGACTGCTGCTCCGGGCCGCGCGCGGTGAGCACCATCGCCGCCTCCGGCTCGCAGAACATCCGCACCGCCGCGCGCAGTTGCGGCACCGGCACCCCGGTGATCCGCTCCACGTACTCCGGCCAGTGCGCCATCGCCGCGGCCCGGGCCTCCTCCCACCCGGTGGTCCGCTCCAGGATGTACTCCTCGTCCGTGCGTCCCTCGGCCACCACCAGGTGCAGCAGGCCCAGCGCGAGGGCGAGGTCGGTGCCGGGCCGGGGGGCGAGGTGCAGGTCCGCCTGCTCGGCGGTCCGGGTCCGGCGCGGGTCGACGACGATCAGCGTGCCGCCGTTCTCCCGCAGCTCCGTGAAGAACCGCAGCGACGGCGGCATGGTCTCGGCCGGGTTGGACCCGACGAGGATCACACACCCGGTCCCCGGGATGTCCTCCAGCGGGAACGGCAGCCCCCGGTCGAGACCGAACGCCTTCGTACCGGCCGCCGCCGCCGACGACATGCAGAACCGGCCGTTGTAGTCGATCTGCGAGGTGCCCAGCACCACCCGCGCGAACTTGCCGAGCGCGTACGCCTTCTCGTTGGTCAGCCCGCCCCCGCCGAACACCCCCAGCGCGTCGGCGCCGTACCGCTCCCGCGTCGCCCCGAGCCGCTCCGCGATCCGGTCCAGGGCCTCGGGCCAGCCCGCCTCCACCAGCCGGCCGCCGTCGCGCACCAGCGGCGCGGTCAGCCGCACCGCAGGCGACAGCACCTCGGCCGCCGTACGGCCCTTGCCGCACAGCGCGCCGCGGTTCACCGGGAAGTCCGCGCGCTCGGTGACCTCGACGCCCCCCTGGGGCAGGGGCGTGATGTTCATCCCGCACTGCAAGGCGCAGTACGGGCAGTGGGTGGGCGTCGAGGTGTTCTCCATGCCGCCCAGCGTGCGTCGTACGTGTTACGGCCCCGGGTCGCCCCCGGTTACACCCCCGGCACGGCGACCTCCCCGCCGGACCGGCGACGGCGTGAGGTCCCGGGGCGTCCCTACTGCCGGCTCAGGGAGCGGGTGACGCCCGCCGCGATCGTGGTGGCCGGCACCCAGCCGGTGGGGATCAGCAGGTACGACAGCCACTGGTACCCGCCGCGCGGCGCGAAGGCGTTCTCCTGGCCGAAGTCGATGATCGGCAGCAACAGGTCGAGGGCGTGGACGAGCGGGTTGAACTGCGGCGCCTCCGAGGGTTTGAGCGCCGGGGGATGGCGCAGGGCGAACGCGAGCGTGCCGGTGCACAGCAGCAACAGCAGCCATCCCGCGGCCCGCATCGGGCGGAAGCCGTAGCCGACGGCCGCGTCCTGGAGGCAGCCCCACAGCGGGCGTACGGCGGCAGGGTGCGGCGGTGGCGGCGGAGCCTGGCCGGCTGGACGGTGCGCGCGGCCTCGTCGTCGCCGACCGTGCGGTGGGCGGTGGCGCCGGGGCTGCGGTTGAAGCCGTTCATCTGCCAGCGCACCCGGGCGGCCACACCTCGGGCGGCACGTGCAACAGGCCGACCTGGGCACGACGAAGAGTGACGGACCCCTCTATGGGCGCGGCCTCCCGCAGCCACAGTTCGCCGATCACACTGCTGCCGGCGCGCAGCGCCTGCCCGCCCGGACGGGACAGGCGGGCCTGGGTGAGATTGAGCTGCCGGGGGATCCGGGCACCGCCCGGATTCACCCGGCCCCGGACGCGCGGCCGCATGCCGTGCAGGTCGGTGCCGACCGTCAGGACCTCGGCGTGCAGCGCGGTCTGCCCGGGGGCGTTCAGCTCCGCGTCGTCGAGGTTCACCTGGTTGCGGACGACCGCCCCGTTCACATGGACCCTGCCGTGCGCCACCAGACCCGGGGCCCAGACGTCCGTGCCCACCTCGGCGTGGTTGAGCTGGAGCACGGGCTCCTCGGGCACCTCGCCGGGCCTGCCGAGCCGTACACCGTTGGCGAAGAGCGCCCCGGACAGCCTCGCTCCCTGCAACCGCACCGGCCCCGTGAAGCGGCAGCAGGTGATCCGCACGACCCCGTCGGCACGCAGGTTCCCGGCCGTCAGCCCCGGCAGCGCCGAGTCGGTCAGGACCAGGGCGCCGACCTGCGCCCCGTACAGATCGGGCGCCTCGTCGAAGTGGCAGAAACGCAACCGGACGGGATGGCCGACCGTGCCGTACTCGAGGTCCAGCCGCCCGGTGATCCGCGCGCCCGTCACCGTCAGGCCGGCGATCCGCCCCTCCCGCACCGGCCCGTCCAGCAGCAGTTCTCGCAGCACCTCCGCCCGCAGGGTGCGCTCCGGTCCACACGAGCCGTCCCGCTCGGGATCCTCGTCGTCGCCCTGGCGGAAGTCGACCCCCTCGCCGAGCGGGAAGGCGTCCCGCACGCGGCACTCGGCGGGCGTCAGCTCGGTGATCCACATGCTCAGTCCCTCGTCCCCGCCAGTGCCCTGGCGACCCCCGGTTCCTTCCGCCCCAGGAACGTCGGATCCGGCTGGAAGACCGCGTCCAGCGCCGCCTTGCCCGCCGCGAACACCTCCCGCGTCCCGCCGTAGTACCAGGTCACGTCGTGCTTGTCGGCCACCCCGACCCCGTACGAGTCCACCCCCGCAGCCTCGCACAGGGCCACCGCCCGCCGGATGTGGAAGCCCTGGCTGATCAGCACCGCCCGGTCCACCCCGAAGATCTTCTTCGCCCGGACACAGGAGTCCCAGGTGTCGAACCCGGCGTAGTCGCTGACGATCCGCGCGTCCGGCACCCCGTGCCGGGTGAGGTAGGCACGCATGGCGTCGGGCTCGTCGTAGTCCTCCCGGCTGTTGTCCCCGGTGACCAGTACCACCTCGATCCGCCCCGCCCGGTACAGCGTGGCCGCCGCGTCCAGCCGGTGCGCGAGGTACGGCGACGGCTCCCCCTGCTTCCACAGCCCCGCCCCGAACACCACCGCGACCTCGGTGCGCGGTACGTCCGCCGTCGTGCGCAGCCGGTCCGCCGTGGACACGTACAGCCAGGCCGACGGCAGCAGTGCCAGCACGCACCCGGCCATCACGGCCTGCACCAGCCGCCGCTGCCCGGTTCGCGTGCGCGGCCATCGCGGTCGACGCATCCTCATACGGCCCCCCCAGTGATCGCTCCCGATCAGGGAGGACGCCGCCGGCGTCGTCCCGGTTCGCCTCACACCGTGCATCCGTACGCGGTGAACCCGCGGAAAATACCCGTGACGGCCGTGCAACGGGCACGCAACGTCTCCCGGTCAGGATCGTTTCCATGACGGCGTCCACCCCCCTTCGCACCAGCCGGCTCGGCTCCCCGCCCGGCCGCCGCCCGGCCCCGCCGGCCCTCGTGCTGGTCGCCCACGGCAGCCGGGACCCCCGGGCGCTCACCACCGTACGGGCCCTCATGGACCGGGTCCGCGCGCTGCGCCCCGGCCTCCCCGTCCACCTGGGCCACATCGAGCTGAACGAGCCCCTGCTCCCGGACACCCTCGCCGCCCTCGGTGACACCCCGGCCGTGCTGGTCCCGCTCCTCCTCGGCCGGGGCTACCACGTCAAGCAGGACATCCCCGGGATGGCGGCGGCCTCACCGGTCCGCGCACACATGGCCGCCCCGCTCGGCCCCCACCCCCTGCTCGCCGAGGCCCTGCACGCCCGCCTCCTGGAGGCCGGCTGGCCGGCGGCCATGGACGACACCGCCCGCCGCGAGAGCGCGGTCGTCCTCGCCGCGGCCGGTTCCCGCGACCCCGACTCGGCCACGGACACCCGCCACACGGCCCGCCTCCTCTCCGCCCGCCTGGGCGTCCCGGTGATCCCCGCCTACGCCTCGGCGGCGACCCCGACGGTTCCGACGGCGGTGCGCGCACTGGCGGCACGCGGCCGGCACCGGGTGGCGACGGCGTCGTACTTCACGGCCCCGGGCCGCTTCGCGACCCAGTGCGCGCAGGCGGCGCCGTGGATCGCTTCGGCACCCCTGGGCGCCCACGGGGCGATGGCGCGTCTGGTCCTGCACCGCTACGACCAGAGCCTGACGCAACGGTCCACGGCGGCTGCCTGAGGGCCACACCGCACCCGCCCCCGCCGGCGAAACCGAACACGGCGGGCGATTGGGCTTACTGTCGACCCATGGAAGGCACCGCACTCTCCACGGCATACGACCCGACGTCAGTCGAGCGCTGGGCCCCCGAACCCGACAAGCGCCCCGGCCGCACAGCCTTCCAGCGCGACCGCGCCCGCATCCTCCATTCCGCCGCCCTGCGGCGTCTCGCCGGCAAGACGCAGGTGGTGACGCCGGGCACCAGGAGCCAGGCATGGGACGCCAGCCCCCGGACACGGCTCACCCACTCCCTCGAATGCGCCCAGGTCGGCCGGGAACTGGGCGCCGCCCTCGGCTGCGACCCCGACCTGGTCGAGGCCGCCTGCCTCGCCCACGACCTCGGTCATCCCCCCTTCGGCCACAACGGCGAGACCGCCCTGAACGAGTTCGCCGACGACTGCGGCGGCTTCGAGGGCAACGCCCAGTCCCTCAGGCTCCTCACCCGCATCGAGCCCAAACGGTTCACCCCGGACGGCTCCGTCGGCCTGAACCTGACCCGCGCCGCCCTGGACGCCGCCACCAAGTACCCGTGGCAGCGCGGCACCCACCCCACCGACCCGGCGTCACCGAAGTTCGGCGTGTACGAGGACGACCGCCCGGTGTTCGACTGGGTCAGACGGCACGCCCCCGGCACCCGCACCTGCTTCGAGGCACAGGTCATGGACTGGTCGGACGACGTCGCCTACTCGGTGCACGACGTCGAGGACGGCCTGCACGCCGGCCACATCGACCCCGGCTGCCTGCGCGCCGGGCCGGAACGGCGGGCGGTGTTCGAGGTCGCCGTCGGCCGGTACGTCCCCGTGGACACCGACCCCGCCGAACTCGCCGCCGCCCTGGACCGCCTCCAGGACGAGGAGTGGTGGCCGCACGGCTACGACGGCACGGCGGTCGCCCAGGCCCGGCTGAAGGACGCCACCAGTCAGCTCATCGGCCGGTTCTGCCTGGCCGCCGAGGCCGCCACCCGCGCCGCGTGGGGCACCGGGCCGCTCACCCGCTACGACGCCGAACTCGTCGTACCCCGGGGGACCCGCATGGAGTGCGCGGTGCTCAAGGCGGTCGCGGACCGGTACGTGATGCAGCGCGCGGAGCAGGAGCGGCTCCGCGCCGACCAGCGGGTCATCGTCGCCGAGCTGGCCGAGGCGCTGACCGCCCGCGCGCCCGAGGGCCTGGACCCCCAGTTCCGGGCGCTGTTCGACGCGGCGGACGACGACAAGACGCGCAAGCGGGTGATCGTGGACCAGATCGCCTCCCTGACCGACGCCTCGGCGCTCTCCCTGCACGCGAGACTTACGGGGCATATGTGAGAGGAACATGACTCTCCGTGGCCTGATCGGGTCACACCCTCTTCCCGCATCACGCCGCGTGCGGGACGCTCGCATGTGGCGGCACCCTTATGAGGAGGCATCAAGTGGTCGACGCGGATCAGACATTCGTCATCGTGGGAGGCGGTCTCGCCGGTGCGAAGGCGGCCGAGACGCTCCGGGCGGAGGGTTTCACCGGCCGCGTGATACTGATCTGCGACGAACGCGACCACCCCTACGAGCGCCCGCCGCTGTCCAAGGGATATCTGCTCGGCAAGGAGGAGCGGGACAGCGTCTTCGTGCACGAACCCGCCTGGTACGCGCGCAACGACGTCGAGCTGCACCTCGGCCAGACCGTGGACCGGATCGACCGTGCGGCGAAGACGGTCCGCTTCGGTGACGACGGCACCATCGTCCGCTACGACAAGCTGCTGCTGGTCACCGGTGCCGAGCCGCGCCGCCTGGACATCCCCGGCACCGACCTGGCGGGCGTCCACCACCTGCGCCGCCTCGCGCACGCCGAGCGCCTCAAGGGCGTCCTGCACCACCTCGGCCGGGACAACGGGCACCTGGTGATCGCGGGCGCCGGCTGGATCGGCCTGGAGGTCGCGGCGGCGGCCCGGGGCTACGGCGCGGAGGTCACGGTGATCGAACCGGCGCCGACCCCGCTGCACGGTGTGCTCGGCCCCGAGCTGGGCAACGTCTTCGCCGAGCTGCACCGCGAGCACGGCGTCCGCTTCCACTTCGGTGTCCGGCTCACCGAGATCGTCGGCCAGGACGGCGTGGTCCTCGCGGCCCGCACGGACGACGGCGAGGAGCACCCGGCGCACGACGTCCTCGCGGCGATCGGCGCGGCACCCCGCGTCGCCCTCGCGGAGGCGGCCGGCCTGGAGATCGCCGACCGGGCGCACGGCGGCGGCATCGTCGTCGACGAACGGCTGCGCACGTCCGACCCCGACATCTACGCGGCCGGCGACGTGGCGTCCTTCCCGCTCGCCCTGTTCGACACCCGGCTGCGCGTCGAGCACTGGGCGAACGCGCTGAACGGCGGCCCGGCGGCGGCGCGCGCGATGCTCGGCGAGGAAGTGGTCTACGACCGTGTGCCGTACTTCTTCACCGACCAGTACGACCTGGGCATGGAGTACAGCGGATGGGCGCCGCCGGGGTCGTACGACGAGGTGGTGATCCGGGGCGACGCCGGCAAGCGCGAGTTCATCGCGTTCTGGGTGAAGGAGGGACGCGTGCTGGCCGGGATGAACGTGAACGTGTGGGATGTCACAGAGCCGATCCAGAAGCTCATCCGTTCCCGGGCCCAGGTGAACGTCGAGGCGCTCTCCGACCCGCACGTACCCCTCGACAGCCTCGCCCCCTGACCTCCGCGAGCACCGGGACTGTCACCGCGCCCCCGTAGAATTCACGCGTGGCAGGACGGATCAACGACGAGGACGTGAAGGCGGTACGGGACGCGGTCCCGATCGACGCCGTGGTCTCCGAGTACCTCCAGCTGCGCAACGCGGGCGGCGGCAACCTCAAGGGCCTGTGCCCGTTCCACGACGAGAAGTCGCCGTCCTTCCAGGTCAGCCCGAGCAAGGGTCTCTTCCACTGCTTCGGCTGCCAGGAGGGCGGCGACACCATCACCTTCGTGATGAAGGTGGACCACCTCTCCTTCTCGGAGGCGGTGGAGCGCCTCGCCGCGCAGGCCGGCATCACGCTGCGGTACGAGGAGGGCGGGTACAACCCGGCCCACCAGCGCGGTGAGCGCATCCGCCTGGTCGAGGCGCACAAGATCGCCGCCCAGTGGTACGCCGAGCAGCTCGCCACCAGCCCCGAGGCCGAGACCGGCCGGGTGTTCCTCGCCGAGCGCGGCTTCGACCAGGCCGCCGCCGTCCACTTCGGCGTCGGCTACAGCCCCCAGGGCTGGGACCACCTGACCCGCTACCTGCGCGGCAAGGGCTTCACCGACAAGGAGCTGATCCTCTCCGGGCTGTCCCAGGAGGGCCGCCGCGGCCCCATCGACCGGTTCCGGGGCCGGCTGATGTGGCCGATCCGGGACATCGGCGGCGACGTCGTCGGCTTCGGCGCCCGCAAGCTGTACGAGGCGGACAACGGCCCGAAGTACCTCAACACCCCCGACACGCCGATCTACCGCAAGAGCCAGGTGCTGTACGGCATCGACCTGGCGAAGAAGGAGATCGCGAAGAGCAGCCGCGCGGTGGTGGTCGAGGGCTACACCGACGTCATGGCCTGCCACCTCGCCGGCGTGCCGACGGCCATCGCGACCTGCGGTACGGCCTTCGGCGGCGACCACATCAAGATCCTGCGCCGGCTGCTGATGGACAACGGCTCGGCCCGGGTGATCTTCACCTTCGACGGCGACGCGGCCGGGCAGAAGGCCGCCCTGCGCGCCTTCGAGGACGACCAGAAGTTCGCCGCCGAGACGTACATCGCCATCGCACCGGACGGCATGGACCCGTGCGACCTGCGCCTCGCCAAGGGCGACGAGGCGGTGGCGGACCTCGTCGAACCGCGCACGCCCCTCTTCGAGTTCGCGCTCCGCCAGATCGTGAGCCGCTACGACCTGGACACCCCGGCGGGCCGCGCGGCGGCGCTGGACGAGGCCGCGCCGATCGTCGCCCGGATCAAGAACAGCGGTGCCCAGCACGAGGTCGCCGTCGAGCTGGCCGGGATGCTCGGCATCCTCGACACCCAGTTCGTGGTCCGCCGGGTGGCGCAGCTGGCCCGCTGGGCCCGCGACGGCAAGGGCCCCCAGCAGCAGGACCGGCGCCGCCCGGCCGACGACCAGTGGGCGCAGGCGCCCCGCCCCGCGAACTCCGGGCCCGCCCTGACCCTGCGCAACCCGGTCTTTGCCGCCGAACGCGAACTGCTCAAACTCGCCCTCCAGCGCCCCGAACTGGTCTCCCCGGCCTTCGACGCCTACGGCGTAGACGAGTTCACCGCCCCGCCGTACGCCGCCGTGCGCCAGGCCGTCGCGGAGGCGGGCGGCGCCGAGTACGGCGTGGCCGACCCGCAGGAGTACCTGGTCCGCGTCCGTGAGGCGGCGCCCGACGACACCGTGCGCGCGATGGTCACGGAGCTGGCCGTCGAGCCGATCCTGCGCCGCACGGTGGACGAGACGTACGCCGGCACGGTCCTCGTACAGATCCGCCGCCGCGCCGTGGAACGCCGCATCCGCGACATCCAGTCCCAGATGACCCGCCTGTCCAGCGCCGGCGACCCGGCCCAGCTGGCCGCCGTACAGAACGAGATGTGGATCCTCCAGCAGTACGACCAGGCGCTGCGCGAGCGGGGCGCGGAGGCGCTGTAGCGGGGGCTAGTTCTCTTCGCCGGGCTGCTCGGGCGGGGTGACGCCGAGGTGGTCGGTGACGGCCTGGAGTTGCTCCATCATCGCCACCTGACCGGAGACCAGGGCGCCGAGCAGCTTGCCGTGCTCCTGGAGGGTCTTGGTGTGTGCTTCCAGCGCTTTGCCGTGCGTTTCCAGCAGCTTGCCGTGCTCCAGCTGCGTATCCCGCAGGGTGCGGATCATCTCGACCTCGTCCACCCGTGCCTCCAGCGCCTCCAGACACCGCTGCAGCTCCTCGATCTCGCTCATGCCTTCCAACCTCCCCCGAGCCGGCCGGGCCCAGGACCCCGCAGTTGCCAATCGCATAGTCCAACGAGACGAGTAACCGGCCGGTGACGGACCGGACGCAAAAAGTCACGGCACGACCCTCGTGGCGGGGTTGTGTCGTACTCCACACTGGGGGCGGTGCCCGAGCCTCGGAGCGCACGCTGCCGCACACCTTCAGCAGCGATCATCCTGGAGGTCGCCCCCGTGCAGACCCAGACCCTCACCCAGACCGACAGCAGCACCAGCGCCACCGGCATCACCGCGGACGAGCCGGACGCGGAGGCGGACGTCCTCGCGGCCGTGCCCCCGCAGAGCCGTGCCGCCCTGCGGCCCGAGGCGGAGCCGCCCGCCGACGCGCTCGCGGACGAACCCGAGGAACCCGTCGAGGTCCCGGCCGTCGCCCGGATCGAATCCGGCGGCCCCTCCGCCGACCTGTTCCGCCAGTACCTGCGCGAGATCGGCCGCATCCCGCTGCTCACCGCCGCCGAGGAGGTGGAACTGGCCCGCCGGGTGGAGGCCGGCCTGTTCGCGGAGGAGAAGCTCGGCACCACCCCCGACCTGGACAGCGAACTCGCGCTGGACCTGGACCGGCTCGTCGTCATGGGCCGCGTGGCCAAGCGCCGGCTCATCGAGGCGAACCTGCGGCTCGTCGTCTCCGTGGCCAAGAGGTACGTCGGCCGCGGCCTGACCATGCTCGACCTCGTCCAGGAGGGCAACCTCGGGCTCATCCGGGCCGTGGAGAAGTTCGACTACGCGCGCGGCTACAAGTTCTCCACCTACGCCACCTGGTGGATCCGGCAGGCCATGTCCCGGGCGCTGGCCGACCAGGCCCGCACCATCCGGGTCCCGGTCCATGTCGTGGAGCTGATCAACCGGGTCGTGCGGGTCCAGCGGCGGATGCTCCAGGAGCGCGGCTACGAGCCGACGGCGGAGGAGGTCGGCGCCCATCTGGACCTGCCGCCCGAGCGGGTCGGCGAGGTGCTGCGGCTCGCCCAGGAGCCGGTGTCGCTGCACGCCCCGGTCGGCGAGGAGGACGACGTCGCCCTCGGCGACCTCATCGAGGACGGCGACGCGACGAGCCCCGTCGAGTCCGCCGCCTTCCTGCTGCTGCGCGAGCACCTGGAAGCGGTGCTGTCCACGCTGGGGGAGCGCGAGCGGAAGGTCGTCCAGCTCCGGTACGGCCTGGTCGACGGCCGCCCGCGCACCCTGGAGGAGATAGGCCGCATCTTCGGTGTGACCCGCGAACGGATACGGCAGATCGAGTCCAAGACGCTGAACAAGCTCCGGGACCACGCGTTCGCGGACCAGCTGAGGGGCTATCTGGACTGAGGGGCCGCCGCCGTGCGACGGCCCCCCGTGCCTAGTCCACCTCGGCCACCGCCTGCGCGAACTGGGCCTTGTACAGCCGGGCGTAGGCCCCGTCCGCCGCCAACAGCTCCTCGTGCGCGCCCTGTTCGACGATGGACCCGTTCTCCATCACGAGGATCGTGTCCGCGTCCCGGATGGTCGACAGCCGGTGCGCGATCACGAACGACGTACGGCCGGCCGCCAGCTTGGCCATCGCCTTCTGGATCAGCACCTCCGTGCGCGTGTCCACGGAACTCGTCGCCTCGTCCAGCACCAGGATCACCGGGTCGGACAGGAACGCCCGCGCGATGGTGATCAGCTGCTTCTCACCGGCGCTGACGCCCGTGCCCTCGTCGTCGATCACGGTGTCGTAGCCGTCGGGCAGGGTGCGGATGAAGCGGTCCGCGTGGGCCGCCCGGGCCGCCTCCTCGACCTCGCCGCGCGTGACCTCGCGCGAGGCGCCGTACGCGATGTTCTCCGCGATGGTGCCGCCGAACAGCCAGGTGTCCTGGAGCACCATGCCGATCCCGGACCGCAGTTCGTCCCGGGTCATCGTCCGGATGTCGACCCCGTCCAGGGTGATCCGGCCGCCGGAGACGTCGTAGAACCGCATCAGCAGGTTGACCAGCGTGGTCTTGCCCGCGCCGGTCGGGCCGACGATCGCCACCGTGTGCCCCGGCTCCACCGTGAGCGACAGGTCCTCGATCAGCGGCTTCTCGGGGTCGTACCGGAACGACACGTGCTCCAGGCGCACCCGCCCGCGCAGCTCCCCGGGCCGCTCGCCCGGCACCGGATCCGCCTCCTGCTCCTCCGCGTCCAGGAGTTCGAAGATCCGCTCGGCCGAGGCGACACCGGACTGCACCAGGTTCGCCATCGACGCGACCTGCGTCAGCGGCATCGAGAACTGCCGCGAGTACTGGATGAAGGCCTGCACATCACCGATGGAGAGCGCGCCGGACGCGACCCGCAGACCGCCGACGACCGCCACCAGCACATAGTTCAGGTTCGACACGAACATCATCAGCGGCTGCATCACACCGCTGTGGAACTGCGCCTTGAACGCGGCCTGGTACAGCGCCTCGTTCTGCTCGGCGAACTGCCGGGCCGACTCCTCCTGCCGCCCGAACACCTTCACCAGGGTGTGCCCGGTGTACATCTCCTCGATGTGCGCGTTCAGTTGGCCGGTGGTGCGCCACTGCTGCACGAAGTGCGGCTGCGAGCGCTTGCCGACCCGGGTGGCGACCACGAACGACAGCGGTACGGTGACGAGCGCCACCAGCGCCAGCAGCCAGGACACCCAGAACATCACCACGAGCACGCCGATGATGGTGAGCACCGAGTTGATCAGCTGCCCCATCGACTGCTGGAGCGTCTGCCCGACGTTATCGATGTCGTTGGTCGCCCGGGACAGCACCTCACCGCGCTGGCGCTTGTCGAAGTACGACAGCGGCAGCCGCGACAGCTTGGCCTGCACGTCCTCCCGCAGCCGATACATCGTGCGGTTCACGGCCCGGTTGACCAGCCGCGTCGCGACCGCCATCAGCAGGCCGGCGGCCAGGAACACACCGAGCGCGAGCAGCAGGACGTGCCCGACGGCGTCGAAGTCGATGCCCTTGCCGGGCGTGAAGTCGGTGCCCCCCAGCACGTCCGCGATCCCGCCCCGGCCGCGCTCGCGCAGGGAGTCGAGGACCTGCTCCTTGGTGGCGCCGGCCGGGAACTGCCGGCCGACGATGCCCGCGAACACCAGGTCGGTGGCCCGGCCGAGGATCTTCGGGCCGATGACGCTCAGGCTCACGCTGATGACCACGCACAGCAGCAGGCCGTAGATCGTGAGGCGTTCCGGTCTGAACTGGGCGACGAGCCGTTTGCCCGACCCCTTGAAGTCCATCGAGCGCTGGTCGGGGCCGCCCCCGGCCATCATGCGTCCCATGGGCCCGGCCATCAGGCGGCCTCCGCTTCCGTCAGCTGGGAGAGCACGATCTCCCGGTAGGTCTCGTTGGATGCCATCAGCTCGGCGTGCCGGCCGGAACCGACCACCCGGCCCTCGTCCAGCACGATGATCCGGTCCGCGTCCCGGATGGTCGCCACCCGCTGGGCGACGATCACGACGGTCGCCTCGGCGGTCTCCCGGCCGAGCGCGGCGCGCAGGGCCGCGTCCGTGGCGTAGTCGAGCGCGGAGAAGGAGTCGTCGAAGAGGTAGATCTCGGGGCGCTGCACCAGCGTGCGGGCGATGGCGAGCCGCTGCCGCTGGCCACCGGAGACGTTGGTGCCGCCTTGCGCGATCGGCGCGTCCAGGCCGCCGTCCAGCTTCCGCACGAAGTCCTTGGCCTGCGCCACCTCCAGCGCGTGCCACAGCTCCTCGTCGGTGGCGTCCGGATTGCCGTACCGCAGGTTGGTCGCGACGGTGCCCGCGAACAGGTACGGCTTCTGCGGCACGAGTCCGACCGTCCGGGCGAGCAGGTGCGGCTCGACCTCGCGCACGTCCACGCCGTCCACCAGGACCGCGCCCTCGGTGGCGTCGAACAGCCGGGGGACGAGACCCAGCAGGGTCGACTTGCCGCTGCCGGTGGAGCCGATCACGGCGGTCGTCTGCCCCGGCCGGGCCACCAGGTCGATGGACTTCAGCACCGGCTCCTCGGCACCCGGGTAGCGGAAGCCCGCACCCCGGATCTCCAGGTGCCCGTGCGCCCGCAGCTCGGTGACGGGGGCCGTCGGCGGTACGACGCTCGAATCGGTCCCCAGGACGTCCTGGATGCGCTCTGCGCACACCTCCGCGCGCGGCACCATCATGAACATGAAGGTGGCCATCATCACGGACATGACGATCTGCATCAGATAGGCGAGGAACGCGGTGAGGTCACCGATGGCCATCCCGCCGCTGTCGATCCGGTGGGCGCCGAACCACACGACCGCGATGGACGACAGGTTCACCACCGTCATGACGATCGGGAACATCAGGGCCAGCAGCCGGCCGGTGGCCAGCTGCATGTCGGTCAGCTCGCCGTTGGCCGTCCCGAACCGGCCCTGCTCGTACTCGTCCCGGACGAAGGCGCGGATCACCCGGTTGCCGCTGATCTGCTCGCGCAGCACGCGGTTCACCGTGTCCAGCCGGACCTGCATCGAGCGGAACAGCGGGCGCAGCCGGCGCACGATGAGCGTCACCGAGATGCCGAGCACCGGTACCACCGCGACCAGTACCCCGGACAGCGGAACGTCCAGACCGAGGGCCAGCACGATGCCGCCCACGCACATGATGGGCGCCGACACCATCAGGGTGAACGTCAGCAGGGCCAGCATCTGGACCTGCTGCACGTCGTTCGTCGTACGGGTGATGAGCGAGGGCGACCCGAAGTGACCCAGCTCACGCGCGGAGAAGGACTGGACCCGGTCGAAGACGGCGCCGCGCACATCCCTGCCGAGCGCGGAGGCGGTCCGGGCGCCGTAGTACACGGCACCGATGTTGCACACCACCTGCACCAGCGAGATGCCGATCATCAGGGCACCGAAGGACAGGATGTAACCGGTGTCACCCTTCACGACACCGTTGTCGATGATGTCCGCGTTCAGAGTGGGCAGGTAGAGGGTGGCGCAGGTTTGCAGGAACTGGAGCACCACCAGCAGGGCGATGGGTTTCTTGTAGGGCCTGAGATAGGTCCGCAGAAGTCGTATGAGCACGCTACGTCTCTCGGAGTCGGCGACAGGGGCTGGTCGGTTGCCCTTGGCCCCTATCGTCGAACACTCCACCGGCGTTACCTCAACTGATTAATCCCCCGCCGGTCTTCAGGGACGGAACGCCCCCGGGTGGGTCTGCTCCCGCACCGCCGTGAACTGCTGCCGCACCGCCTGCCCCACGGCCAGCTCCTCGCCGGGCTCCAGCACCTGCGCCGCCGCGCCCTGCCAGGCCGGCGGGGTGCGCGGGTCGAGTGTGCCCTGCGACACACCGAGCGCCCAGGCCGCCTGCCGGGCCGCGCCGATCGCCGTGTAGTCCGCGGGCTGCGGTACGACGACCTGCGCGCCGAACAGCGAGGGCGCCGAGGCCTGTACGGCGGGCAGCTCGGCGGCCGGGCCGAGCAGGAAGATCCGGCGCACGTCCACGCCGCGCCCGCGCAGCACGTCCAGCGCGTCGGCCAGGCCGCACAGCATGCCCTCGAACGCGGCCCGCGCCAGGTGCTCGGGCTTCATCGACTCGCGCCGCAGCCCCGCGAGGGTCCCCGCGGTGTGCGGCAGGTTCGGCGTCCGCTCGCCCTCCAGGTACGGCAGCAGCACCAGCCCGTGCGAGCCCGGCGTGGACTTCATCGCCAGCTCGGACAGGCTCTCCAGGTCGGGCAGGCCGAGCAGCTCGGCGGCGCCGCGCAGGGCGCGTACGGCGTTCAGGGTGGTGACGACCGGCAGGTGCATGCCGGTGGCGTCGGCGAGGGAGGTGATCATCCCGGACTGGTCGGTGAGCGCCTCCGGGTGCACGGCCATCACGGAGCCGGAGGCCCCGAGGGAGACGACCGCGTCCCCCAGCCCGATCCCGAGCCCGAACGCGGCGGCCATGGTCTCCCCGGTGCCGGCGGAGATCAGCAGGCCCTCCGGGGTCGTACCGGCCGCGTCGGAGGGGCCGATCACCTCCGGCAGCACCGCCTGGTGACCGAGGGCCAGTTCGACCAGGTCGGGCCGGTAGGCGCCGGTGGCCGCCGACCAGTACCCGGTGCCGGAGGCCCCGCCGCGGTCGGTGGTCCGCCGCACGGGCCGCCCGAGGAGCTGCCACACCAGCCAGTCGTGGGCCTGGAGCAGGACGGCCGTGCGCAGCGCGTTCTCGGGTTCGTTCTTCGCGAGCCAGCGCAGCTTGGTCACCGGCTGGGCCGCCTGCGGGACGGATCCGACCGCCTGCGCCCAGGCCTCCCGGCCGCCGAGCGCGTCCACGAGGTCGGCGGCCGCGACCTGGGCGCGCTTGTCGCCGCCGACCATCGCGGGGCGGACGGTGTTGCCCTGCGCGTCCAGCGGGATCACCGCGTTCTGCTGGGCCGACACGCCGATGGCCTGCACGCCTTCCAGCAGGCCGCCGCCGGCTGCCTCACCGAGCGAGAGCAGCCAGGCCTGCGGGTCGACGTCGCTGGGCCGGCCCTCGACCGGGTGCGGGGCATACCCCTGCCGTAGTACGGCACCGGTGTCCGTGTCGCAGACCACGATGCGTGTGAAGTCCGGTGAGCTGTCCAAGCCGGCGACTATCCCCATGCGGAGAATTTTGCCGCATTCCCGGGAGTGGCCCTTACGTGTTGCTCGTGCCCCAGTCGTCCTCGGTCCTGCCGTCGCCGTTGCGGTCGCGCAGGGAGCGCACCCGGTGGGCCACCGACTCCGGGACCCGGTCGCCGACCTTGTCGCTGACCGTGTGGAAGGCCTTGCCCGCGTAGACGCGGCCCTGCTGGGCGGCCGTCTCGGCGGTGTTGCGCACCGCGGGGTTCTGCGCGATCCGGCGGGCCGACTTCTTCAGCTGCTCGTAGCGCTCTCGACCGGCCCTCGTGCCGAGTACGTAACCGAGGGCCAGTCCGGCGAGGAACGTGAGCCGGTAGCGCATGGCTGCCACCCTTCCCGTGCGTAGGTTTCTGGAGTCGCGCTGGCGCCGGGGGATACCGATTGGCGGAGCACCCCCCTGCTTGCGCTAATGTATGTGTCGCAGCGAGCGCCCGCCCCCTGGCGAATACCCAGGTAGGTACGTTCGATGCAACGAGGCGATCCTCCGTAGCTCAATTGGCAGAGCAGCCGGCTGTTAACCGGCAGGTTACTGGTTCGAGTCCAGTCGGGGGAGCTTCGGTCCTCCGTAGCTCAATTGGCAGAGCAGCCGGCTGTTAACCGGCAGGTTACTGGTTCGAGTCCAGTCGGGGGAGCTTCGGTCCTCCGTAGCTCAATTGGCAGAGCAGCCGGCTGTTAACCGGCAGGTTACTGGTTCGAGTCCAGTCGGGGGAGCGCTGAACGAGGACCCCTCCGGGGTCCTTTTTCATGTCCCCGGGAACCGCCGCGGCCTGCGGCGCTGTCCTCATGGTCATGAGCAGCGCAGAAGCCGACCATCCGAAGCAGGAGATCGTATGAGCGGCTATGCTGCGGCAGACGGCGCGCACACTTGTACGCGACACGCCGCTATGGGGCGGTAGCTCAGCCGGTTAGAGCAGCGGACTCATAATCCGTCGGCCGTGGGTTCGAGTCCCACCCGCCCCACCCCTGGCGCTTCGCCGCAGAAACCTTCCCACCTGCGGCGGAGCGCCGAACTGTAGGCACGCTGAGGCGTCACCCGAGCGGTTCAAGATCGCTTGCTCGCCCGCTGCTCGCCCGAAGCGTCAGGGCGTGGAAAGGCCCGCGACCTGACCGCCCGGCCGGTGTGCCGGGCGCGCAGGGCGCGGGCCTGAGGCTGAGCGGCTGTCCCGCTCCGCGGGCTGTCGCCGCCGCTCCCGGCGCGCTACTCCACGACGGTGAGGAAACGCTGGTCGGCGACCTGGGAACCACTGCCGGCGGACTCAATCGTCTGTTCGTCCGCGGCCGGCTCGGTGGTCTTCGAGGCCGGCGGGATGGCGGCCCGGTCGTACGAGCGCTTCGGCGCCTCCGTCTCCTGCTGGGCGCCGACGGTGCGGTGCAGCGCGGCTGAGCCGGGGTGGCGCGGCGCGGCGACCCGGCGGACGCGCTCGACGCCGTGGATGAGGGCACGGGCGGCGAGTCGACAGCGCCGGAACGGGTTGCGGTGCCGCCGCTGTTGGTCTGGCCGCCCGTCGCTGCCCGGGTCGGCGGCGACGGACCTGGGGCCGGAAAGTGCGACCCTCTGGGCTGCCAGTTCGGCCTGGAGCTGCGTGATCAGCGCCCTGTTTCTCCGGTATCCCTGGAAGAGAAGCACCACCGCGAGGAGCGCGGCTCCCAGTACGCCCGCTAGGACGATGTCGATCACGTCTGCCCCCTAAGGCTCAGGTCAACAGTCGTTCTCATCGTTGATTGCCGTAGGCATCGAAAGCTAGTTCGGCAAGGGTTTGTTGCCCTTTCGTGACAGGAGTAATCAGCCGAACACGCATGGCGCGCCACCATGTATGAGACATCATCAGATGGCGCGACCGCGTGACTGGTAGTCAACTGGCGGCGGAACGGACCGCGTCTGGGTCTCTTCCGGCCATCTCCGCGAGCAGCTGCGTCAAATGCAGATGTCGATGGGCGGCAGGTGGATGTGGATGGTGCAGCCCGGGTCCGGACCGCCGCCGGGCGGCGTCGGTGGAGTCGGTGGAGTCGGTGGAGTCGCCGGGGGCGTGGATGGCGGTGCGGGCGGTGGGGTGGTCGGCGCGTCCGTCGGCGGCGCGGGCGGGGTCGGCGACGTCGGCGTGCTTGGCATCGTTGTCGCAGGCGCGCTCGGGGTGCTCTCGCGCGGCGTCTGATCACCCGTTGGTGTGCCGCTGCCAGGAGTGTGCTCGTCACCGATGTTCGCGATCGTCGGGGCGGCTCCGCCCCGGGCGGGCGTTCCGCTCTCTCCCGGCATGGGCTCGTCGACGCGCACGATGCCGTCGCGGGACTGGGTCTCGGCGTCGGTGGTGTCGCCGCTCGCGCTGTCCGATGGCGCGGGGCTGCTGCTGGCGGTTGCGCCGGGTACCCGCGGGGCGCTGGCAGGGGACTGAGCGCGGGGCGCTGTCTGTGCGCCGCCGTCCGAGGCGGTGACGTGATACGCGGCGGCGGCGGTCGCGGCCGTGACGACGACGACGGCCGAGGCGGTGGCCACGTGGTGGTGTCGCCATGTGTCCCGCAGCCGACTGCCAAGCCAGGTGAAAGCGGCGGCGAGCCCGCCCAGGTACAGCGCGAGGTGGCGTTTGCGGCGGACCGGCTCTGGCTCGTCAGCTAAGCCCGTTTCGTCGGTCTCGTCCAGTTCGAGGTCCGCTGTTTGCTGTGCGGCCTGCTGAAGCGCGAGGATTTTCGCCGCCGTGACCTCGGCTTGCAGCTGGGCGATCTTCGCAGCGTTCCTCCGGTGTCCCCGGTAGACGACGATGATCCCCAGCACTGCGCAGCCGAGGACGGCGGCCAGCAGTATGTCTGTCACTCATGCTCCCTGTCACGTAAACATAAACAGAGCTATGTGACACACCGTTAACTGCCGCGCACAACAGGTTTTCTGATCACAAGTTGATCAAGTCGTCAGCCGGCGCGTCGACGCCAGCGGTCCCCTTCTCCCGTCTCCTTCTGTGGTGCGGGCTGCTGGGCGAGGCCGACGCGTCGCAGTACCTCGTCTTGCGCCTCTGGGGGGAGGGTCGCAAGGAGGGTGGCGATTGCGTCGATCTGTGGGTTGATCGCGGCTGATCCTGGCGTGCTCGCCGGTGTCGGCGGCGCGGCGAGTTCGTCCAGGAGGTCGGCGGCGGTGTTGCGATCGACTTGGCGGAGCTGGTCTGAGGTGATGCCTACGGCTTGCGCCACGCGGGCCAGGGTCTCGTCGGGCGCTTGCACAGCGACGCGTACGCCCTTGATGTCCTGGTAGCCGTTGACGATCTGCCGCCATCGGGTCTCACTCATGCCGGCTCTCCGTGCCGCCTCACGTCCTGATAGGCGGGATCTACGGAGAGCCTCCTTGATCAATGCCGCCTCGGGGGGCGGGTTCGGTGTATGCGCGTCCATGTCCGCAGGTTCGCATAAGTACGCACAACTTCGCCACATGAACTCGCGCACTGGCCAGAAAAGTGCTGCGCACTGCGTGATCGACGTCACATTTCCTGCGTACTGCGCACACTACGCAGTACTACGCATAGAGTGTGCGTATGTCCACTACCCGCATGCGACGCCGAAATGGCGCGCCCTTCCAGCACTCCCCGGAGGCGGTGAGGAGCGCCCGCGAGAACGCGGCGCTCAGTCAAAAGGCCTTGGCGGAGAAGTGCGGGATCAGCGCGCAGCTCCTCTGTGACATCGAGGCCGGCCGCCGGAACGCGACGCCGAACCGGCTGCGCGCGATGGCCCGCGTACTGGGCTGCGAGGTCGCAGACCTGCAACCGCGCAAGGACGAACCGCCTGCGGCCATCGAACGGCAGGCGTCGTGAAGCCGCCCGCATGTGAAGAGGCCGCCGAGCCGTGCCGGGCTCAGCGGCCTCCATCCCCCGAACGAACCCACGTAGGAGAAGGAACGTTGTCCCAACAGGCTACCCACCCGTGGACCCCGCCAGAGTCCACACCGGATGACCTCGCGTACGGGGCCCCGACCGCACGGCTCATCCTCCCGGCCGGCGACCTCAACGACCCTGCCTACAAGGCGCTGTGGGACGAGGCCCGCCGGACCGGCATCGGCGGCTCCGAGGTCGCGAAGATCCTCGGCCTCAACAAGTACGCGGGCCCTCGCCACGTGTACGAGGAGAAGCACGGCCGGCCCGTGCCGATGGATGCCCAGCTCAGCGAGTACGCCGAGGTGGGGCAGGAAATCGAGACCTTCATCGCGCACCTGTTCTCAAAGCGGACCGGAATCCCGGCCGTGCCGACACCGGGAACGCTCGCGAACGTCGAGCGGCCCTGGATGCGCTCCAACGTCGACAGGTACGCCCTCGACCCGGCCAGCGGCGCCGTCGTCGCCCCGATCGAGCTGAAGAACCGCAGCGCCTACCAGCTGGACGACTGGGAGGACGGTGTCCCGGACGGGCCCGCGCTCCAGGTCCACTGGAACCTCGCGGTCGGCGGCTGGGAGTACGGCTGGGCCGTCGCCCTCGTCGGCGGCAACACCCTCCGCTACCACCGCATCGAGCGGGATGAGGAACTGATCGGGCTCCTCATCGACACGTGCGGGCGCTGGTTCCAGCGGCACGTCATCGAGGGCTACCCGCCGCCCGCTGACGGCCTGGACGCCACGAAGGACCTCCTCGGCCGCCTCTGGCACGTCAAGCCGAAGGACGTCATCGAGGTGCCCCGCATGAAGGCGGAGAAGCTGCGGAAGCGGCGCGCGGCGCTGCTCGCCCAGATCGAGGAACTGGACAAGCAGAAGACCACCGTCGAGAACGAGATGCGCCTGATCTGCGGCGACAAGGCCAGCATCGCGGAGGTCGAGGGCAAGAAGGCCTGGTCGTACGTCCAGAACGGCACGTTCGCGCCGAAGCGGTTCGAGGAGAAGTACCCGGCCATCGCCGCCGAGTGCCGCAAGACGGTCGAGGTCCTGGACGTGGACCTGCTCAAGGAGAAGTACCCCGTCGAGTACGAGGCGTGCTGCGCCCGGGTGCTGCGCGTGCCCAAGAAGGAGCTGTGATGGCCCTGACCACCTTGAAGGAACGCGTGGCACGGGCGGCGGCGGTCGCCGACAGTGAGGACATCCGGCACGACCGGGCGGACGAGGGCGAGGAGACGCCCGCCGGCCACGGTCACGACGTCGAGCGGTTCCGGGCCGACATCGAGGCCGCGCTACCGAAGCACGTCAGCGTCGACCTGTTCCTGGCCTCGCTCCGCCCCGTCCTGCCGAAGCTGCGGAACTGCACGCCGGCGAGCGTGCTCCAGGCCGTCATCACAGCCGCCCGGTTCGGGCTGATCCCGGACGGCCAGCAGGCGGTCATCACCGCCGACGACCGGATCGCGACCTTCCTCGCCACCTACGAGGGCTACGTCGAGCTGATGTACCGCTCGGGCCTGGTGAAGTCCGTGGTCGCGAACCTGGTGTACGAGGGCGACGAGTACGAGTTCGTGCCGACGGCCCGCGTCGGTGAGGACTTCGTGCACCGGCCGGACGTGCTGACGTCGAAGAAGGACCGGAGGCCGCTGTTCGCGTACGCGTTCGCGTGGCTGGAGGGCGGCGCCCGGTCGAACGTGGCGGTGGTGACGCTGGAGGAAGCGGAGGAGATCCGCGACGAGCACTCCAAGGCGTACCAGCGGGCTGAGGCGAACGGCGAGAAGAACTCGCTGTGGCACACCCGGTTCGACCGGATGCACCTGAAGACGGCGATCCGGCGCCTGGCGAAGCTCGTCCCCAAGAGCGCGGAGCTGCGGGCCCTGGTCGCGGTCGAGCAGGCCGCCGAAGAGGGGCATCCGCAGATCCTCGCGACGATCGACCCGGAGACGGCCGCGTTGGAGGCGGAGGCCCGACGAGCCGCGCGGGCGGCCGAGGCATCGCAGGACGTCCCGGCGCCCCGACTGCCGGTGAAGAACCGCGGCCGGGTCAAGCCGAGGGCCCGCCGCCGGGACAGGAAGAAGAGGCGGTAGCCGTGCTGGCCGCCTTGCTGTGCCGGGCCCGCGCACTGTTCGCGGGCCCGGCCCCCGCCCCGGCCCCCCAGCCGCCCTCGCCGCTGCCCGCCCTGTGGGCGGCCGGCCACCTCGACATCGCCGACTTCTCTGACTGCCCGCGCGAGAACCGCCGGACCCCGCACGCGATGCGCGCGGACGGCTCCCGGCGCTGCTTCCGCTGCGGACACGAGACCCCAGGACAGGACTCATGACCATCACCTACAACGAGCCGTTCGGCCCGATGTACCTGCGGCCGGCTCAGCCTCCCTGCCCCAACTGCCCCTGCTGCTCGGCCGCCCTGTGTGAGAAGGGCGCGAGGAGCGCGATGCAGTGCCACGGCCACGTCTCCGACCCCGCGCTGATGACCACCGTCTCGTCGTGCCCGTGCTCGGCGGAGACGACCCGCGGCACCCACGCCTGGCGGCTGGCCCAGATCCGCGTGGTGAAGCACGCCACCGAACAGCCGCTGCCGAAGCCGGCGGAGTACGTGCTGCACGCCCTCGCCGGTGGCGAGAGCTTCGAGGATCCCACCGACGAGCTGCGTGGGCTGCGCGCCCGCCGCTACGTCGACGGGGACGCCGACGCGTGGCGGATCACGCTGCTCGGCCGTCGGTACCTGCTGGCGCTCGAAGAACCCCGCCACACCAGCGCGGTGTACGTGACGTCGGTCGACAAGCCGACGCGGACGGCACAGGTCGTCGTCCTCGGCTGGCACATGGAACGGGAAGTGACCGTGCTCGCCGACCAGCTCGCCAACGCCGCCGAGCTGGAGTTGGACGAGCTGCCGGGCCGCTACCTGGACGCGAAGGTCAACCTCGGCGCGGCCGACCCGGACGACCTGGTGCTGACCCGTATCCAACTGCCCGCACCGATCACCGAGGACTACGTCGCGGTGCGCCCGCTGTGGCTGCGGGACGGCGGTGCCCGATGACCGACGTGCAGCGGAAGTTCACCGTGGTCGGCCTCGACCTGTCGCTCACCGCGTCGGGCATCGCCTACCGGGACGGGTCGACCCATACGGTGAAGACGAAGCAGAAGGACGGCGACCACCGGCTGACGCAGATCGAAGAGGCCGTGCAGATCGCCATCGGCGGCGAGCACCTCGGCCTCGGCCCCGCGGCCGACCTGGTCGTCATGGAGGACATCCCGCAGAACAGCCACGCGGCGAAACCGATCGCGATGGTCCACGGGGTCGTCCGGAACCTGCTGAACAAGCAGGGCATCCCGTACGCCCTCGTCACCCCCGCGACGCTCAAGACATACGCGACCGGCAAGGGCTCTGGCGACAAGGTCCCGATGGCTCTCGCCGCGTACAAGCGGGCCGGCCGCGAGTTCGAGGACGACAACCAGTGCGACGCGGCCTGGCTGCGCTGGGCCGGCCTGGACTGGCTCGGCTGCCCCGAGTTCTCCCTGCCCGTCGTCCAGCGGGACGCCCTGAAGAAGGCCGAGTGGCCGGAGGCGAAGCGATGACCACCATGACCGTCGAGGTCAGCGACGAGCAGATCGTGAAGGCGCTGCTTGCCGGGGAGGACGTGTCGAACCGGGCCGTCGCCCAGAAGTTCGGCATCAGTGACCGGCGGGTCGACCTGGTGCGTAAGCGGGTCGGGTTGCCCCCGTACATGCGTGGCCGGCGCCCGATCTACAGCTCGTGGGCTGAGGCCTTCACCGAGCAGTCGGAGCCCGTGGAGGGCGGTCACCGGCGCTGGACCGGCACGCGGGAGAAGCGCGGGACGCCCGTGGTTCGGTTCAGGGCGAGTATTCAGACCGCGTACCGGGTGGCGTTCCGGCTGCACCACGGGCGTGAGCCGGAAGGGAACCTGACCCGGTCGTGCCAGATCCCGGGCTGCGTCGCCGGTGAGCACCAGCAGGACCGGGTCATACGCGAGGCGCAGAAGGCCGGTGAGGCCGAGTGAACACCCTGCGCGAGTTCAACACCTGGGACCGCGGTGTCGACGTGGTCGCCGTTGAAAGGGTCCTGAAGGGGTCGTTGCCGCACACGGTGCTGGAACCGGAAGAGCTGCGGTACGCGGCCCGGCACTCGAAGGCGTCGGCGCGCAGCGTCGCGAAGGTCCTCGGGGTCAGCGAGAAGACCGTCACGAGCTGGCGGGAGACCCAAGCGTGAACACGGCCTTGGACGTCCTGATCTGGATCGCCAAAAACCTCAGCTGGTGGTGGCTGCTCATTCTCGCTCCGGGCGTGCTCGGGGGCGGCTGGCTGTGGCTGCGGCCGACGGGCAAGCACCGCCGGACGCAGCCCGACCAGCCGGCCGAGGCCGCCAGGCCCGCCGTCGACGAGGACACGCTGACGTTCCAGCGGGTGACGTACCCGGCCGTGGAGGCCGACAGCTGATGCCTCGTCCAAGCCGCCACGCGCCCGACACCCTCTCGCGGGCCCCGCACTGGTCCGACCAGGCGGCCTGCCGCGAGACGGACGACCGCTCGATCTTCTTCCCCGAGGACTCCCCCAGGGGGCTGGTGCTGCTCGTCACCAGGGAAGCGAAGGCGGTCTGTGCCCGGTGCCCGGTGATCGAGGCGTGCCTGCAAGCCGCGCTCGAACGACCGGAGCCGAACGGGGTGTGGGGCGGCCTGGACAAGGACGAGCGGCGGGCGCTCCGGCGGCGGCAGCAGAGGCGCCGCCGCCGGCGCAACCGGACGCAGGGGGGTGGCGATGGCACGGCAGCGCGGGCCGGGACCGGATGACTACCTCCCGGCCAGCGGGGTCCTGGACTGGACCGACCCCAAGCGGCACTGGGCCCAGCGGCCCCGGCCGTGCCGGTTCTGCAAGGGGCCGACCTGCCTCCGCGATGAGGGAGGCCGCCCATCCCACAAGACCTGCGCGGAAGCGCACCGGGCCCGCAAGCAGGCGCACGCCGAGCAGGCGTACGAGCAACGGGCCCGGCGCGCAGACCAGCGCGAACTCGACGCGCACACACGACAGGAGCGGATTGATGAAGACGCTGATCGGAGCGGCCGGGGCCCTGGTGCTCGTCGGCGCCCTGGTCGCGGCCGGCTGTGAACCGGCAGACGGCGACTGCGACGCCCGAGGCACCGAGGTGGCGCTGACCGCCATGCACGCCGGGAAGAGCGGCGGACGCAAGTCCCGCCTGAGCAAGCCGTCCAGCCGCCCCGGCAGTCCTCGCCGGACCAGCCACGGCCACCACGACCACGACGACTGCGACTGACCGTCGTACCGCTGGCCACCTCCCGCGGGCTGAGTCCGGCGCCCCCACGCCACGGCCCGTGCCGGGGCCCGCCCAGCCCCCACACACAGGGCGGGCCCCGGCCAACTCACAGCCCCAGATCGCTGAAGGAGCGAACCCATGTTGTTCAAGCCCAGGCCCCAGGCCGACACCACGCAGGCGAACTTGGCGGGTGTCCTGCGATGACCTTCCGGAAGTTCATGATCGGCCTGTCCGCCGGCCTCGCCACCTGGGCCGTCACCGCGTTCACACCGGTCATCGGCCCGTGGTCACCCGTCTTCGGCCTGGCCGTCGCCCTCATCCTCTGGGTCTGACCCCTCACCCCTCGCCGGGGCCCCCAACCAGGAGGCCCCGGCCCCACCACCAGCGCAGAAAGGTTCGTTCGTGTCCGTGGACGTCGCTGCCCTCTACGAAGAAGGCTTCGGAATCCGCAGCGTGGCGGAGGAGATCGGCCGCAGCTACACGACTGCCAGGCGGCAGCTGCTGGCCGCCGGGGTGAAACTCCGCCCGAGCGGCGGCCGACCGCTCCAGGCCGACCCGGTCGCCGACTACCTCGCGGGCCTGTACCGGCGCGGCCTGAGCCTGCGCGCCATCGAGGCCCGCACCGGCTACCGGTACTGGGTCATACGGACGCGACTCCTCGCCGCCGGCGTCGAGCTGCGCGACCGCCACGGCCGGCCCCGGAAGGCGGTCGTCTGATGCCCAGCCCCTCGTACTGCGGTATCTGCGGCGCTCCGATCCGGTGGACCATCACCGAAGGCAGGAAGCGGCTCGCCGTCGACGCCCAGCCGCACCCGGACGGCAACACGGCCGTTTCCCGAGACGGGCGCGGCACCTGGCTCTCACGTCGGCCGACGGAGGAACTGCCCCTCGCCCCCTTCGAGAAGCTCCACATGCCCCACGTGGCCACCTGCACGGGCCGACAGAGCAGCGAGCCGGCGGCCCGCTGTCTCGGCGTCATCAGCCTCGACGAGCGCCGCAGCGCTCGGGGAGGCCGCCGGTGAGGGATGACCAGATCACCGGCGTCCGGTACATGGATGCGACGGTCCTGCGGGTCACACCGCTCAATGAGACCGGCAGACCGAACCACCCGTGGGCGATGACCTTCCACCTCGACGAGCCGGTGCAGGTCGGCGTCGGCACCCTGGAACCCCAGTGGGCGTTCGGGCTGCTGGCGAACGCGCTGGGCCTGCGCCTGGCCGTCGGCCTGGTCGCCGACAGAGGGCCGTGGCTGCGCGCCGACGTACAAGCCGTCGCGGAGAGCATCTGGCAGCGGCGCCGCATCGGTGCCGCGGTCGAGTGGTGGGCCCAAGCCGACCCGGGCTTCCGGTGGTACACCCTCGTCCCCTGGTGGCGGCACGAGTGGGACACAGACGTGTGGCCGCTGAAGGACGCGGACGACCGTCAGGCGTACGCCGTGGGCTACTGCCGCACGGTCGAAGCCTACGACTGGCCGGCCCCGGCCCCGCTGCGGGACCTGCACGGCCTGGGGCCCGCCACCCAGCTCGTCTACGCCCGGACGCCGATCGAGCCGCCCGCGCCCGGCCTGCCCCCGCACCCGGGAGCCGCCGCATGATCTTCCTCGGCCTCTACCTGTTCATCGTCGTGACCTGGACGGCCGGCCTCTTCGGACACGCGGCGGCCGTGGGCTCCATCGCGCGCAGCGTCCGCGCACGGCTGCGAGGTGGCCTGTGATGGCCGCGCGGTCACGCCGAGGGTTCACCACCGGGCTTGGCCAGCATGTGCTCTGCGGCCTGCGCGAGGTCCAGCGGGACGATCGCCGCGACCCGCTTCCCGCGCTGCATCACGTAGGCGATCTTCCGCTCGGCGATCACGTCCAGGACGACGTTGCCCAGCGATGCCCGGAGCTCCCGCAGGCCGTATTCGGCGCTTGTGTTCTCTGCCATGCCGCAAGAGTAATCGATGTACTTTGGAGTGCTCTAGAGTACACATTAGTGATCAAGGGGCGCCCGACCCACCCGGTTGTGCTCCCTCTCTGACCTGGCCTCCCCCGTACGACCAGAAAGACAGCCCGTGAGCGTGGACGAGCAGGACGAGCGCAAGGAAGGCGCTGTGCCGAACTCCTTCGGCAACGCGCTGGCCTGGCGCTGGACGCGGGAGATGCCCCGCAGTCTCAAGGGCGGCTTCCTGACGATGCTGTACGCCCTGCGCGCGATGGCGGCGCCCTCGGGTGAGCTGCGCTTCAAGGACGGCAAGCCGATCCGGATCCAGGACCTGGCGAGGGCCGCCGGATGCCGCGAGCACGATGCGCGCCGGTACCTGGACGCGGGCATACGGGCGGGCGTGGTGCTGGTCATCGGCCAGCGGCGTCGTGGAACGCCTACGCGCTACGCCATCCCGAACGGTACGACGCCCTGGCCGGACTGGAAGGCTGCCGAGGACTACCTGAAGGCCACCGCTCGACGGCGCGCCCAGGATGAGGGCCCGGAAGGAGGTTCGGGCCACAGTGGCACGAACCAGTTCGGGCCGCAGAGGCAGGAACTTGCGGCTGCGGACGAGGAATCGGTTCGGTCCACAGAGGCACGTATGGGTTCGGACCACAGTGGCACGACCGGTTCGGGCCACGGAGGCCCGAACAACCCAGGTAGTTCCCATGGGGCTTCCCAGGAGGTGGCTGATGTAGTTCCTCAACCTCAGGTGGTTGGGGGCTCGTCAGCGCAGAGCGAGCAATCCGCGAACCAGGACGACGACCAGGGCGGCCAGCCGCTCGACCGGTGCGAGGTGTGCGGGGTTCCGCTGGTGCGTCCTGGGAAGCGCTGCTCCACCCACCGGGAGACCCGGGCCCGCCGCAAGCCCCGTGACGGGCGCAGCAAGCCCGTCCAGGCCCCGCTGCTGATGCCGGTCCCCCGTACCCCCGACGAGCCGCACCAGGCCGCCCCAGCGCCCTTCCAGGCGCCCCAGCCAGACCCTCTGGCACCCCTGCGGACCTGCGGTTGTGGTCGCGACTTCCGTGACCGCGACCCGGCCGCCCGCTGCCCCGACTGCCTGTACGCCGAGCACGCCGAGGCCACCCGCCTCCGCCGCTTCGGCGCCTGATCACACGAAGGAGAACTGACATGACATGGAACCCGCGGCTAGACGTCGTCGAGCTACTGGAGGCCGCCGGCTGGGTCGGCGACGAGGAGAACCCGCTCGGCCTGCTCCGCTGCAACGGCGCCATGTGGGGCGTGACCAGCGACGGCGGCGACTCCAGCCTGACCGAGCCCGCCGCCGGGGAGACGATCGAGTTCCCCAGCGACACCCCGGCCGAGGTCATCGTGGCCGCCTGCCTCGCCGCCGCCGAGCAGTTGGAGGACCTCGTCCACAAGACCGGCCGACTGCGGACCGCCCTGGCCTCGGCGAAGCGCCGCGCGGCGCGTCGGCAGCCTCACGAGCGTGAGGGGCTGATCTTCCACCTGGAGCGGGAGGCCAAGCGGCTGCACGAGTTCGTCGAGATCGCGAACGCTGCCGCCGAGACGGCGACGCGGTTCTGGGCGGAGTCGAGCGCCGAGGCGCTGAAGCTGCGGGAGGCGAACGAGAAGCTGCGCCGCCGGGTCCATGAGCTGGAGGCGCTGACCAGCAGCGCACATGCCGGCGGCTGGAGCGAGCAACAGGGCGCCGAGATCCGCGCGCAGGTCGGCGCGTTCCTCGCGGCCCCGCGGATGCACCCGGCCGTGTCTGCGGCGGGGACCGTCAACCATGCCCGTGAGCTGATCGCCGCGCTGCTCGCACAGGTCAATCACCTGACTGCCCAGGCTGCGGCCGAACGCTCCACGGAGCCGGCCGCGGACCCCGAGGGGTGCGGCGATGCCCGCCACGACGAGCCCGCCGCCTGACCAGGCAGGAGGCCGCCCGCTGTCGGTAGCAGCGGGCGACCCGCCACCACTCTACGAAGGAGAACCCCCAGTGCAGCAGTTCCAGACCCCGGACGTCACGCGTGACTTCCTGCGTCTCTGCCTGGACCCCGGCCCCGGCCGCGAGAAGCGCACCCCGGGCCAGTTGCTGGAGGTGCTGCCGCCGCAGATGCACGACGCGGTGATCCGGCACGCCCCGCATCTGCGCGCGATGCGGGACCGTGTCGACGCGCTCGCCGACCAGCACCAGGCGGCGAAGCATGAGTACGCCGACGCGCTCACCGCGTGGATCCACGGTGAGGAGCCGAAGCCGGTCGACGAGCGGTACGTGATCGGCCGGGACGGCGTCTTCGCCACCCTGTACGACCGGCAGGAACAGCGCCTGATCGTGGAGAACGCGACCGAGGCGCACTGCCGCCAGGTGCGGGATGCGCTCCTTGCCACCCAGGGGCGGCCGTGCGTGAAGTGCGACGCCCTCGCCCCGGATCACATCGCGTGGGCCAAGGGCCACCTGTACGTGGAACCCGACGAGCCGCAGCCGGCCCCGGCACCGGCGCGCAGGTCGATGCCGCTGCTGGAAGTGGCCACAGCAGCGCACGACGCCGCGGTGACGCACGCCGCGAAGTGCGGCACCTGCTGGCCCGGCATGCGGCTCGCGGAGATGTGCGAGGACGGGCAGCGCGCCGCCCTCGCGGTGCTTGAAGCCCCCGAGGGAGAACCGCAGTGCGCGCACGTCGCCTGGGAGGTCACCCACGAGTACCGGAACGGGCTGGAGACCTGGACCAAGCTCCGCAAGTGCTCCGACTGCGGTGAGCGTCTCCCCTCGATCGTCGAGCTCGAACCGCACCTGGCCGAGCACGCGGGGGAGCAGCGGTGAGCGGCAAGACCTGGGACTGGGCCGCCCTCGCCCTGGCCTGTATGTGGATCGGCGGCTACGCCACCGGCCGAGGCCGCCCGATCCGCGAACTCACCAGCTGGGCCGACTGGCAGTTCTGCTACGCCTCCCGCCGCTCGCCCTGGTTCTGGATCGCCGTGCCGATCGTCGTCACCGCGGTCGCCGGGCTGATCGTCTTCCGGCCCCGACGTTCCCTGCGGAACTGGCGGGCGGCCCGCGAACGCGACCGGCGCCGCGCCCGAGCCGCGCAGATACCCGTCCGGCTCCACCAGCTCCGCGACCGGTAAGCCACCACACCGTCCCCGCGCCGGCCGTCCCCGCGCCGGCCGGCGCCCCGCCCCCAGTATGACCCCGGAGAAGACCCTGATGACCGAACGCCCCTTGCTTGCCTTCAGGGCCTATAGCTTGTCGCCAATTCTGGGTTACCGCTTAATCCCGTTGGCGCGAGCCCAGGATTTCATCAAACTTCTCATTTCGGCTGGATTGAGACCCATGCGCCCGGCGAGCTCCACTCTCCGCTCCCAGACTCTCAGTGCCCGTAAGAAAGTTACCCGCAATAGGAATGTGAAGAAGGTGAGCATCAGTACTGAGTAGGTGCCGTGGAATATTAAAGTAGCTCGACGAGGAGCAGTTCCACTGTTTGCGTCTGCGGCCCAGGATAGGATAGACACCAAGAGGCCAGTTGTGGTAGTAATGATCAATCCCCAGAGGAAATAGATCATGGCGAGCTTCCGGCGTACTGCGGAGCGCAGCTTCTTGTAGATGCGTACCCTGCTGTTCACGATCAGTCGTATTTCCGGCGGGAGTGCGATGCCTGACCTGAGTGCTATGGCGCTCTCTTTCAATTCCTCGGCGAACATGAGGTCGAGTTTATGTTCTTCGGTGCCAAGGGTTCTGAGGGTGTTCGCAATTTCAACTAGCCCGGCCACTAGAATTGCGGCTAGTATCGATGCCGCGATCGCTCCGTAGTCGTTGCTCATGCGCATCTTGACTGGCTCATGTGCCCAGGCAATCACGCTAGTAACCGTCACCCGTACCTCCCCTGTGATCGCACGGAAATCCTAGCGTTGGAGCGGTAGATGCATAGGGGCCTACAGGGATCCCGTGCCGGGTAACCCTGCGGAAGGCAGGGTCCACGCTCGGCCACCTACGGCAGGCCGGCGCCAGACCATCCGATCCGACGACTGCGCCAACCACCGCCGACGGCCCACCGACCGGCCGGCCTGAACCGGCCCTAGCCTCATGGCGTCCTCTCCAGAACTACGACACACTTCTGTGGAGCTGCCCCACCATGAGCGCACCCTCACTGCCTTCCTGGACGTACTGCGGGCACGGCGCGGACCCGGCCACCGACCCGGTCGGCTGTACCGGCATCCACGTCCCCGGCCAGACCGCATGCCTCGCGCACCTCGGCGACGCCGAACGGACCACTTACCTGTCCGGTCTCACGCCCGGCAATGACATCGACCATCGCGGCACCCCCTTCACCGAACAACTGCTCAACGACCTCCTCAACGCCCTCCGCGACCCCACCACCGGCAACCCCCACCTCGGCCGCGCCGCGTTCACCGGGGCGCAGTTTTCCGGCGACGCCGGGTTCGCCGGGGCGCAGTTCTACGACGATGCCGGGTTCACCGGGGCGCAGTTCTCCAGCGGCGCCAACTTCGTCGGGGCGCAGTTCTCCGTCCGCGCCGGGTTCAGGGGGGCGCAGTTCTCCGGCGACGCCCAGTTCCTCGGGGCGCAGTTCTCCAGCCGCGCCGAGTTCGGCAGGGCGCAGTTCTCCAGCCGCGCCGTGTTCCCTGGGGCGCAGTTCTCCGGCGACGCCTGGTTCGGTGGGGCGCAGTTCTCCAGCCGAGTCGAGTTCGGCAGAGCGCAGTTCTTCAACCGCACCCAGTTCGGCAGGGCGCAGTTCGCCGGCCGCGCCGAGTTCGGCAGGGCGCAGTTCTCCGGCCGCGCTGGGTTCGTCGAGGCGCAGTTCTCCAGCGACGCCGGGTTCACCGGGGCGCAGTTCTCCAGCGGCGCCAACTTCGACGATGCGCAGTTCTCCGGCGACGCTAACTTCGACGATGCGCAGTTCTCTGGCCGCGTCGGGTTCAGGGGGGCGCAGTTCTCCGGTGACGCCGATTTCGACGGGGCGCAGTTCGCCGGCGACGCCGCGTTCGACGGGGCGCAGTTCGCCGGCGACGCCGCGTTCGGCAGGGCGCAGTTCGCCGGCGACGCCGAGTTCGACGGAGCGCAGTTTTCCAGCAAGGCCGCGTTCGGCAGGGCGCAGTTCTTCAGCCGCACCCAGTTCGACAGGGCACAGTTCGCCGGCCACGCCGATTTCGACAGTGCGCAGTTCGACGGCCACGCTTGGTTCGTCGGGGCGCAGTTCTCCGACCACGCCTGGTACACCGATGCGCAGTTTTCCAGCAACGCCGAGTTCGGCAGGGCGCAGTTCTCCGGCCACGCCGGGTTCGACAGAGCGCAGTTCTCCAGCGAGGCCCAGTTCAACGAGGCGCAGTTCTCCGGCGAAGCCGGGTTCGTCGGGGCGCAGTTCTCCGGCCACGCCCGGTTCGTCGAGGCGCAGTTCTCCGGCGAAGCCGTGTTCCCTGGGGCGCAGTTCTCCGGCCAGGCCTCGTTCGGCGGGGCGCAGTTCTCCGGCGACGCCTGGTTCGGGGAGGCGCGGTTTGAGGGCGCGTCGGTGTTCGGGCCGTTGGTGTGTGCGGGAATGGTGGTGCTGTCCGGGGCAGTGTTCGTGCTGCCGGTGACGCTGGAGATGGCTGCGCGGGAGGTGGTGGCCGAGCGGACACGGTGGGAGTCAACGGCGACCATTCGCCTGCGGTACGCGACCGTGGACCTCAGTCACGCGGTGCTGTCCGCTCCCGTGGCGGTCACCGCTGCCGCAGCCCGTTTCATCAAGCCCGACGGAGGCGCTCTGGACGAGCAGGCGTTGACTGGATCTGCCGACGTCCGGGTCGCATCGGTGCAGGGTGTGGACGCTGCGCATCTGGTGCTGACCGACGCCGACCTATCTGACTGCCTGTTCTCCGGGGCTTTCCACCTCGACCAGATCCGCCTCGAAGGCCGCACCATCTTCGCCGACGCCCCCACCGGCTGGCACCGCCGCGGCATCCGCCCCATCCGCTTCACCCGCCGGCGGGTACTCGCTGAGGAACACCACTGGCGCGCCCGCACCGCCGGCCAGCCCGCTCTTCCCGCAGGCGAGGCATCGGACCCCCGTCTGTGGCGTCCGGGACCGCACCATGCCGACCCGGCCGGCACCCCCGGCCCAGAAGACGCCGCCGCGCTGTACCGGCACCTGCGCAAAGCGTTCGAGGACGGCAAGAACGAACCTGGCGCTGCTGACTTCTACTACGGCGAATGCGAGATGCGCCGCCACGACACGAGCGGCACCTCGAAGGGTGAACGCCGCCTGCTGTGGGGGTACTGGCTGCTGTCCGGCTACGGCCTGCGCGCCTCCCGTGCCTTCACCTGGCTGCTCGCCGCCATGACCTTGACCGTGCTGTTCCTCATGGGCGTCGGCCTTCCCACCCACGATCCCGACCCGGCGACCACCGGAACCCTGAACGGCAGCAGGATCAGCCTTAACACCAGCACCCCGGACCCCGCCCTGCGCGGCGGTTGGCCCAAACGCATCACCTGGGCGCGCGCGGAGAAAGCCACCCGCGTCGCCATCAACTCGGTCGTCTTCCGCTCCAGCGGACAGAACCTCACCACCGCCGGCACCTATATCGAGATGACCTCCCGCCTCCTCGAACCCACCCTCCTAGCTCTCGGAGTCCTCGCCATCCGCGGACGCATCAAACGCTGACATGCCTCAGGACAGCCCGCCCGCCATCGACTGACCCGGGCTCAAGCAAAACCCCCGGCAGCAGCCGGGGGCCTTGTTGCGTGGACGCGCCCCACCAGCGTACGGGGTTACCGACAACGCGTCGGGATCTTCAGTGCTGTCCGAGTGCCGACCTGTACTCGGTCGCCTGCTGCGGCGTCAGGTAGTGGGAGACCCGTACCAGCACCGGCCCGTCCAGGTAGTGGTACTCGGCGAGCGCCGGCATCGACTTCGTCACCGACTCGATGTAGTCGGCTCGCGCCTTCGCGTCCCCCGCGCTTCCGAAAACCTCGACGGCCCCGCCGCGCAGCGAGTCGTCCTTGTCCAGGCCCTCGACGTCCGCCGCCGCGATCCGCGAGTCAGTGAACGTGACCTTCGACGTGTACTGACCCGGACGGCCGAGCAACTTGTTCGGGTCGTTCTCGGCCGTGACCACAGTGTTCAGCTTCGCCGCAGTGACCTCGCCCGACAGCTTCGTGAACACCTGCCGGGCCGTCGCCGGCTGAGACGGCGACGGCCTCGAATCCCCATCGGCCGACGCCGACGCGGCGCTACCGCCCCTGGCCGCCGGCTTCGACGAATCGTCCGACCCCCCACACCCGGCCAGCGCGCCCACCGCCAGCACAACGGCAGCAGCACCCACGGCTAAACGGACCTTGCTCATGATTCCTCGCTCCTTGACGTGAGAGAGCACGACCGCCGTGCCCCTCCGGTACGGATAAACGACCGATGAACGCTTCAGTCGCTCGACGATGCCTCGCCACCGCTCACTGACTCACTCTTCACGGACGTCCCAACGGTCCCGCCTGGTTCGCCAGTTGCCGACTTCATGCGCCGTCCCGTTCGCGGTCGGTTCTTGCCCGACCCGGAGTAGCCGCGCTCGACGTCCTGCACCGTGCTGATCGAGACGCCGAGCGTCTCAGCGATCTCGCGGTACGTGACCTTCTTCGCGCGCTGCCCGAGCACCCAGGCCCGCCGTGCTTCCTTCAGCTTCGGCCCGCTGTCCGACTGCACCTTCAGTACCTCGGTGATCGCCCGCGCCTGTCGCGCGGGATCGTCCATCTGCTCGATGGCTCGCAGCGCGTCTAGCACCCGCCATGCCTCGGGGGTCGCCTCGGGCGATGGTACGGGGCGCGGGCGCCATACCTGGTTCAGTTCGGGCTGCTCAGCAACGATGGCCCGTGCTTCAGCGGTGTACGCCGCCGCCCGATCCTCGAACCAGTCCAGCGAGTACGCCCGTGCCAGGGGCCACCAGACCGTGCGACTCCTGTGCTCGTGCCACCGCTGCCGTGGGCGCTCGCTGCTGCCCACATACAGCAGCCGTCCGCCGGTGTCGAAGACGCGGTACACAGCTGAGCGCCCGCCGGTCTCGGCCGGCGGAAGCACACTGACGGGGAACGTCTGTGAAGCGGTCATTCCTCCCTCTCTGCCTTGGCGGCCCGCTCGTTCTTCTTCCGCTGCGCGCCGCTCAGCCCCTTGCCGATCTGCTGCGCACGCTCGGGCTTGATGCCACCGCCGATGATCGTGGCGATCTGCGGCCAAGTGAGCCCCTGGTCCCGTAGTTGCAGGACGCTGTCCTGCCGGATGCTTCGTAGCTCCGAATGCAGGTCAGGCCACCGACGCAGAGCCTCGGAAGCGACCTTCGTTCGCTCGGCCGGGTCCTCAATGGCTCTGAACGCCTCGATGGCGTCCACCAACCGGCTCACCTCCTCGGAGTCCTGTCCTGTGGCCTCGGGCTCGTGCGACACGCCGGCTCCCTTCCTTGCGAGAGCGCAACCGAGGCAGGGCAAACCCTAGGGCTTGCATCTCTACGAGTACAAGCCCTAGGGTTTGGCTCTGCGAGGTCGGCTCCTTCGACTTCGTTCCGTCAAATGAATCGGCGCCGGGCGGTGTTGTGGAAGGCCCGCCCGGCGCCGGTCGCCCGCCTGAGCTACCAGGAGTGCGAACGTGAGCAAGGTTATCCGGGCGCCTGGCGCCCATGCAGAAGAACCGGCGGGAGCCGGGCAGGTCAGCGACGCCGTCCGCGCGAAGGTGGTCGAGATCGCCGAGGTGCTGTGCACCGTGACGCCCACCGACCCGGCGTCGGAGAAGGCCCTGTTCATGTTCATCGCGTTGCGGACGAAGGGCGCCGGTGTCGAGTTCTCCCGTGCGGTCCTCGCGGTCTTCCCGGACCCCGAGCCGGGTGAGACGGAGGGCGAGTACGGCGAGCGCGTGCTGAGGAAGGTGCGCGGATGAGCCCCCGCCGGATCAGCATCAGGACGCCGAACCAGACTGTCGCGCAGCCGGCCACGGTGCGCGCATGCCGCGAGGACCGGGGTACGCCGAAGGACCGGGCCGCCCGCGCGGACGCCGCGCTCGGGCAGAGGGAGTCGGCTCGGTTTCACGCGAAGGCGAGTGCCGAGTCGCCCGGGGAGAGGCGGACCGCGTGAGCGCCTTCGGTCGACTGCGGGAGGCGCTGACCGGGGGTCCGCGCTACTCGCCCGGTGTCAGCGCCTACGCGGGAGCAGGAGAAGGCCGCGAAGCGGCACGTCGGTGAGGCCGAGCTGGCGGCTGGCTGGCGCGCGCGGCACAGGTCGCGGGTCGCGCGCTTGGGCGACGCCGCCGGGATCCCGGTCGACGTTGGCCGGCGCCGCTGACCGTCACCTACCGGCCGGGCCCTCGACCTTCCCAGGGAGGGTCCGGCCGGCCTCCCACAACCGACCGAGAAGGGTGAGGCCCATGTCAGAGATCACTCAAGAACGCCTCAATGAGGAAGCCGACTACTTCGAGAAGGTCGCCGCGGCGCGCGCCGAGGCCGCAGCGAAGGACGGAGAGCGCGCCGCCGCCCTGACCGGCAGCGACCACACGCGCGCCTGCGCTAGTCGGGCCGCCGCGATCGCCCGAGGCAGGGCGGTGGAGTACCGCGCGATTGCCGAGACTCTCCGCGCGGGCGAGATCCCCGACAGCCTTGGCCCCGACGCCATCGCCGACTGACGGACCGGCACCCAGACCGGCCGGGCCATGCGTCCGTCCCCTTGTTCCGCAGGGCCCGGCCTTCCTGTGACCGTCTCGACCACTCGTGAAGGGCAGAGCCATGACCGAGACGCGCAAGCTCTCCGGAGGGCAGCGCGCCGTTCTGATCGCCGCGACAGTCCCGATGGTCGGCTTCGCCGGGCTCGGCGCCTGGGGCACGTTCACGAATGTCGAGAGCGAGTTCGGGCCGGCCCGCCGTGCGACGGCGCTTGGCGTCGTCGCGGCCGGCGAGGGCGCGACGCTTGTCCTCGCCCTGGTGATGGTGCTGCTCATCATGTTCGGGCAGGCCGCGCCTTGGCCGGTCAGGGCCGGGCTGTGGGCGGTGCCCGCCACCGCTTCGGCCACCGGCGTCATGCTCGCCGACACCACGACCGAGGCGGTCGTGTACGGGATCACGCCCATGGCTATGTGCATCGCGGCCGAAGGCTTCGGTCTGGTCGCGCGGCGGATGGTCGTCTACCGCACGCGTGTCGACGTTGAGGCGCAGCGCCGCAACGCCGCGATCATGCGGCGGATCGCGTACCACCGTGCGCGCGCCGAGCGGCACCCCTGGAAGTGGGTACAGAGCTGGTCCGCGCTAGTTGCCTGGTGGCTCATGCGTCGGGCGGGGGAGGGTGACGCGCAGCTCGGCGTCGAGCTGATCGGGGTGCAGCGGGTCCGGCTCACCGCAGGCGCGGATCTGGCGCTCGGCGACATGCTCGCCGTCGGCCCGCCGGTTCCGGCTCTTCCCACGGTTGAGCCCGCCCAGCGCGTCGAGCGTGAGCCCGCCCGTGAGCCCTCCGCGCCGCCCGCGATCCACTGGTTCACCGACGACGAGCCCGATCCTGAGCCGGGTGAGCCTGAGCCTCACCAGCGTGAGCCTGAGCCGGACCCCGGCGAGCCTGCGCGGCTTGCCTTGTCGCTGACGAAGCCGCCGGCCCTGCGCGCCGGCGAGCAGCAGACCGGTGCGCCCGGCGCGAGCCCGGCTCACAGCGACCGTGAGCCCGTCGGCGACCAGCAGCGAGAGCCCGATGACGAGCGGGAAGCGGACGACGAGCCTGAGTCTGAGCCGAGCGGCGAGCGTGAGCCTGAGCCGCCGCTCGACATCGAGCAGATCCAGATCATCGAGCTTGCGACCCGCATTCGGAACGGGGAGCGGCTCACGAAGACCAACACAGCGCCACTGCTGGGCGTGAGCCCGGCCACGGCTGGCCGTCGACTGGCGCATGCGCGACGTGTCGTAAAGCTCGCCGACTGGCTCAAGGCCGGCGACCGGCTCACCCCGTCGAGCGCGGCCCTGCTGCTCGACGTCGACGAGGTCACCGCGGGCGCGCGGCTGACCGAAGCACACCAGCTGAACGGAGAAGGACAGGGGTCCTACGCATGACCGACCAGACGCAACCCGACCAGAACGAAAGCGCCGTCCGGGCCACGCTGCGCGCGCGCGGCGTCCGCCCCGCCGGCCACGCCGCCGAGGAGGAGCCGCAGCCCGCGCCCGCCGTCGTGATCCCGCCCCGCCCCGACTACGCCCCCGACGTCCCGGCACCCGCCCCGCGCCGGGGGAGTGGCCGCCTGCCCGACTGGTGGGCGAAAGACAAGCCGCAGCTCGGCGACGAGCCCGCCCCACCGGCCCTGGCCGCCGAGGAGCCCGCCACCGACGACCAGCCGGACCAGGAAGAGCCCGCCGAGCAGCCCGCCCCGCCGCCCCGGCCCCGCCCGCGCCCCGTCGAGAAGCAGGCCGCCCCCGACGACGAACCTGGTGAAGAAGACAAAGACGAGCCCAGCGACTACGACGAGCCAGTGGGGGAGAGGCGGCGCGGGAAGTGGATCGCGAGGGTGCGCCGCCCGGACCGCGAGCCCACCCGGCCGCCGTTCGCGACGCCCGTCCCGCTGTACCACCAGAGGGAGAAGAAGTCCCTCGGCGAGCTGGTCCGCGAGATCAAGCCGCACCGCAAGTGGCTGCTGTTCGCCGGCAGTGGCTTCGTGGCCGGCTGGTACTTCGGCATCCCCCAGTTCGTGGAGGCAGCAACGGCCAGCGTTGCGCACCACCCCGGCCGGTTGCAGGACAACCCCGACGTCTACTTCTGGGGCGTCATCGCGATCGTCGCCGTCTCCCTTGACCGCGCGACCCGCCGGTCCTGGTTCCTCATCGCCTGGACCACCCGGGCCCTGACCGTCTGCCTCGTCGTCGGCGCGTTCCTGTACGGCAACCCCATCGAGATCTGACCCCGCCACCCCTCGTACATAAAGGACAGACTGTGAAGACCGTGATCCCTGCGATCGGGATCGTCTCCTTCGCTCTGGTGCTCACCGCCATCCTGATCTTCGGCACCAGGGAGCAGAAGGCCCCGAACGCCAAGGGCAAGCCGCTCAGCTGGTGGTGGACACTCGGCCTCAGCATGCTGGCCGGGGCTAGCTACACGGCCGCCGGCTGGCCGTTCACCGTGGTCCCGCAGCTCGTCATGGGAGACTTCGTCGGCCTGGCCCACGCCATCGTGCCGGGGGTCACGCTGCCGGGCCTCGCCCTGCTGTTCATCGTGTTCCTGATCTGGGTGGGGCTCACCCGCAGGCAGGTCGCCGTGGTCGGCATCATCCTGGTCCACATCATGGCGGGCGCCGGCGGAGGCTTCGGGATCCTCGCCCAGCGGATCCACGCCATCGCGATGCACTTCGCCGGCTCATGACGACCAGGACGCAGGCTCCCGGCCCGGACGGTGAGACGGCTCAGCTCACCGCCGGGCTCACGGCCGACCACGCCCCGGCTCACACCCCCCGTGAGCCTGAGCCCGCCCGCGAGCATGAGCCGCCCGCTGATCCTGAGCCGGTCGACGACTTCGACCCCGACGATGAGCCCGAGCCGGGGGAGAGGCCCGCGCGGCTGCGCGCGCTCGCGATGCCGGACCTGCGCCCGTACGCCGACCCGAAAGCCGTTGCAGGCGTTGCACGGCAGGGCATCGCAGCGAGCCGCAAGCCGGCGGCCAGCGTTGCGCGTCGCACCGCGGCGGGCATCGCGGCCGTCGCGCGGTGGTTCTGGGCCGGGACGCGGACACTCGTCGGCCTGCTCTACGGGTGGCTCAACGGCAGCTACGGCGAGAAGTGGTCGATCCCCGCCCGGCTCGGGGGAGTGGTCCTGGTCCTCCTCGTCGCCGTCCACACCGTCCAGCAGTTCGGCACTCTCGCGCTGACGGGCATGGCCTGGGCGTGGGTCCAGGCGGCGGTCATGACCGGTCGGGGCCTGTTCGACCGGCTCCTGGGCAAGGCCAAGCCCGAGCAGCCGAAGCCCGCAGAGAAGGCCCCGGAGAAGGGCCAGGACACCGCCCCGGTGAGCCGCCGCAAGGGCCTCGTCCGACTGCTGCGCCGCACCCCCAGCAAGGCCCCCGCAGAGGCCCCCGCCGAGACCGCCGACCAGGCCCCCGCTGAGCCCCCGCTGACGGCCCTGATACGGGAGCTGACCGGCGACGATAACGGGGTGCATCTGGCGACCCTCCGACCGGCCATGCGGGAGCGTCTCCCCGGCCTGGCGGAGGCCGACGACAAGCAGCTCCGGAAGGTGCTCATCGACGCCAGCTTCGACCCCTCCCGCACCTTCCGCGCGAGGGGGGTCGCCGGGCGGGCCGGCATCCACCGCGACCAGCTGCCCCCGCCCCCCTCCCCTGGAAGCGGTCAGGAGCACTCTCCGGAGGCGGAGAGCAGGCCGAAGAGTGCCGCTGACCTGTGGAAATCTCCGGAGGCGGAGAGCGCGGAGAGTGGTCGGAGAGGAGTTGAGACGCCCCCGGACGGATGGACGGCCGAAGACGCTGCACGCGGATACCGATTGGTGAACGACGCCTCGCGGGGCCCAACCGCGTGGGTGATGGAGCGCCTCGAAGACGCGGGCTGACCCGCAGACGCAGGGAATCGAACGGACCGTACGAATAGTGAAAGCGAGGCAATCATGAGCCAGCCGGGCGGCACGTCCTCCATCATGAGCGGTGACGACGCGCGAGTGAGGAGGGCGCCCGTGGGCGGGCCGTACGCGTACCGCTGTCCGCTGTGCCGGACGACGTCGTTGCCGGTCGAGACGAAAGCGGCAGCGCAAGCCGAGGGCCACGTCCACCGGCGTAAGTTCCACGGCGGTCACCACCCGGACGGCGAGGAGGTCATCCGGGTGCAGTACACGCCGAAGGGGTGGCGCGATATGGAGACCTGGGAGAAGGTCGCGTCGGTCGGGATCGTCCTGGCGCTGCTGATCGGGCTCTGGGTCAAGGCCGGCTGACTTCCCGCCGCGCAGGGAACGACGAAGGGCCGCACTGGTGCTCCGGTGCGGCCCTTGGTGTTGTCGGGGGCTAGTCGTCCTTGGCTGCCTGCTTGGCCTTGTTCGGCTGCCGGGGCGGCACCTTGTACTCCTGGCCGATGATGCGCAGCGTCGCCTCCGTCCACGGCACGAGCGGGTGCGCGGCCACGGCGGCGTACGGGAGGTCGGTGTCGGCCTTCAGCTCGTCGGCGAGCGCCTTGCGGGCTGCGTGGCGCGTCTCCTCTTCCCGCTTGAGCGCCTCTTCCCATGCCTTGAGGGCGGCACGGACTGTATCGCTGGGCTGGTAGTCGGGCAGCGGCTGCTTGCCGAAGTAGGGCTTGGCCATGGCGTCAGTCTTTCACGAGCTGATTTGGTCAAACCGAGTGAGGGTGACGGCCAGCATCGATTCTTTGCCGTTTCTTTGTCAAATCTCTTAGGGAAAACTGGCTAGGGCAAGCTGATTTGGCAAGAATGAATGTGGCACCACAAACAGCCCCAGACAGGAAGGAATCGCCCGTGAGCAACCACGGCACCCCCCTCGACATCCAGGTCGGCGACCTCGTGGAAGGCGTCGCGTCCGGCAGCACCCACGGGAGCGTCATCCGCGTCCGTGTCGACCGTGAGCCCTGGCCCGGAGGGGTCAGCAGCGACGGCCGCGACCGGACCGTCCTGAGCGACGGGCGTGGCGTCCACATGGTCGACACCGACACGATCCAGATCATCGAGCGCGCCCAGTAGCCACCACCGACGGTGCCGCCCACCACCCGGCGGGCGGCACCCACCCCAGAGAGGAACAGACCGACCATGAGCAGCAGCTACGCCGAGCGCCTCGCCCAGGGCACCCCCCAGGCCGGCGCCGCCCTCCAGCTCCCCCAGATCGTCGACGCCGTCGACACCGCCCGGGAGGTCGACGAGGCGGCCAAGCCGACGGTGTGGCACTTCGCCAGCACCGCCGACGCCCGTGCGGCCATCGAGCAGGACCAGGTCGCCGACGGCGATGTCTTGGTCGTCGCTTCCGAGCGCGCCGTCGCGTTCGTCGTCGGCGTCTGGCCGGTCGCGATCACCCAGGAGCACGGCACCTTCCATGCGTACGCGAAGCTCGGGAGGCCGGCTCGCGAGTACGCCCGGGGCCTCTACATCCCCAGCGTCGAGCGGGCCGAGCAGGCCGCCATCGAGGCGGACTGCACGCTCGCCGACCCGGCCGCCGCCCAGGCCGCCCGGATCGCCGCCGGCGAGCCCGCCCCTATCGAGGTCCCGCGCATGCTCGTCGAGCCCGGCGACGTCCTGCACGCGTTCGGCGCCCGTCTGCGGATCGTCGGCACCGGCACGCGGATCGCGGACGCCGGCCAGGCCGAGTGGTGGGCGCTCGTCCGGGGCGCCACCGAGGAGGACGGCCGGCGCACCTACCGCGGCCAGTGGGCGTTCGCGGTGCCCGTCGAGACTGCCGCGTGGGACGTCGTGACCGTTGAGCGGGTCCTGCCGACCCCGGCCGCCTGACCGAACCCGGAGGACACCCATGAACCGCGAACAGCGCGAAGCGGTCATCGCCCGTGCGAGCTTCCTCGACGACCTGGAGCTGGAGCTGACCGGAGGGTGCGGACTGTGTGGCCTGGAGGCCGACTGGATGTGCGCCGCCTGCGGGCTGTGCAACTGCCACCGGCACGACCGCTGTAAGCGGTCGGCGGGCCAGTAGGCGAGGGAGCCGCAGGGCTGTGACCTGCGGTTTTCTTTGCCCCTTCTTTATTGAATCGACTTGTTAAAACTGGCTAGGGCAAGCTGATTCGGAAAGAATGAAAGTAGTTCAAACCACCACCACACGACAGGAGCGGACATGCGCGGCACCACGGCCACAACCGAGCACGGCAGGTGCCTGAAGTGCCGCCGCCCGCTCCGCAAGCCGTCACCCGACGGCTACGGCCCGAAGTGCCGCCTGAGGGTCCGCCGCAGCGCGCGCACCGACACCACCCACCCGAAGTGGCAGATCACGAAGGCACTCGAACTGCTGGAGCTGGGTGCGGTCGTCCCGCTCCGCCAGAACCGGATCTTCCTCGTCGTCTCCGATGACGGCTCCGAGGTCTACCGGACCGCAGCCACCGGCCAGTGCAACTGCCCGGCCGGTCTGCGCTCCGTCCGCTGCTACCACGCCGTGGCCGCCCGCTATGTCGCCGCGGCCTGATCGCGAAGGAGAACCGACCATGTCCGTCTACCTCGCAAGCGCTCGCCGCCTGATGGCCCTCGCCGCCGTCGTGCGCGGCCGGGCCTACCACCCGCAGCGCTACATGATCGAGACGCTCGCCGGGGCCATCGAGGACGCCGCGATAGCCCTCCAGACGTCCCCCGTGGACGAGCCCGGTCAGATCCCCCAGCCGGCGGCCGACGCCGTGCGGGAGGCCACCGACCTGCTCGCCCAGCACGACTTCATGATCCCGGCCGCGGTCCTCGGCTACGCCACCGCCCCGATCACTGGAGTCCTGCCGACGATGGAGCCGCTGAACGCGGTCAGCGTCCAGCTCGCCCGGCAGGACATCGACCTGCGCGCCCGCCGCCTCGCGATCATCGAGCACGGCCACCTGAACTCCCGCGACGACGAGGTGCTGAACGCGGCCCTGACGGGGCTGATCGCCCTGCACCGCAAGCACGAGCGCCTGGCCGCCGCCGTCACCGTCGACAACGAGCGGCCCTGCAACCGCGGCAAGGCCCCGGCCTACCTCGGCCACTGACCGCCCCGCGTCCGGCCCCGCCCAGGGCCGGACCCCGACCACAGAAAGGAACGGACGTGCCGATCTACTTGCCCGAACCCCAGGCCCCGGCCGGCGGCCCCGACGGGAAGGGGTGGAACCGGCTGAGCCTCAACGCCCACGGAGGCACAGGCGCGCAGTGCGCCCTGCGGCCCCGCAGATGGGCTGCACTGCTGGAGGCGTACGACACCCGCCGCGCCCGCTGGGGCGGCCACGGGTCCTGCATTCGCAACGGCGCGTGCGGGGACTGCCCGGTGCGTGCGGCGCTGCGCAAGCAGCCCACCGTGGTCGAGGTGAACGCCCCCCGGGTGCTGGTCCGCGTCGAGCCGCTCTACTCGGACGGCCCGGGGTTCACCGGCCCGGACGGATGGCGCCTGTGGGTCACGACCGGCCCCGACGAGCGTGACTATCGCAACCGGCGGCCCTGGTCGTGGGACGAGGCCGCGCGCGTGCCCGGCTGGGACCTCGGCCGCTTCTACGTCGACGAGCACGGTGAGGGCTTCTGGCTGGAGCGCACGGCCCGCGTTCCCGCGTGGGGCTGCGACATCACGAGCCGCACGTGGCCGTCGTTCACCCGGCACTCGTTCCGGATGAACGGAACCCGGGTCGCCATCCTGCACCACCACGACGGGTGCGCGCACGGCGAGGAGCTGCTGAACGCGATCTCCCACGCCTGCCCCGGCCCGGAAGGCGCCGACGAGCACCGGGTGTCGGTCCACTGGCGGCAGGCGGCGGAGATGACACCCCCGGCCGCCGGGGACCTCCGCTTCGGCGTCGACGTGCGGACCATGAGCGTGAAGATCGTCGCCGTCGACGGCCCGAGGCACGAGCTGGCCCGGCTGACGCTGACCGGCTCGGGCTGGACCGCCGACCGTGTACGAGCCGCCGGCGAAGCGCTCCGGACGCACCTCACCCGCTGACCGATCCCGACCAGGAAGGAAGACGACATGACCGAGAAGACCTGCCCGATCTGCTCCACCGGCGGTGAGTGCCTCCAGTGCGACGGCTGCGAGGCTCACGAGCACGAGCCGTGCAAGCCGTGGTGCGAGCACTACGAGGACGACCTGTACGAGACCGGCCCGGAAGCGCCGTCCCCGTACGAGGAGCCCGTGGCGCCCGGCTGGTGACAGCGCCACCCCACAGCCCCAAGCCGCCCCGCACCGGGGCGGCGCCTCACGAGAACAGGAAGACGAGCATGAACAAGCAGCAGCACATCGGGACCCCGCAGCGGTTCGGTAGCGAGCCCCTGTACCGCGGCTTCCGGGACGACTGGAGCGAGCAGCCCCGCCCGTTCACCGTGACCATCGCGGGCGTCGAGCGGCACGACGGAGAGAAGCCCACCACGTACGTGGTGAACGGGCACGACACGGAGTCCGCGTGGGCGAAGGCCCTCGCCTGGCACCTGACGGACACCGGGATGCTCGACTGCTACGTGGTGGCCGGCGAGTCGTTCGAGGGCACCCCGGGCGCCGACTGGGGGAAGGAGTGGACCGACCTGCGGACTGCGTGAGTCCTCCAGCGGCAGGCGCTTGACCTGTGGGTTTCTTAGAAGTTCTTTTACCGAATCGACTTGTTAAAACTGGCTAGGGTGAGTCGATTCGGGAAGAATGAAAGTAGTTCAAATCACCCCACCCTGACAGGAAAGGGAGCCCGCCATGGACGCCGCCACGATCACCGCCGTCTTCGCCGCAGCCGCCACCGCCACGTACTGGACGCGCTCGAACCTCGGCCTCACCACCGAGGTCAGCGTCGAGGACGGCTACCGGTACACGGTCCGGCTCCCCAAGGGCAGCGGCAAGGCGTACATCGCGGGCCGCGACGGATACGGCGGCGACGAGTTCTTCGACATCGAGGCCACCTGGGGCGAGACCTTCCCGATCGTCGAGGCCGCCATGGCCGCCACCCGCATCTGAACCCTCTCACCCCGGCCCGGCACCAGAAAGGGTGCCGGGCCGCCTCATGCCTGCACGGAGGCACCTCATGGAACAGCTGGACCTGTTCGCCCACCTTGGCGAGCCCGAAGCACCGAAGCCCGAGAAGACGATCAGCCTGCCCAGGCCGACCGCCGGCCAGTACGCCACCACAGTGGCCATGCCGCCGCAGCCGCAGCAGCCGGCCCTCATCCCGCAGGCCCCGTCCCGCCCCCGGCCGGAGTTCAGCATCCGCCCCGCCGACGGCCCCACATTCGGTGAGGCCGTCTCCACGGCCTGGCATCGGGCTCACGGCGGGAACCGCATGGAGATCCCGCTCGGCATCGTCGCGACCCTCGTCCTGTGGCCGCTGAAGGGACACCCGCGGACCCTGGCCGAGTTCCTGAAGGGGCTGGACGCCCAGCAGCTCCTCGCCTGCGTCCGGGAGGTCGCCGCCTACTGGTGGATGCGGCGACCCGACCTGATCGACACCGCCTCGGTCCTGTTCCGCTGGGCGGAGGAGGACCGGCACACGCCGAACGAGCTGGCAGCGATCCGGGCCACGTTCCGCGCAGCGCTGGACCACAACGCCCTCGACCACACCGGGCACGCGGACCCGGAGGCAAACAGTTGGATCGACCTGATGTCGTGGACGGTCACCAGCCTGCGCCACAACACGGCTCGGCAGGGCCTCGGCGAGTACCACACGCCGCCCGAGGTGTGCGACATGATGGCCGCGCAGGTCATCGGCGACGACCGTGAGGCGATCCGCGAGGGCTACTCGATCCTCGACCCGTGCGCCGGCACAGGCGGCATGGTCCGCTCCGCCGCCCAGCACCTGCGGGGCATGGGCCTGGACCCCGCCCGCTTCACCTGGTTCGCGCAGGAGATCGACCCTCTGGCCGCAGCCGGGTGCGCCGTCAACATGATCGTGTGGGGGATGGGCCCGAATGCCTTGGTGGCCTGCGGTGACACCTTGGCCGAAGGTGACCTCTGGCCCCGCGCCGTCGAGCACCGCCGCATCATGGTCGAACGCAGGGATGACGCCGCCGCTCACATGGCCATCGCCTACGCGGTGGGTCGCGTAGAGCAGCTGGTCAACGGGGACTCCCGGGCCGCCTGAACTGGGACTTTCTTGTCCGATTCTTTGCCGAATCGGCTTGTCAAAACTGGCTAGGGCAAGCCATATCGGAAAGAATGAAAGTAGTTCAAAACACACCAACTAGCACGGAATGGGAGCCAGTCATGACCACCAGCCTCACCCAGGTCTTCGAGTCCATCGCCAGCACGTACCTGAGCCGTGAGGAAGTCGCCCGCACCAAGCTGGCCGACTGCCTGACGGACCTCGGGCAGGCGGTCGACACCAGCCGTGTCCGGTCCGCCATGGAAGCCGCAGCGGAGGCCCTCCCGTTCAGGCAGGTCCTCGCGCACGCCGAGACGGCCGGCCTCCGCGAGGCGCTGGCCGACATGCGCAAGACTCTGACCCGCCAGCTGCTGACCCGCTCGCCCGGCTCCAGCACCTGCCAGATCCGCAACGAGGCCGCCCGCATGGAGATTGACGCCGCCCAGCACTTCCTGGCGACCACCGACGGCCTCCTGGAGCGGTTCGCCGACGCCCCGGCCGAGGCCATCCCGCAGGCCGAGCCCGAGCCGGCTCCCGCGCCCGCCCCGGTCGACGTCCCGAAGGCGACCCAGGCGCAGAAGCGGACCCTGGAGGCCATCCGGGACAACGGCGTCAAGCTCCAGGAGATGAAGGTCGGGCAGGCGATCGTCCAGGTCACCAACGGCACCAAGCCGCGCAAGGACATGGTCGAGTTCGCCATCAGCCAGGGCTGGGCCACGAAGGACACCTCCACCTCCCTGTACGTCGGTCAGAAGGTCCAGCTGACGGCCCTCGGCGAGGCCATCCTGGCCGGCTGACCCGGGCCCGCCGGCCGGGCCTCGCCCGGCCGGCCCCACCCCGCCCGCCCGGCCGCGTCGGGCCTCGCGCGGGACCGCTCTCCACGCAGGCCGAACGCCCCGATCCGGCCGCCTCACAGCCCGTCTCAGCTCAGTTCACGGAACCGACCACCACAACCACCCGGCAGGGCCAAACGCGACCCACCAGAAGGGACACAGCCCCATGACCACCGAACCCACCGACCTCCAGCTGAGGGCCCTCGCCATCATCGCGGCCGGCGACGTCCGCCAGTTCGCGGCCGTACCTCACCCGGTTTTCATCGACAGCCCCGGCGGCATGATCTCCCCGCCGACCGTCAACGAGCTGGTCCAGGCAGGCTGGGTCCGCGTCGACTCCACGCGCAGCCTCCACGACGGCCAGGCCGTCGAGATCACCCAGTCCGGCCTGGCCCACCTGTCGGGCAACACCGCCCTGGACATCCCGCTGGCCGGGGACGGTCCCACCGGCGACCAGGCTCTCGCCACCCTCATGCGGGCCGTCATCCGCCACGGCCAGGTCGACGTCGAGTTCCACGACGACCTGGTGGAGGTCACCGGCACCAACGACACGGTCCTGGCCACCCTCAAGGGCCGCTTCGACAGCCCCGCCCAGCTCGCCCGGTTCCTCGACATCGACGAGGACCACATCACCGACGCCCGCGAGGGGGAGTAGAGGCCGCAAACCGCCTCTGACCTGCGGGCTTCTTAGACGTCTCTTTACCGAATCAGCTTGTTAAAACTGGATAGGGCAAGCCAATTCGGAAAGAATGAAAGTAGATCAAACCACCCCACCACCTAGCGATTGGACGCGCTATGACCACCGCCACCACCCCCGAGGCCACCACCACGGCCACCGCCCCCGAGGCCCCCGCGAAGAGGGCCCCGGCTGCCAAGAAGCCGGCCAAAAGGGCCCCCGTGAAGGCGACGCCCGCGAAGAAGCCGGCCCCCGCGAAGAAGGCGATCCCCGCCCAGGCCGGCGACGAGAACGAGAAGCGGACCCAGTTCCGCACCCTCCCCACCAGCAAGATCGACCGCGACCCGGGCCAGCCCCGCGAGCACTTCGACGAGGCCGACCTCGCCGACCTCGCCCGGTCCATGAAGAAGCTCGGCCAGCTCCAGCCGATCAACGTCCGCTACAACGAGGACGCCAAGCGGTACACGATCATCATGGGCGAGCGCCGCTGGCGGGCCGCCCAGATGGCCGGCCTCACCACGATGAAGGCCGTCGTCATGCACGGCGTCGGCGACGGCCGCGAGACCTTCGCCATGGCCGTCGCCGAGAACGTCGGCCGCGCGGACATGACCCCCGTCGAGGAAGCGAAGGCCTTCCACAAGCTGGCCGAGGCCGGCTACACCGTCGACGAGATCGCCGAGCTGGTCGGCAAGTCCGCCGCCTACGTCCAGTGGCGGATCGACCTGCTGAACCTGTGCCCCGAGGCCCGCGAAGCCCTGGTGAAGGGCCAGCTCCCCGTCGGCCTCGCCTGGTACGTCGGGAAGCTAGCCACCGCCAACCAGGTCCGGTTCCTGTCGAAGTGGGTCCGAGGCGACTTCAAGTCGGCCCGGGACGCCGAGAGCTTCGCGCAGGCCCTGCACACCGAGGAGAAGCGGCAGCAGGAACAGGGCAGCTTCTTCGTCCTGTCCGACGAGGCCGCCGCCTCCCGCAAGGACAAGGGGCAGGACTCGCTGCCCGGTTCCCTCGACCTGCCCGACGAGGAGCGCGACCGCATCCTGGCCGACCGCTCGAAGCTGGTCGGGAAGATCGAGAAGCTCGGCCAGGCCGGCGAGATCCTCTCGCTGCTCGCCGCATCGGACCCGGAGGAACTCGCCCTGCTGCTCGTCGGCACGCCCGGTGGCATCGGCGGCCACCGCCTGCGGATCAAGCACCTCCAGGACATCGCGACCAAGGCCATGGCCAACCTGCGGAAGGCCGAGATGGTCGCCGAGGTCCGCGCGAGCGGCCTGACCGTCAACCCCGACGCCGAGGCCGCCGCCACGGTCGCCGAGGACGACGACGCTGAGGCCGCCACCCCGGTCGCCGCCGGCGACGCCGAAGCCGACGCCTGACACCCACCCCAGCGGCCCCGCCCCGAGGGCGGGACCCACCCCCAGGAGCAGCAAGTGATCGACATCGAAGCCAGTCCCCAGCTCACCTCGGAAGAGACCGAGGCAGCCGCCCGCCTGATCGCCCTCGCCGAGGCCCTCGGCCTCGAACCGCTTGACCTCGACGAAGCGGTACACGACGCCGCCGCCCGCTACGCCAGCGACGAGAGCAACACCGGCTCGTGGGACGACGTCGACTCCGACGCCGCCTACGACGAAGCAGGCAGGCAGGCCGCCGACCTCAACAACAGCGGCATGGACAACCAGATCCGCTACCTGGTGGCCCAGTGCGGCGCCGACCGCACCGAAGTCCACATCCGGGCCGCCGCCGGCCAGCCCCACGCCTGACACCCGCCCACAGCGCGGCGCACCGCACCCCTGCGGTGCGCCCCCTTCCACCCCTCCAAGGAGACAGAAGCCATGAAGGACCCCGTCAGCTTCCACAACCTGGACGTGCCCCCCTTCACTCCGTACGACATCGCGAAGGCCGCCCTGACGTACCTCGGCGACCAGTGGGGGGCAGAACCCGGCCCCTGGGCCACCACCGGCCACCTCCGGGCCTGGGATGGCACCCCGTTCACCATCGGCGCCCAGCCGACCGGCGAGCTGTTCCTGCGCAACGACCAGCTCGGCGACACCCTCGCGCTGCCGGTCAAGCCGACCGACGACCTCGACACCATCGCCCGCGCGGTCGACGAGACCGTAGGCCACCTCTACTGATCTAAGCCCCGTTCAGGGGGCCAGACCCCTATCCATCCAGGAGGAGTCCGATGGAGATCCCAAGCGGCGTCTACGACGTCCTCACCGACGAGCGCACGGTCATCGCCGGCGACCGGGTGCAGATCCCGTTCGAGCTGGACCACGCCGTCTACGAGCAGGTGAACAAGGTCCTGAAGGAGATCGGCGGCCGGTGGGACGGCCGAACTGCGGTCCGCGCCCACGTCTTCCCGTTCCACGTGGAGGCGTTCATGCGGGCCTGCCTCGCCAGCCGAGAGTTCCCCACCCGGTACGAGCAGGGCTGGTACCCAACCCCGCCGCGGGTGGTGGACGAGATGCTCGCTCAGGCGGGCATCCGCGAGGTGATGAGTGTCCTGGAGCCCTCGGCGGGCACCGGATCGATCGTGGGCCCGGCGGCCGAGTGCGGCGCGATCATCGACTGCGTCGAGATCGACGAGCGGCGCGTCGCAGCCCTCCGCGAGCAGGACGCCGCGCGCCGCATCGTCCACGCGGACTTCCTCGACCTGGACCCGCTCGACTGCCCCCACGGCTACAGCAGAGTGCTGATGAACCCGCCGTTCTCGGCGGCCGTTCAGCACGTGAAGCACGCGCTGGGCTTCCTCGACGACGACGGCACGCTCGTCGCGGTCATGCCCGAGTCGGTCCTGTGGCACAGCGACCGGGCCACCGTCGAGTTCCGTGAGCTGATCGCCCTCGCCGAGGGCACCTTCGCCCCGCTGCCCGACGACTCGTTCGCGCCGTCCGGGGCGAACGTGCGCACCGTCCTCCTGGTGGTCGACGCCCAGGCCGGCGGCCCACTGCCCACTCACGGCTGGCACCACAGCCAGCCCCGCCAGCTCGACCTGTTCACCACCACCTGACCAGCGTCTCTTTTGGACTTCTTTACCGAATCGACTTGTGAAATCTGGCTAGCACAAGCTGATTCGGGAAGAATGTAAGTAGCACTACCCGCAGACCGGAAAGGACGAGGATGGACCTCGCCACCTGCACCTACCAGGAGTTCACGCCCGAGATGGGCGCTCCGATCCGCACCACCGCAGGCCACCCCAGATTCACGCTCGGCTACGAACTGCGCGGCCACGCCCGGCTCATCACACCGACTCGGGAACTGCTCGCCCAGAACCTCCCCCAGGACGCCTACGAGTTCAGCTACCGACGCATCCTGAACGGCCACGGCATCGACCGCATCTACGCCGAACTGGCCGGCCTCGCCGGCCGCAACGGCGGTGCCCGCCTGGTCCTGCTCTGCTTCGACCGCCTCGACAAGCTGCCCCCGGCGGACGCCTGGTGCCACCGGCTGCACTTCGCGAAGTGGTGGCTTGAGCAGACCGGCGAAACGATCCCCGAACTCGGCGCACAGCGGCCGACTCCGCCGCCCTCCCTCTTCTGACCACCCCACAAGGAGGACGCCGTGCCCGGCGCCTACTGCACGTTCTGCCGCCACCGCTGCTTCGTCTACCGGATCATCCCCGACGGCCCCCAGAAGGGATGGGCCGGGCACCTCGCCACCTGCGCCCGCGGCATGGCGCACGACCGCGAGCAGACCGGCCACGATCACACGACGGCCATCAACCCGGCCCAGAGCCACTGACACAGCCCAGCACGACCAGCCGGCCGGGACCCCATGGGGTCCCGGCCGGACCCACACCCGGAAGGCACGCCATGCGACACCGCGAGGGCTGCAAGGGCCCGCATCTCAACCCAGGAGAGACCGCCATCCCGGCCGGCGAAGTCCGCAAGGGCGACATCGTGCTCGCCGCCACGATCGAGCTGAACGGGCACACCGACCGGCTCGACCACGCCACCCCGTACACCGCCGACCCCCGGCCCGACAAGACCGGCTGCGGCTGCGCCGGACACCGCAGCCTCACCGCCGAGGACCGCGCGACGCCGCTCGTCGTCCTGTATGACGGCCCGATCTGGGACGGAGCCTGCGACGCCGTCCCCGCCGACACGCTCGTGATCATCCGCGAGCGCGCCGAGGAACGCCCCACCCTGCCGCGCGAGCAGAGCGGCATGGACGTGCTCCGCGGCCTGCTCCGCCTCTGACCAGCCCACCACGACCGGCGGGACGCCTTGGCGTCCCGCCCGTCGCCCATGCCCGGAAGGAACGAACCATGAGCGAGATCGAGACCAGAGTCTGCATCGACGACACGCTCGGCCCGTACGACGCGCGGCTGGACCCTGGCTGCCGCTGGAACGGCTTTCTGATGCCCCGCTTCACCCTCGACACCGTCCGCCGACTCTCCGCCCGGACGCTGGAGCTGGCCGACGAGTACGGCTACGACTCCGTGGAAACGGTGCACGTCATCGACGGCTACTCCGACAGCCCGAGCAGCGTCCACTTCATCGAGGGCGGCACCGACCGCCAGGGCAACCCAAGGCGGGCCGTCGCGCACATTCGCTGGCCGCTCCTCGACGAGGACCCCGACAGGGCGGTGTCGTTCTTCACCGGCCGCCCCGGCGCCCAGGTGAAGCCCGTGGACCCCGCCGCAGTGGGCGTGCGCCGCACGGTCGTGTTCACCACGAGCTGGCAGTGGTGGGACGAAGGCCGGGGCGCCGAAGGGGTCGCCGACGTCTACCAGCCCGACGGTGAATGCCGCTACGGCATCGGCGGCGGCTCGTGGTGCTGGCACTTCGCCGGCTGGTGGTGCTCCTGCGGCAGGGACAACGACTGGCACGTCTTGAAGTGCCCGAGCTGTGACCTGCCCCGCGACGCCCAGCCCGTCAAGACCGCCTGACCTGCGGTTTTTTAGAAGTCTCTTTATTGAATTGGCTTGTCCAAACTGGCTAAGGCAAGCCGATTTGGAAAGAATGATCTTGAGTCAACCACCACACCCACCAGCGACCGGGAGACCGCATGCGCGCCAACATCCGCCGCACCACCCTCGACGCCCTCCACGCCGACGCGGACGCCGCTCTCGCCCAGCTCCAGATCGACGAGAACGCCACCTACACCTCGACCCTCACCATCTGGCAGCCCGGCCAGCCCACCACCGAGCGCACCGAACTGGTCCCCGGCCGTGAACTCGCCAAGCTGGTCCGCGCCCAGCTCCTCACCTCCATGCACGAGATCGAGCAGGACGGCACCACCGGCACGATCACCACCCGCTGGACCCGGCAGAGCAAGCGGAACAACTACCGCACCCAGCAGGCAGTGTTCGCGAAGCTCAGCGACGGCCAGGCCGCCACCCTGACCGCCCGCGCCGCCTCCACCCCCCACATCCCCGCCCACGCGCTCGACGACCCCGCCCGGTTCGTCAGCCGCCGCGTTATGGCCCCCGCCCCGGCCGCCCGGCCCCGGGTCACCGTCCCCGCCCGCCCGAAGGCCTGCGACCGCTGCTTCCAGGTGCCCGCCGCCAACGGCACCTGCGGCTGCTGACCTCCCACCCCACCCAGCCGGCGCCGCCCCGACCAGGGCGGCGCCCACTCATGCCAGCAAGGAGAGACGACGTGCCCTACATAGACGCCACCACACACGCCATGGCGGCGGCATCCACCGCCCCAGCCCCCAGCCCCGCCCGCGCGTACAAGCACGACGGCAGCGTGCTGACCGCCATGAGCTGGTTCTGCGGGGCCGGCGGCGACACGCAGGGCGCCGACGCGGTCCCCGGCGTGCAGGTCACCAGAGGCGCGAACCACTGGGACGTCGCGCTCGCCACCCACGCCTGGAACAACCCGCACTGCGACCTGTGGAAGGGCGACATACGCCGGGCCCCGGTCGAGAAGTGGCCGGTCTGCCAGCTGTTCTGGGCGTCGCCCGAGTGCCCGAAGTGGTCGGCGGCCCGGGGTGTGAAGGTCGACTTCGACCGCACCCTGCAAGGCGACTTCGACTTCGACGAGCCCGAGTTCAAGAGCGAGAAGGAGCGCCGGGCCGCCGAGGAGCGTAGCCGCGCCCTCATGGAAGAAGTCCCGATGTACCTGCGGGGCGTCATCAACCGCGGCGGCCTGGTCCTCGGCGGGGTCGTCGAGAACGTCATTGACTGCCGGGGCTGGGATCAGTGGGACCGGTGGGTCGGCGAGTTCCGCAAGCTGGGGTACCGGACCAAGCTGTTGGCGATCAACTCGATGCACGTCGCCCCGCGCACCCTCGACCGTGTCCCGCAGTCCCGCGACAGGTTGTACTTCGTCTACTGGCACGAGAGCCTGGGCCGGGACCCCGACTTCGACAAGTGGGTGCTGCGGCCTGACGCCTGGTGCTACGACTGCGAAGAGCAGGTCCGCGCAGTCCAGGTCTTCCGCAAGCCGGGCAAGGACATGGGCCGTTACCGGCAGAGCTACGACTACCGCTGCCCCCGCTCGGACTGCCGGGCGGTTGTTGAGCCGTACGTCCTCCCCGCGGCGGCTGCCATCGACTTCACGATCCCGGGAACGCCGATCGGCGACCGCGAGAAGACCGACGACTGCCCCGAGGGCCTGGCCCCGGCCACGATCGCCCGCATCCGGGCCGGCGGCTCCAAGTACTGGGGCTGGGGCGCGGACTTCCACCAGCTGGACGGGCAGGACTCGCTGTTCGGCGGCGCCGACGAGGAGCAGCTGCCTGAGGCCCCCGGCAGCCCGCTCCTCGTCCCAGCCGGCGGGACCTGGCGGGACAAGGCCATCCACCTCGGCCAGCCCATGCCGACCCGGACGACGGTCGAGACCGACGGCATCGCCTTCCCGCCCCTGCTGATCCCCTGCGAGGGCCGCACAGGAAAGAAGGCCATGCGGCTGGAAGACCCGCTGCGCACCCAGACGGCCCGAGCCGAGACCGCCCTCGCCTACCTCCCGTTCGTGGTCCCCATGCGGGGCGGCGGCGACAAGGAGAAGGCCCGGCACATAGGCCACCCGCTCCACACCGTCTCGGCCGGCGGCAACCACCATGGCCTGGTGACCGCCCCGGATCACCTCCTCGTCCCGTACTACGGCAACGGGCAGGCCCGCCCGGTCACCGACCCGATCGGAGCGCTGCCCACCCGGGACCGCTACGCGCTGGTCAGCCGGGACTTCCGGATCGACGACGTCCTGTTCCGGATGCTCCAACCCGAGGAGATCAAGAAGGCGATGGCGTTCAGGGGGAAGTACAAGATCCTGGGCTCCAAGCGGCACCAGGTGCGTCAGCTCGGCAATGCGGTCACTCCGGCGGTCGCGGAAGTCCTGTACTGCGCGCTGGTCGAGTGCATCACCGGCGAGGAGATCGACCGGTACGCGATGGCCGCCTGACCTGCGGTTTTCTTAGAAGTTCCTTTACTGAATCGACTTGTCTTAACTGGCTAGGGCAAGTCGATTCGGGCAGAATGAAAGTAGTTCAAAAGCACACCAACCTGCACAGAAGGGCAGCGAGCCATGAGCATCCGCATCACCCCCACCACCGCGAACACCACCGCGAACCGCACCCCCGAGCCGCGCCCCATACAGCCCGCGACGCCCACCGTCCCGCCGACCAGCTTCGGCACCTGCAAGGAGTGCACGGCGGAGCTGACGCCCCTGCTCAACGACAAGGGGCAGGTGCGCACGGTGTTCTGCGAGTACTGCGAGTTCGGCATCTGACCGGCCGGACGGCCCCCGGGGCCGTCCCCTGAACAGGCGGCGTGACGGGCCCCGGCCCGGTGCGCGCCGCCCGCCCAGGAACCGTCAGCCGCCCCCACCCGGGGCCGGCACACCACCACACCCAGAAGGAGCCACCGAATGGCCACCACCGCCCGCCCCACCCGGATCGGCGTCATCGCCGACGGCGTCCTCACCGAGAACGGCAACCCGTACAACCTGAAGTTCGCCGTCCTCGACGCGCAGCCGGCCGGCGTCCTGGACGACCTCCCCACGTCGAACTACGTGGTCGGCAACGCCCTGTACCGAACCGGCGTGATCCTCGACACCGACGGCCGCGGCCGGGGAGTCGCCTGGCCCGCCGACCCGGCCCAGGCCGCGGTCGTGACCGTCGAGGCAGGCACCGCGGACGCCTTCACCGCCACCGCCGACCGCGTCCTCGCGGTCACCGCGACGCGCGCACAGGCCGCCTCGCCCTCGTTCTCCATCGACGGCCTGCCCGCCTACGCGGCCGAGACCCGCGACCGCATCCGCGCCGCGATCACCAACGCGGGCCACACCTGGCCTACCGGAAAGAACGCCGTCTACATCGGTCCGAACTGCACGGCCCCCAGTCCCGCCTTCGACCTGGCCGCCGCCTGTGCTGTCCTCGCCGCCGGCGGCAGCATCGACCCGGCCGCGCTCACTCAAGTCGTCCTCATCGGCGAACTGGGCCTGGACGGCTCGATCCGGCCCGTGGCCGACGTAACCGCCCGGATCAGTGCAGGCCGGGCCGCCGGCCACCGGAAGTTCATCGTGCCCGTCGCGAATTTCGACGAGGCCAGCCAGGGCATCGACGTCACCACGGTCGGCGTCAACACCCTGGGCGCCGCCCTCGACTTCCTGGCGGAGATGGCCCGCGCGTAACACCCCGCGGGGCCGGGGAGCAGGCAGCGCTCCCCGGCCCTACCCCGGTCAGCAACCAGAGCACACGAAGGGAATCACCCGCATGCCCAGCAAGGCCTTCTGGACCGAGTACTTCGAGGACGCCTACCGCGAGGCCGCCAAGAAGCGGCGCGAGGTCCTCGACCGCGGCCTGCTCCTCATCGCCCACCTGATCCGCGAGGAACTGCCCACCGCCACCGCCATCAGCGTCAACGGCAGCGTCCTCACCACCGTGCACCACGGCGAGGACATCATCTGGCGGTTCAGCGACGAGACGAGCAGCAAGCTGAACGGCGCCACACAGCGGCACATCCGGGACACGCTGCTCGACATGCGCAGTTTCCACACCACGGCATCGCTCCTCGCGGCCGACTGGAAGCAAGTCCCAGACCTGCTCGGCACGCTGCGCATCGCCCTCCCCGAGGACCCCGACAAGGACCAGGCGCAGGACGCCGCCGCCCCCGCCGCCCAGCACCCTGCCGGTTGCATGCACTGCGCCGATCGTGACGGCCGGCCTCACGGCGCCTGCACGCACAAGAAGCCGTGCGCCACGTGCGTTGCAGACGGCATGAAGCCCGTCGGCTGACCCACCAACTGGTGAGGGCCGGGGAGCAGGCAGCGCTCCCCGGCCCTCACGCCTGTTCTACCGGACCCACCAGGACGCAGACCACCAACACCCGACCCCGACGAGATGGGACATCACAGATGCCCACACGATGGACGATCCGCCCGATACGCCTGCCCGACGAGCACCTGCCCACCGGCACGCGCGAAGTGGACTGGCAGTGCCGGACCTGCGCCACCCCCTGGCCCTGCGAGACCGCCGGCGAGTTCCTACGGCAGCACCGCTGCACCTGTGGCGCCACCACCTGGTGGGAGACCCGCGGCCCACGGAACTGGCACCTCGGACCCCGCTGCTACACGGCGACCGACGTCATCCTGCGCCAGGCCGCCGACCTGAAGGCGTACCGGGAGGCGCACCCGCACTACCCGCCGTCCCACTACTACCCGTCCAAGCCCCGGCGCGTCCGCCGACAGAAGCCGCCGTACCAGCACCGCCCGGCCGGCCCCGGCGACATCCGCCCCGGCACCTGGACCTGGGTCAAGCCTGGCGCCCTGCACCCCGGCTGGGGCGACATCCACCAGCACGCCATGGTCACCAGGCCCGGCCTGCCCTGGTGCGAGGTGTGGCTGACACTCGACGGCACCGTGCACGACGTGAAGGCCGACCAGCTCATCCTGGCCGGCGGGCCCCGCAAGGACCGGCCCGCCTGGTGGGAATGGACGGTCGCCGTTCACCTCAACCACGACAGACCCGCAGCCCAGGAGAGCGGGAACCATACCGCGGTCCAACTGGACCTGCTCAGCGGCTACACGCACGTCTAAGCAGACCAACCCCCCGAGCCTCCCCCCACTCCCAGACCAGGCAACGGGGCCGTCACAGGCGGAACCCCGGACCTCACGGCGCGGACAACGCCCCCCATCTGCCAGTCTTGCAGAAGTCTCAATCAGGCTTATGCAAGGCTGGCAGATGGGGGTACTCTCGTGCCATGGAACAGAAGGACCTCACGCCCGCGGCGGTGAGGATCGCACAGACCTTCCTGGAAGACCCGACCCGCCGCTTCTACGCCACCGAACTGATGGAAGCCGCCCGCGTCGGCAGCGGCTCCCTCTACCCCGCCCTCGCCCGCATGCAGAAAGCCGGCTGGGTGGAAGAGGAGGACGAAGACGAGGAGACCGCCCGGCAGAACAACCGAAGGGCCCGCCGCTACTACTGGATGACCGGCGAAGGCGTCCGGGAAGCGCACTGCGCCCTCGTCGAACTGAGCGAAAGCGTGCGTCCGCCGGCATCCTCGCCGGGCTGGGGCCTCAACCCGAGCCCCAAGGGGGTCTGACCGACATGCACAACGCGATCGGCGCCAACCTGGCCACCAAGGCGGCCGAGGGAGGAACCTTCCTCGGCGAGGACTTCAACGGTTGGCGCGTCGCCTTCATCGTCGGAGTCGTCGTGCCCATCGTCTGGGAGCTGGGCACGACCCTGACGCGACTGGCCACGCTAAGGCTCCCGTTCCTCGTGCTCTACGCGGCCCGGCTGAGCACCCCCAAGGAGGACTGGCCCCACCTCTCCCGCGCGTGGAAGAACGAGCTGCACTTCATCCTCGATGACTCCTCGAAGAACTGGCTGCTCCGCTCCTTGAAGGGCCTGTTGTTCGCCCTGCCCCTCGCAGTCGGTGCAGCCCGCATCACCGCCAAAGTCGGTCGCGCCCGGGGCGCCGCGCGCCGCCGCAAGGTCCGGCCAGGCCGGGATGGCTGGCGAATGTTGGACGGCATCGTCGTGACCTTGACGCTCATCGTGGCCGTCGTCCAGGCGCTCGACGTGGGCTGGCTACTGATTGCGATCGCCGCAGTGTGTGCCACTTCGGTGTTGATCGGGCTCAGGTGGAGGTCTTGGCAGGTGAAGTTCAGGGGGGGCCGCGGCGACGACTCGGACGGAGCCAGCTGATGTAAGCTCCAATTCGGACGGTCGTTCGAGCAGCGGCGCGACCGTCCTCGCGCTGGTGCGTGTAAGCAGCACGGCCCGGCTTCCAGTTGGGCGGTCCAGGTGCAAGCCCTGGCCGGCGCTCTACGAAGGCCCTCCACCCAAGCCCCCGGGTGGGGGGCCTTCGCATTCCGTCCAACCGCTGACAATGGGCCGACAAACCCGCAGTGGTGCGTACTGCGCAGACGGACTTCAGGAGCGGCCCATGTTCCACGGCTCGATACCCGCGCCCCTCCGCTCGATCATCTACGAGCACGCCGGGACCTGGCCCGGCGAGGACATCTACGTCGGCTGCTCGGGGAACTTCACGATCGAGCGGGTGCTGCACGCCCGGTTCGGTGACTCGCGCCGCGTCCACGGCAACGACATCCAGGCGTACAGCTGCGCGCTCGGCTGGTACCTCGCCGGCGGCCCGCTCGACTACACACTGCGCGCGGAGTACGAGGAGTCCCTGGGCTGGCTCAAGCCCTATCTGGAGGACCGCACCGACCTCCTCGCCACCCTGATGCTCGGCACCCGGTTCCTCCAGTACGTCGGCAAGGACGGCGCCTACTACCGGCGGATGATGGACGCCACCCGCGACCAGTGGGAGCGGATGCACGAGAAGACCGCCACGAAGCTCCGCGGCCTTCAGACCCGCCTGGGATCGTTCTTCGCCGGCGACGTCCGTGACTACCTCGACTCCGAGGTGCCCCCGGACGCCCCCGTGGTGATGTTCCCCCCGTTCTACGCGAAGGACTACCAGGCGCAGTTCGCGAGCATTGACGCCGCGTTCGAGTGGCCCGAGCCGTCGTTCGACGAACTGACCGAGGACGGCAAGGAACGCATCATCGAGCAGGTCCAGGACCGGCCGAACTGGGTCCTCGGCCTGCACATCGAACGCCCGGAGCTGCGGGACAAGCTGGCCGGCGTCGTACAGACCGCGAACCGCGGCCTGCCGATCTACGTGTACGCCGCCGCCGGCCCCCGCCGGATCGTCCGGCCCCGGCAGCCCGTCGAGCCGATCCCGATGCCGAAGATCGGGCAGGACGAGGAACTCGGCGACCGCATGACGCTCCACGTCCTCACCGGCGGCCAGTTCGCGGCGATCCGCTCCCAGTTCATGTCGAAGACCATCAAGCCCGGCAGCCCGCTCATCGCGTGCGGTGTCGCGGTCGACGGCAAGCTCATCGGCGCGATCGCGTACCTGCCGCCCAAGTTCGACCCGAACACCGCCTACCTCATGTCGGACTTCCCCGTCTCCTGGACTCGGTACCGGCGCCTGTCGAAGCTCATCGTGATGGCCGCCTCCACGAAGGAAGCGCAGCTCCTCGTCCAGCGCAGCCTGTCCAAGCGGATCGACGGCTGGGCCACCACAGCGTTCACGGACCGACCGAACAGCGCGAAATACGGGCGCGGCATCCCCGGCGTGAAGCTCCAGAAACGCACCGAGCCCGGCGCCGACGGCATCCACCGCTACCAGCTCCAGTACGGCGGCCCCCTCGGCCAGTACGACCTGAACGAAGCCCTCACCCTCTGGAAGACCAAGCACGGCAAGGACATGCGATGACCGAGAACGCCCGCATCCGGGTCCGCTTCGTCCAGCGCGACCCGAGCAAGCTCACCCGCCTCGCGGTCAACGCGCACTACCAGACCAAGGAGGAGTACGACCGGCTCGTCGCGAACATCCGCGAGGACGGCTGCCTCACCTCCACCCCGCTGATCTACGGCGCCGGCGAGTACCCCGAGGGCGAGGAACTGATCCTCTCAGGTAACCACCGCTGCGACGCCTCGGTGGAAGCCGGCCTGACCGAGATCACCTGCCTGCTCATCGATGACCCGCAGAGCAGGGACCAGCTCATCGCCCGCCAACTGTCCCACAACGCCATCACCGGCAAGGACGACCCGGCCACCCTCCAGCAGCTCTACGACCAGATCGAGGACGTGGACTGGCGGGCCTACTCTGGCCTGGACGACGCCCAGCTCCAGCTCCTCGCCGAGGTCAGCCCCGAAGGGCTCTCCGAAGCGAATTTGGACTTCGCCACCGTCTCCCTGATCTTCCTGCCCATGGAGCTGGAAGCCGCCCGCGAAGCCTTCGAGCAGGCCCGCCTCGGCCAGAACGAGAGCTGGCTCGCCGCACGCGCCGACTACCAGCAGACCCTGGACACGCTCGCCTCCACGCACGCCGCGCACAAGGTCGGCAACGTCGCCACCGCCCTCCACGCCATCCTCGCGATCGTCGAGCGCCACCTGGACGAGCTTCAGGAGGGCTACACCGCCCCCGACGGCACCCACCTCCACTCAGGGCACGTCGGCCTGGAGACCGTCCTCGGCGCCCGCACGCTGCCCGCACCCGCCGCCGTCACCATCAACAAGGCCATCGCAGCCGCAGAAGGCCGAGGCGAGATAGAGCAGGGGCAGGGCTGGCGCCTCCTCGAACGTCTCGCCGGCGAGTACCTGTCCGGCCCGAACCACGTCCCCACCGACCCGGCATGAGCACCCGTCCACCCATCACCCTCAGCCCCGAACTCGACCCCTGGGAACGTCAGCCCAACGAGACCCCCCACAAACACGGACAGTTCGCCACCTACCGGGACCTCGGCCGCACCCGCACCCTGACCGAAGCCGCACAGAGGCTGACACTCGCGTACGGGCACGTGAGGAACCTCGCCGCCCAGTACCGGTGGCGAGAGCGGGTCGAGGCGTACGACCGGCACCTGGACCGCCAGTACGAAGCGATGTGGCTGGAGGAACGCCGCAAGGCCGCCGAGACCGACGCGAAGATCCTCGGCGCGGCGATCGGCAAGCTGGCACAGCGCCTCACCACGCTGAACGCGGCCGAGCTGTCCGCCGGCGACTTCATCCGGCTGATGGACGTCGCCATGCGGCACCGCCGGGTCCTGTTCGGCGACCCCACGGAGACGATCGCGGTCACCAGCGAGGGCAGCAACGCGCTGGCGCAGCACTTCGCCGACTTCGCGCAGATGAGCCCGGAGCAGCGCCGCGCCCGCCTCGGCGAGCTGGCGGCGTCGGTGAACCAGCGGATCAAGGCCGTCGACGGTGGCGACGACGAGGACGAGGAGGAGTAGCCCGTGACGACGGCCGTGGACGAGCTGGAGCACCTGGACGACGCAGAGGTCTACCGGCAGCTTCAGGCCGCGCGGCGCGCGATGAGCGCCGACCTGCTGCGGGACCCGGTGACGCTCGCCCGCGGCCTCGACCGGTCGTTCCGGATGCGCCCGCACCTGAAGCTCATCGGCGAGGCCCTCGCCGAGGTCGGGCGGGGCGAGGTGGACCGGCTGCTGATCCTGACCCCGCCCCAGGTCGGGAAGAGCACGACGGTCGCGGAGTGGTTCCCGTTCTGGTGGCTGTGCATGTACCCGGGCGACAAGGTCGCGGTCACCTCGTACGGCGACGACCTGGCGCTGCGCCGGGGCAAGAGGATCCGCGGCTACGTCGAGGAGTACGGCGACGAGTGGGAGCTACGGATGAAGGCCGGCTCCGGGGCGATGCAGGACTGGGAGGTCACCAAGGGCGGCGGCTGTCGCTCCGTCTCGGTGGGCAAGGGCCTGACCGGCTTCGACGTGAACCTGCTGATCATCGACGACCCCCACAAGGACCGCGCGGACGCCGAATCCGAAGCGGCCCGGCGCGCGCTGCACGACTGGTACAGCTCGGCCGCCCTGTCCCGCCTCCAGCCCGACCGCAGCGCGGTGGTCGCGATCCAGACCAGATGGCATCCCGATGACTTCGCCGGCCGCCGCATCCAGGAAGAGGGCCGGATCGAGGACGGCGGCCGGTGGAAGGTGATCCACCTCCCCGCGGTCGCCGACCCGAAGTTCGGGCCGGACCCGCTTGGCCGGGAGGCGGGGGAGCCGCTGCCTCACCCGAAGATCCCCACCCGGGCCGTGGCCCGGCTGAAGGCGTGGTGGGCGCAGAAGAAGCAGACGTCGATCGTCCGGGACTGGCACGCCCTCTATCAGGGCGACCCGCAGCCCGGTGAAGGAGCGCTCGTGTCCGAGGAACTGCTGCGCCTGCTCCGCGACACCACCACACCGGTGGAGCCGCAGAAGATCGCCGTGTCCATCGACCCGTCCGGCGGCGGCCGGGACACCGCGGGCGTCATCGGTGGCTTCCTCGGCGACGACGGCCGCGTGTGGATCACCGACGACGTGTCGGCGCCGATGTCGTCGGCGGAATGGTCCACGGCCGCGTGCAGGCTGGCGTACCGCACGAACGCGTCGATCATCTACGTGGAGTGGAACTTCGGCCGCGACATGTGCGTGCTGGCCATCCAGACGTCGTGGGAGAAGCTCCAGCGGGAAGGGGAGATCCCGAACCACGTCCTGATGCCGGCGGTCCTCCCGGTGCGCGCGAAGCAAGGGAAGCTGTTGAGGGCGGAGCCGATCGCGCAGCAGATGGTGCAGGACAAGGTTCGGCTGCGCGGGGTGTTCACCGACCTTGAGCGTGAGTGGGCGACCTGGCAGCCGACCGACCCCGACAGCCCCGGCCGGATCGACGCCTCCTGTGTCCTGGTGTACGGCCTAATCCCCGAGGCCAACGCGGGCGCGATCGTCCACGCTCCGCTGCCGCAGGCCCCCCAGCCCAGCGGCGCGCGGACCGGCATACCGAGCAGCGTGCAACCGAACCGGCCGGCGTCCCCGTACGGGCGTCGTATCGGCTGATCCCGGCCGGCTGACCCCCTTGAACCCCCTCGGCATCCGCCAGGGGGTTTAAGGCTGTCTACGGCCGCTCTCAGCCCGTCCCCCGCTGCCGCCTCCCCTTCTCCCCACCCCTGGGGCACAGACTCTCACAGGGCCTCCTATTCGATTCAGAATTCCCTTCCGGAAATTCCAGAATTCCACTGGATCAAGGGTTGTTTATTGGATAGAAAGTACTTGCATCACTCAACAACCCCCAGTTCCTTGCCAATTGAATAGTGGAATCCGAAAGCCTTGCCCGGCCAAAATGGCCGGGAAGAACCAGATGGGAATCTGACATGGAATTCATCAAGGCCGTCGCTGACCTCCCCGTCGAGGACCGCCAGCAGCTCCGCAAGGCCGGCTTCGCCGCCTGCCTCCAGTTCGCTGTGGACCACGAGACGGGCTACCTGAAGGACTGCTGGGCCAGGGCACAGGACGCCGTCAAGGACCTCACCACGGACCTCGACCGCTACCACCGCCTCAGCGACCTCGCCTGGGAAGAATCGGCAAAGCTCCCCGGGATCAAGGACAGCAAGGAATACGGCCAGACCGACTACTTCGTCTGGGGTATCCGCTCCATGCTCGAAGACCTCGAACCTGACGACGCCCTCGGCCGCTACTGGCGCGAAGACTTCGACGCCTACGTCAAGCGCTTCCACGCCAAGTTCGGGGACTGCACGAAGCTCGGCTACTGCCCCTGCAAGAAGAAGTAACCCCAACGGGCCCGGAAGGCACCGCCTTCCGGGCCCTTTCCCGTACCGTCGACCCGCAGACCTCCTCGAACCACCCACGCCGGCCCCGCCGACCCGACACCGGGGGCTCGACGTCGCTCGACACGGCAAGCCGCTCCCCGAGCCGCACAGCCCCTCCTAGGTGACCATCGCCGGGTGTCTACCCTCGGAGGTATGAGCACGATTCCGGACGCGCAGCCAGCCCGCCCGTGGCGCGAGGAGGACGGCCCCCGGCCCGAGGTCTGGACCTGGCCCAGGACCGACCGGCCGGCAGTGAAGGTGATGTCGGGCGGGACGTGGCGGCACGCCCCGGTCCTCGCGCGGTAGAACTGGCGCGACGGCACGGTTCGGTACCAGGTGGAAGTCGACCTGCTGGGGGACACGACCACTCGGATCGTCACCTATCAGTGGCCGCAGCCTGGACTGCGCGTCGCGCGCAGGAGTGGCTCGGAACCGACCAAGAGCGCCGTAGGCGGCTAACCCCTCCATCGGCGACCGCCGCTCTGGCATCCCGGCTGCTTGCTAGTGAGCGTTGAGGTGGGCTCGCGCGGCCCGGGTGAACTCTTCGAGGGCGTCACGTAGGCGACTGTGAACCTCAATCGGCTCCCACTCCGTCGTCATTCGCGTGAAAGGGTAGAACGGCGTCAACGCCGCAGCCCTGGCCCAGCAGATTCTTACGGAGTTGGCCCGGTCCCCGAGTTGTTCGGCCAGCTCTGCGAGATGGTCGGGACCTTCAAGTGTGACCACGGACATGGCGCGCATGACATCGTCGACCTGGAGGGCTCCTTCGATGTCCTGTCGCCAGGTCGGCGACAGTTGCTCCAGCTCCCCCATGGCCATGCTGAGGCTTACCGGAACGTTGTGGGGGGCCAGGGCGTCGGCCAGTTCGCTGCTGCGGATGCCCGGGCGGGCGAGGGCCTCAGACAGTTGGGATGCGGCGTCCGGTGCGAGGTCGTAGTCGAGGCGGACCGCATACACGTGCCCCACCAGGTGCTGCACGTTCCCGGTGCTCGACAGGTAGGACAAGGTGGCTCGGGCGAGTTCGGCGTATGCGTCGCGTTGGTGCTGGCGGCGTACCGCGTCGACCGGTCCGCGGTGCGCGCTTCGTGCTTGGGCACGTCCAGCGGCGTACGCGGCTGCGGCAGCGAGGACGGCGGTGGGGGTGGTGATGAGTGCGGCCGTGACTGCTGGATCCATGAGGGCAATCTTGCCGACGGCGTGGGCGCCGCACGGGCTGATCTGCCCAACCGTTCACGAGAGCGCGGCTGTCGGCGGCTCGGGTTGTGCGACCCCTACCGTCCGGACGCTGTAGCGGCATAACCGCCGACGGCCTCCCGCACCGTACCTGGCCCGGCACACTGATGGGCGTGAAAATGCCACGCGTCGAGTGCCAGGACTGCGGCCGGCCGATAGCCGCCGGCCCGGTCGCCGGGCGCCTCACAAAGGGCCGTGTCTGGCGGCACGACCCGCCCGATAAGGTCCGCGAGCCCGGCAGCGCCCTGGTGTCCTGCCCTGGCTCGCTGACCATCGTGGACCTGCCGCACCCCGCCCGGCAGTTGGAGCTGCCCGCCGAGCCGAGCGAGCTGGACCCGGATGGCATCGACACCGTGCCGCTGTTCTGACCCGCCTTGGACGGTTCTGGGGAGACGATGCTCACCATGACTATCGACCTGCCCGAACCCATCGCGGTCGTGCACGCCGCCGGAATGAACGCCGACGAGCCCGGCAGCCGCCTCGGCCCCTTCGACCAGAGCATCTGGTTCGCGTACCGCCGCCCCAACGGTCCCGCGTTCGGCCTGGCGCTCGTGGAAGGCCCCGTTCGCGTCCCGAACATCGGCGAGACCATCACCCTGTGGACCGAGCAGGTACCTCTCCGGGTGGTGGGCATCGAGTCCCACTACGGGCTTCTGCAAGCCGCCCGCCCTGACGGCGTCCAGCGACCTCACGCCAAGATCACGGTGTATGTAGACGCGCTGGAGTAGCCGTCCCGATGGTGGCGCCCTCCGGTCCTGAACACGAACCAGCGTGGACATGCCGCCCCCGTCAGGCAGCTGAAGCCGGCCGCCCGCCCGGACCTCGGCCGTCATGCGGCTCGGTACCGGATTCCCTCGGTACCGAGCCGTCAGGCTGTGCCGTTACCGGCGGACGTTGATGATGATGCGGATGCCGGCGCCACCGATGCCGGCGCCCACCAAGGTCTTCCCCAAGTCTTCCGAGTGCTTGAGGCCGATGATGACGCCGCAGATGACGCAGGCGGTGCACAGGGCGAGCTGCGCCCAGGCCAGAGCGGAGGAAGCCCGGGTAGACCTCGCAGTCTCAGGCGGATGCCCAGGCTCCGGTGTCGTCGGTTCGGGCACCCGTGGTGGGGTACCTTCGGAAGTGGCCACGCTTGTGTTCCTCTCGTTTCTCGAACGGGTGCGACCGTGGCACGGCGGGGAAGCTCTCGGTAAAAGGTGCGTGACGGTGCCACCGAGCGCTTCCCTTTGCCGCTCCTACGGATTCGCGGTGACGCTTCGAGCCTAAGGCATGGCGAAGCGTGGTAGGGGAGATATAGGCCGCTGACCTGCGCAGACGCTGTGCGATTGCATCGCAGAAATCTGCGATTTAATCGCAGGCTTTTTAAGGTTGCGCAGGTCAGTAGGTATCGCTGTGGGTGATCGATTTCTGGGGTTTATCCGGGTGCAGTCGACGAGATTTTGCTTTTGCTTTAAGTGGAGTGATTGAGTCCGCCCTTGAGTGTCACCGCCGCCGACCGGTGGGACCCGCAATCGGTGTCTGGCCCGCTGCGGCCGCATGCCTCCCGACAGTGCGCGCACTGCGTGCGCACTGCTGCGCAGTACCATTGCCGCCGTTCTTGACCTGGGGATCTTCACCGGAGGCGGCCTGTGATCTCTCTGTCCGTGCTCGCAGTGCTCGGCTTCGCCGCGTACCGCGCAACGCAGCTCGGCGTCCACGACTCGATCCTGAACGGAGCCCGGCAGCGCCTCGGCGCCTGGCACGCCGACAAGATCGACTCCAAGACGCGCGCGTTCGTCGTCCAGCTCGTCAGCTGCATCTACTGTCTCGGCTACTGGCTGTCCGGCGTGACGCTCCTCGCCTACCTGCTCGCCACCGACAGCTGGAGCGACGCTCCGTGGCTCGTCCACGGCATCGAGTGGTTCGCCGTCGCCGGCGTCCAGGCCCTGCTGAACCGGCGCGACGACACCATGGACGGCTGAGCCATGCCCCGGCAGCTCACCGCGGCGGCAGCCCGCTACAGCGTCAAGACGGCCAACCTCCGCAAGGGCGGCACCAACTCCGGATGGCAGGAAGAGGCGTGGCGGTTCTTCAAGGACGTCCCCGAGGTCCGCTTCGCCGGCACATGGGTGGGCAACGCCATGTCCGGCGCGACCCTGTTCGCGGGCCGGCGTGCCGCTGACGGCACGATCGAACGCGCCCCCGACAACCACCCCGCGGCGGACATCGTCCGGGAGATCGCGGGCGGCCCCGACGGGCAATCCACGCTGCTCGGCGACTTCGGCCCGCACCTCGTCGTCGCCGGCGAGGGCTGGATCGTCGTCCGCCCCACCGTCGACAAGACGAACACGGTCGACGGCTACGACTGGCGGGTGCTGTCCACCCGCGAGGTCAAGCAGCAGGGCGGCGGGAAGCTGACCGCTGAGATCGATGGCGAGGACGTCGCGATCCCGCCGTTCAACCCGGACGCCGAACCTGATCCGCTGGCACCGATCGCGATACGGGTGTGGGAGCCGTCCCCGGATCGGCACATCGAGGCCGACAGCCCCGTGCGCTCCAGCCTCACCCTGCTGGAAGAACTCCAGCTGCTGAATGCGGCCGTCGCCGCCGTTGCCCGTTCCCGGATCACCGGGCGCGGTGTGCTCCTCGTCCCCAAGGGCACGAGATTCCCCACCCAACCCGGGCAGGGCGCCGACGCAGAGGACGACCTGCTGGAGGTGTTCCTCGACGTCGCCTCCACCGCGATCCGCGAACCCGACAGCGCCGCCGCGACCGTGCCGATCATCCTCGAAGTGCCCTCCGAGGTCATCTCAGACATCAAGTGGCTGTCGTTCGAGTCGAACTTCGACGAGCTGGCGCTACGACTCCGCGACGAGGCAATCAGGCGCTTCGCCAACGGCCTCGAAGTCCCCGCAGAGATCTTGTTGGGCCTGTCCGACGCGAACCACTGGTCGGCATGGGCCATCAGCGCCGAGGCAGTCCGTCTCGGCGTAGAGCCCCGCCTGGCGATCGTCTGCTACGCCCTGACCACCCAGTGGCTGCGCCCCCTCCTTGAGGACCAGGCCGTGGAGAACCCGGACGAGTGGCTCGTCTGGTACGACACCAGCCAGCTCCGCGTCCAGGCCAACCGCGCCCAGACCGCCCTGGAGGCGTACCAAGCCGGTCTGATCTCCGCTGCCGCAGCCCGCCGCGAGACCGGCTTCGACGAGTCCGACGCCCCCAGCCCCGGCGAGACCACCCCCAGCGACACCGACCCCGGCCAGGACGAGGAGACGCAGAGCAACGTGACGACGCTGCCCGTAGGAGAGACGACCAGCATCCCTGACACCCTGCCCGCCTCCTCGGCCCCCCGCATCGCTGAGGGCCTCATAGCCGCCGTCGACGTGCTGATCTGGGCGGCGCTGGCGACCGCAGGGGAACGCATCCGGAACAAGCCGGCCTGCCCGCGCAGCGAACGCGCCCGCGCCCGGGAGATCCGCCCCGGCGAGGTGCACACGGTGTTCCCGGTGGACACCGCGATGATCGACGCCTGGCACCTCCTCGACGGGGCATGGGTTCGTGTCCCCGAGGTCGCCGACCGGTACGGCCTCAGCCCGGACTGCCTGAAGGACGCCCTCGATGACTACGCGCGGGCCCTCATTGCCGCGCGGATGGCGCACAACTACACCGAGACCGAGAAGGTGCTGCGCCTGTCGGCATGCCTCACGGAGGCAGCATGAGTGCCGGCGTGCACCCGCTCGTCACCCCGGTCATGGGCGACGCCCACGCGCAGTGGTGCCCGCGCTGCAAGGCATACACGGTGGCGTGCGCGCCCCTGTATCTCCTCACGCCCGCCGGTGTCACCCGGGCCCAGGTCTACGCCCTGTGCGAGATATGCGACCTCGACGGGCCGGAGGTGACCCGTGGCTGAGCACTTCCACCAGCTCGACCTGTGCCCCCACTGCGACGGGCTGCGGGTGCTGTCTGCGACTCGGCTGGACGGCGTGAGCATCGACCTGGACGCAGGCCCCTTCAGCTTCCGAGGCAAGGCCACGGTGTGGTTGACCCCCCTGTCGGACGACTGCCCCAATACGGGCGCGGAGGTGACCCGTGGCTGACGTCGAACAGCAGTTGGCGGTGGCAGAGCAGGCGATTGCCGAAGAGGTCGCCGCTGTCCTGGACGAGGTAGCGGCCGAGATCAGCAGCGAGCTGCGTGACGCCACTGAGATCGTCGCCGCCCGGTTCTCCCTCGCCGGTATCGGCCGCATGTGGCGTGCCCGGATGCCGCGCATCCTGCGGCGTCTCCTCGGCGTTGTCGAGACCGCCGCCGAGCAGGCTGCGGCCGACACCGGCACCGGCCTCCCGGACGGGTGGGACGACCTTCCCGGACGGTACGAGCGCGGCGACAGCCTTCCCCCGTCGCTGGGCGCCTACGTCAACGACACCTGGCACCTGCTACGCGCCGTCGGGGGCCGGCTCACCGCCGCCGCCGTGGCCGAACTCGCCGCCGGCCTCGACGCCGGGGAAGACGTCGCCCAGCTCCGGGCCAGGCTGCGGCAGCTGTTCTCCCGCGAAGGGGAGCAGCTCGGCGTCACCCGCGAGGCGCGGATCGCGCGGACCGAGTCCACCCGGGCGTGGAACGCCGCCACCCTCGCAGCAGCACGAGACCTGACCGGCCCCGACCGGCCCCTGGTCAAGCAGTGGATCACGCAGCACGACGCCCGGGTCCGGCACGCCCACGACGCCGTCGACGGGGCGCTGCGGCTCATCGATGAGGCGTTCACCGTGGCCGGCATCCCCATGCAGTACCCGGGGGACCCGATGGCGCCCGCCTCGCTCACCGTGAACTGCCGCTGCTACCTGCGATTGGCGCCAGAAACCCGCGCGGCGTCCGCAGTGTCGAAGGACAGCCCGCGCGCCAGTGTCTTCGGATCGAAGGACCGCACCGCGGCGGCCGTGCAGCACACCGGCGCGATGATCGCCCTGCTCCCTGCCGAGGAGGACGCGCAGCGCCTGGCCCTCGCCGACGGTGAACCCGCAGACGAGCTGCACTGCACGCTGATGTTCCTCGGCAACGGCGCCGACTGGACGGCCGATCAGCGCGCCGCTCTCGTCACGACGATGCGCGAGTACGCCCCCACCCTGCCCATCTCGGCACGCGCCTTCGGCGCCGCCCACTGGAACCCGCACGGCGACGAACCGGTGTGGGTGTGGAGCATCGGCGACAACCGCGAAGACCGCGACCCGCAAGCCCCCGACCTGCAAGACGCGCGCGTTGCGGCGGTCTACGCCGTGGAGGACACCCACGAGGCCTACGTACTGCCCGAGATCCCCGCCCAGCACACGCCCTGGCACCCGCACGTCACCGCCGTCTACAGCGCCGACCCCGACCGGTTCCACGACCTGGTCGAGAACGTCGGCCCGGTGACCTTCGACAGGCTGCGTGTCGCGTTCGCCGGCGAGCACTTCGACATCCCGCTCCGCCCCGCAGAGGAGGACCCACCCATGGCCACCCCCGTCCAGGCCGAGGCGGACACCCCGCCACCGCCCGTCCGTTCCTGGTCCACCCCTGACGTCGACGGCGCGGCGCTCGCGTTCGAGGGCCAGCAGACCGGCGACGGCAGAGTCTTCGCGCCGGGCGCCCTGTACTGGGACGGCACCGGGCCGTGGCCGCTTCAGTACGCGGAAGCGATGGGGCAGGGCCACGAGGGTGCCGAACTGGCCGGGGCGATCCAGAAGCTCGGCCGGGTCGGCGACCGCATCACCGGCAGCGGCGTGCTGTACCTGACCCAGCCCGCCGGCTACGACGCCGTCACGCTGCTGGAGCAGCAGGCGCCGCTCGGGGTGTCCGTCGACCTGGACGACGTGGACGTGCAGCTCGTCGACACCACCACCAGCCCCGACCAGGAGGCGGGTCCGGCGCTGGCCGCGTCGTTCGCGTCCGCGAGTGTCATGCGCCTCGATGACGGCACATGGATGCTCACCGGCCGGGAACGCACCGAGTGGGCGGCGTCCGGGACCGACATGGCGCACAGCTCCCGCTCGGTGATGCTGTTCACCAGCCCCGGCGGCCGGATCTCCGCCGCGACCGCCCGCCGTGTCTTCGGCACTCAGCTCACCGCAGCCGCCGGCGACTCCGACCCGGACGGGGGCGTCGTCTTTCACGAGGAGAGGTCCGGGGACTACCTCGTGCGGATCACCCGCGCCCGGCTGCGCGGCGCGACGCTCGTGGCGATGCCCGCCTACGACAAGGCCCGCATCGTCCTCGACCCGCCCGGCGAACAGACCGCATCCGCGGTGGTGGCCTCGTCCGGCGACAGCCACGAGCGGCTCGTCACGTACGTGCGCAGCTCCCCGACACCGGTCCGGCCGCGTCACCTGGCCGAGAAGCTCGGCATGTCCCTTGAAACGGTGCACAGCCACCTCGCCCGCGCCCTGGCGGCCGGCACGGTCGTACGGATCGCCCGCGGCCTGTACGTCGGCGCGTCCACGCTGCCCGAGGGCGACGTCACGGCCGCCGCGTCCGACGACACCGGCCTGCCCGTGCACGCCGACCGGGAAGCCACCTGGGACGGCAGCAAGGCCGAGTCGCGGATCCTCGCCTGGGCCACCGACGGCGAAGGCGACGAAGCGACGGCCTCCGCAGCTCTCGACGCGCTGTACGACGAGCGCGGCGCGCAGATCGTCGCTTCCGCGTGGCAGGTGATGCAGTCGGAGAAGCCCCTCCCCGCCGCATGGTTCCGTGAGCCCACCCCCGAGGAACTCCCGCCGGGCAGCGGCGGTGTCCACATCGTCGACGGCCGCGCCTACGGCTGGGTGGCGCAGGCCGGCGTAGCGCACGCCGTGCACGGCCGGAAGGTCACCATCGAGAAGCTCGCCGCGCGGGGCCTGGACCTGTCGCACTTCCTACGGGCGAAGTTCCGCCTGGACGACGGCACCGAGGTCCGCGCGGGCGCGATGACGATGAACGTGGGCCATCACCGCGACGGCTACGAGTGCGAGACCGCCGTGTGCCAGTTCGACGACACGCGCACCGTCGCGGCGGTGATCACGGTCGGCGTGAACGAGGGCGGCATGTGGTTCTCCGGTGCTGCCGCTCCCTGGCTGTCTCCGTGGGACCGCACCGTGTTCGCCGCGTGCCAGCCCTCGTACCACATGACGCAGGGCGACGACGGCCGCTGGCAGCTCCGCGCTGTCCTGTCCGTGCCGGTACCGGGCCACTCCTCGCCGCTCAGCGCCGCCGCGGTCGTCGACCGGGCGAACCTCGCCCTCACCGCTGCCGCGGCAGTCATCGACGAGACCACCACCGAAGAGCCGGCCACGGCGCCGGTCCTGGAACCAGAACCCGAGCACACCCACACCCGCGACCAGGCCCCGGCCGCGAGCGTGGCCGGCGAGGTCACCGCCGCGCTTCTCCAGCCCGCGTTCCTCGACCAGTTCGCCGATGCTCTCAAGGCCCGGGAAGCCGAGCGCGCCGCCGCCGCGCGCGCCGAACTCGAAGAACTCACCGCGCGACTCGCACCCCTGCGCGCCGAGCTCGCCGCCACCGCCGCCCGCCCCCACGAAGGGAACTGACCCATGCCGTGCTCCTGCCAGAAGAACAAGACGCAGTACGAGGTCGTCGACGCCGCCGGGAAGAGGGTGTTCGGGCCCACCCCGTACAAGACGACCGCCGACGCCATGGCCGCGCGCGGTACGGGCCGCAAGGTCCAGGAGATCAGCAAGGGCGGCGCCTGATGGGGTGCGGCTGCAACAAGGGCCGGGCCCGTACCGCTGCCCCGGTGCCGGACCGGACCCTGTACCGCGTCGTTCTCGACGGCGGTAACGGCAAGGTCGCCTTCCAGACCCACAGCCTGGCCACGGCACAGGCTGTCTCCAAGAACTACCCGGGCAGCCTCATCGACCCCGACCCCGAGGCGGCTGCCGCCGGGCAGAGCCCGGCACCCGGCACCGCGGGCGGGGCCTGACACCCCCGTGCGTGCGGCCTGCGGTGACGACCACCGCGGGCCGCCCGTACAGCTACTATGACCTTCCAGTCGATGGTTTAGGGCCTGACTCCTGCGAAGCATTCAGGAGTCCTGACATGCCCGAGCCGTTCGAGCTCCCCGAAGACCTCAGCGCTCTGGACGACGAGCAGCTTGCCGCCGCCCTTGAGGGCGCAGTCCAGGCATTCGACGCCAAGGCCAAGTCCAACCTCGTCACCCCCGACGACGTCACGGCCCTGCGCGCCCTCACCACCGGTATCGAGGCGATGCGGCAGGAGCAGAAGGACCGCATCGACGCCGCGAAGGCCACCGCTGCGGAGATCGAGCAGCTCGCCGCGAAGGTCCGTGGCGAGGACCCGACGGCGGCCCCGGAGCCGTCGGCCGAACCCGCCGCCCCGACCGCCGAGAACACCCCGGCCGAGCCCGTCGCCCCGGCCGAACCGGAGCCGGAGGTGTCCGCGTCGGCGTCCTTGGCGAGGCGCACGGTCCTCAACCTCGCCAACGTCCGCGCCTCCCAGCCGCGCGTTCTCCCGGAGCCGCCGGCGCCGGGTACGACCATCACCGCCGCCGTCGACGTCCCCGGCTACACCCCGGGTGCGCCGTTGGATTTCGGGCAGGTCGTCAGCGGCATCATCAGCCGCGCGAACGCGCTTAAAACCGCTGGTGGCGGGGTGGGGCAGGTCATTTCGTACCGGCATCCGTTCGCGCAGGACCTGGTCGTCACCGACTCCAGTTCGGCGCCCGAGGGCACCACCGTGGCGATCGCAGCGCAGAACCAGGGGCGGCTGCCGCAGGGAGACCTCGTCGCGAGCGGCGGCTGGTGTGCGCCCTCGGAAACGCTGTACGACATCACCGGCGTGGCCTGCCCGGACATGCTGTGGGACGCCCCGGAGATCCAGCTCGCGCGCGGAGGGCTGAGGTACTACAAGCCGCTCAGCCTCGACGTTTCCAGCATGACGTGGGTCCACACCGAGGCCGATGACATCTCCGGTGCGACGAAGCCCTGTTACACGATTCCGTGCCCGGACCCGGTCGAGGTGCGCTGCGACGCGGTCGGCGTGTGCCTGGAGGCGGGCATTCTCACCCAGAGGCATTTTCCGGAGCTGGTGAGCTGGTACCTCCGTAATGCCATGGTGGCGCACGAGATCCGCATCAAGCAGGTCCTGTTCCAGCAGGCCCTGAACACGGCCACCCCGGTCGTCATGGCCCCGACCTTCGGTGCGCTGTCGGCGATCTATGCGGCCGTCGCGCTCCAAGCCGCCGACATGATCGAGCGGCACTCGCTGTGCGAGACGATCGCGCTGGAGGTCGTCTTCCCCTGGTGGTCGCGGAACCTGTTCCTGACCGACCTGGCGCGGCAGAACGGCGTCAACATCTGTGACCTGTCGCCGACCTGCATCCAGGACGTGTTCTCGACGCTGGGTGTGCGGGTGCAGTTCGCGCGCGGCCTGTCCCCGGCCGTCCCCACCGACATCGGCGGCGTGAACGCGGCCACCGAGTGGCCGTCCGAGGTCAACTTCCTGGTGTACCCGTCGGGTTCGATCCAGATCGGTCGCGGCGAGGAGGTCAACCTCGGCGTCGTGCACGATTCGACCAAGTTTGTCACGAATGATTACACCGCGTTGTTCGCGGAGGAGTGCGTGGCCTTGGTCGACCGCTCGGTGGACACCCGCGTCGTCACCGTCCCGGTCTGCCCGGACGGCGCCACCGGTGCCCAGCTCGAACTGGTCTGCGCCGCAGGCAGCAGCTGACCCGTTTCCCCATCCGCAGCCCCGGCCCTCTGCCCGGCCGGGGCTGCCCGGATGAGCGGAGGTGAGGCAGATGCCAGCAGCCGGACTCCGTAAGCGCGTCGACCCGATCCCGGGCAACCCGTCGCCCTACGGCATCCTCGGCGGCTGCGTCGACATCGTCGACGTGCCCGACGTGCACGAGCTTCTCGGCACCGAGTGGATGCCGCTGTCGTGCGCCGCCGCGCACGACTGGGAGTGGTGCCCCGACAACAGCACCACTCCCGGCCCGGCGACGAAGACGTTCGAGCGGCCCGGGGTGTGCACTGCCGCACCCATCACGATCTACGCCGGCATCACGTGCGGCACGATCGGCTGGCCGTACGACGAGGCCGTGCAGCACGCCCGCGAGACCCTGCGCATGGGCGAACAGCGCGCGCTGGAAGAGTGGTTCATGCGGGATGTCCTCTGCGACATGGCCGTGGACCTCACTCCCGGCGCCGCCGTCCCCGTCGCCCAGGGCGTGGCCGCACTCGAAGGATGGCTCGCCGAGACCTATGGCGGGCAGGGACTCCTCCACGTCCCGGCCGCCGCAGCGGCGCTGATGGGCTGCTGCAACGTGGTCACCCGCACCCGAGACGACCGCTGCCCGGAGACCCTCATGGGCAACGGCGTCATCTTCGGCGCCGGCTACGCCCTGAACGTGGGCGGCCAGGACTGCACGCAGGCCCCGGACGGCGAAGCCTGGCTCTACATCACCGGCCCTATCCGGGTCCGCCGGGAGGCGCCCGAGATCGTGCCCGGCACCGACGCGGAGAGCTTCCGCATCACGACCAACGACCGTTTCGTCCTCGCCGAGCGCTCCTTCGTCGTCGAAGTCGCGTGCTGCGAGGCAGCAGCCATAAGGGTGTCGCTGTGCCCGTGCTGATGATCACCGTGGAGCCGGCGCGCGCCATGCGCGTGGAGTTCGCCAAGTGGGCCGTCCGGCAGACGCCGAAGGTCCGCACCTGCTCGCCGAGCGCGTTCGCGGTCCCGCCCGGCCTGTTCACGCACATGCCCGAAGCACTGCTCATCGGGTCGACCGTCGACGGGCACCCCTACCGGTCCCCCGAGGAAGACGCGGCGCTCGCCGCAGCCTCCCAGTGGCGCACAGCGGTCCCCGGTGAGCCTCTACCAGAGGTGCCCGACGCGGCGTACGCCCCGGACGCCGTTCAGCTGCCGGGACCGGAGCACAGGCCGGCCCCGGCTGAGGCCGCGCCCTCAGAGGGGGACGGCGCGGCCATCACCTGTGACGTCTGCTCGCGGCCGTTCACCACCGCGCGCGGCCGTGACACGCACCGCCGACAGGCCCACCCGGAGGCGGACTGATGGCAGTAACGCCCACCCCGTGTGCCTGCGGTGGCGGCGGTAGCGGCGAGCCCGGGGAGGCATGCTGCGCCCCCTCCATCACCTCAACCCTGCTGTGCCGCCCGGACGGCACCACCGTGCTGCTGCTGGCGCGGTCCGGCTGCACCGCCTGCGGTAGCCCGCCAGCCGAGCCGGAACTGGTCGGCTTGCTCGATCCGGCGAACGGCGAGTTCACGCCCGGCCCGGCGCCCGAGGACGCCGGCCCGTGCGGCACGGAGGACTGCGCCTCCGTCACGATGCTGCGCCTGTGCGACCAGGACTGTGTGCCGTTCCTGCGGCACCTGGTCCACGACTGCACCGGCGCCGTCATCAGCAGCATGGACACCACCCCCGACGGCGTCACCCCGTACACGCCGGCCGGGACGGTCGGGGACTGCGCGGACTGCCAACGGTGCGACCCGGAGCCGATGTGCCCCGGCTTCGCCGGCCTCACGGGCCCGGAGACGTGGACCATCCCGGCCGCCACCGAGAGCGTCAGCCTCTCCGTGGCGTGCGGGCCGGTCACCGTCTACCCCTGCGCCGGGGCGACGGACGGCGTGCAGATCAACGAGTGCGGGGTCAGCCTCCAGTGGGTCGCTCCGGGCACGGAATGCCGGCCGGGCGTGCTGTGCGACTCCTTCCGCATCGAAGTGCCGGAGGGCAGCGCCGTCTACGTCTCGTGGCTGTCGGCGGGATGCGGTGACGAGTCATGAACGGAAAGGCGGACTGATGGCGGTCAGTGGCAACTTCACGAACTGCAACTGCGGGCCGGACGTGCCCGCGTGCGCGAACCCGACGGAGCCGGTTGCCACGGTGGGCCTGTGCCTCACGGACGGAACCCCCATCGCTGTCACCGTGGTGCGGGACTGCGCCGGAACAGTCACCCAAGAGGGCTGGATCGACCTCACCACGGGCCTCTACACGGCCGGGCCTCCACCGGCAGGAACGGCGGCCTGTGACACCGGATGTGTCGACACCGTGTGCGTGCAGCGCTGCGACGACACCAACGGCGACGGTGCCGCCGACCAGACTTACAGCGAGCTGTGGTGTGTCCGCGCGGACGGCACCGCCACGCTCGTCCTCACCTACCAGGACGACCCGTCGGTGCCGTACTCGCCGGCCTCCCCGGTGGACTGCGAGTACGGGTGTCCCGCAACCGAGACCCTGCCCCTGTGCGACGACAGCGGCCCCTTCCTGCGCCGCTACACGTGGCTGAACGGCACGGCCGGGTTCGAGGACTTCGAGCTGGACGGCGTCACCGCGCATGTGGTGACCGGTACCGTCCGCACCTGCGCCGGGGACGGCAGCCCGGACACGCCATGCGAGGCGCAGACGACGCCGGCCGCCACGCTCGGCTTGTGCCTGCCGGACGGGACGCCGATCGCTGTCCTCGTCACCCGGGACTGCGCTGGCAGCGTCACCCAGGACGGATGGCTCAACCTCACCACCGGGGCCTACAGCACCGGAGCGCCCCCCGCGGGCGCCATGGCGTGCGGCGACAGCCGCGCGTTCGAGCTCGCCGGGCTGCTCTGCGACGTCGACCCGAACACCGGGGACGTCCTCGGCCTGGTCCTCGTCGAGTACGAGTACAACCAGGACGGCAGCCTGGCCTCCGTGCGTCTGGTCGACCCGGCTACCGGCAACACGTACACCCTCAAGGGCGAGCTGCGGCACTGCCCCGCCGGTGTCGCAGAGCAGCCCGAGCGGGACCTGGTGCTGCTCTGCGACACCGACGCGGACGGCGCGGCCACCCCCTTCATCCGGGACTACGCCCGTGACGAGAACGGGCAGCTCACCGGGCACTCGGACTACCTGCTGGACGGCACCCCGTACACGGCGCTCGGGACCGTCGGCGTCTGCTTCGAGCCCGACACGGCGGACGTGGAGTCCTGGCCCCTGTGCGTCGTGAACGCCGCCACTGGCGTCACGGTCGCCCGGGTCCGCCGTGAGACGGTCTACGACGGCAGCGGCAAGGCGGTGACGACGCGGCTCGTCGATGCGATGACCGGCGCCCCGTACACGCTTCCGGCGGGCACACGCCTCGGAGAGTGCTGCGAGACCACACGGGAAGCCGTGTGTGTCATCCCGCTGCTGCCGACCTCCAAGCGGGTGGTGTCCAACCCCGGCAACAACACCAGCGGGCGCGTAGACCCGGCCTGGACCTGGGGACTGACCCCGGCCGGAGGTCGCACCGTCTACGACGTCGCCGGGCCAGCAGCGTGGACGACCCCGCGACCCGCCGGTGGCGGCTGGGTGTCCCTGACCCCGAGCACGGCGACCACGCCGCTCCCCCCGGGCGCCCCGGTCGACTACTACATGGTCACCGCGTTCGAGTTGCCGGACGATGCGGTCTTGGACGCCACCACGATCAAGATCGACACGCTCAACGCGGACAATGCGGTGCTGGGCTACGCCCTCAATCGTGCGGCGGAGACGCTGACCAACTCGCGGGCGACGTGGTTCAACCAGCCGCCCTACCGCGAGCCGGAGCACCGCATCGTCGGCGCTGCGCGGGGAACGAACCTCCTCGCCATCCGTGTCACCGAGGCCGGCCCCGGGAGTAACGGCGGAGTCCTGCTCGACGTCACCCTCACCTATCGTGTGCCGGGCGCACCGGAGTACTGGACGGTCGAGCACCGCGACTGCGGCGCGACCACGTTCATCGACCCGGACGGCAACCGGTACGAAGGCGGCCTTCCTGACGGGTACATGGCCTGCGGCGGCGGGTCCGGCGGCTCGTCTGCGCCGTGCGGCGACACCGAGACGCTGGTCCTGTGCGACACCGCGGAGGACGGCACCCGTCGGTCCTTCCTGCGGCGTCTGACGTTCGACTGCACCGGCGAGGTCGCCGACACTGTGGACACGGAGCTGGACGGTGTCACGCCCTACAGCCCGGCCGGCACAGTCGGCGTCTGCGAGGACGCGGCCGAGCAGTGCCGGAACAGCAGCACGCTCCTCCTGTGTGACGCGCCCACGGACGGCACGCCCGCACCGACCGTTGCCGACACCAACCCGACGCCCTACTACCCGTATCCGACCGGCGCACCGGTCACCGGCGGGCAGACCCTCTGGGACGGCGGCACGCTCGACCTTCCAGCCGGGACGGCACCGCAGCCGGGCACCACCGGTAGCGTCAACACGCTCGCCGCGACGATCCAGGCGCCCCGCCCGGCGTGCGACACCGGCACCGCCCACGTCACCGTGTCCGTCAGCATCCAGCAGATGGGCCCGGACGACGGGTGCGGGCCGACCGGGCATTTGCGCCTGTTCAACGGGACGACACAGGCCGCCCTGACCGTCCTGCCAGCGAATACCCCGGTCGGCTGGTTCGGCACCGTGACCGTGGAGGCTGACGTCCCGGCCGCCGACCTTGCGGCAGGCAACATCGCCGTCGCGCTGGCCCTGGACGCTTACGACGACAGTTCCGGCTCGTGCTCGCCGAGCCCGCGCCGCACCGGGTGGCAGCTGTCCGCGTTCACGACGGCAGTGGCGTATGACCAGACCGGATGCGCCGTCCAGTTCCTCCGGAACGTGATCACCGACTGCCAGACGGGTGCTGTCACCTCCGTGCAGGACACCACCCTGGACGGCCAGCCCTACACCACCACCGGCGCCCCCGGCCAATGCACACCGGCCGGTGGTAGCGGGTCGTGCTGCCCCGAACCGCCGTGCCCCGCACAGAGCATCGTGGAGGCCGAGCGGTGCGACGACACGGACGGCGACGGCATCGCCGACGCCTGGTACATCGAGCTGCTCGGCTTCGACTGCCAGGGCACGCCCACTTCGCTCGGCACGTACACCTGCGACCTGTCGGCGCCGTACGTGCCGGTCTCGCCGGTCGACTGCGACTCCCCGAATTCGGTCGTCGAGCGTCCTACGGGCGTCCAGGCGCACCGCGTACAGCTCGCCCCGGGCCAATCGTGGAACGCAACCCAGTACGGCACGCTGCGTACCGTGCAGGCGACCGCCCACGGCGGTACCGGCGCCATCACCACCGCTGACGGCGCGAGCACGCTCTTCGACGGCGAGACCGCGCAGTGGTCCATCACCCGGGACACGGACGTGCGGCTCATCGGGCCACTGACGATCACCGCAGCGACGGGTGAGGTCGTCGTCAACTGGACAGAGGGAGTAGACCTGTGAGCGGTTGCGGCTGCGGCCAGACCCCCATCATCCTGAGCAGCACCCCAGCCGCCGCCCGAGTGGACGTGGAAACGCTGCTCCTGTGCGACATCCTCGCGGACGGCACCGTGGCCGGCCTCGCCCTCGTCGAGCCGATCTACGACACGGGCAGCGGCGCCCGGGTCGGCACGCGAATCGTGGACCCGACCACCGGCGCCACCTACACGCCTACCGGCACGCTCGGCGTCTGCGGATCCCACAGCGACCAGTGCGCCCGGCAGATCAGCACCCGTACCCGCTGCGACGACACCAACGCCGACGGCACCGGCGACGTCACCTACGTCGAGGTCTGGGCGCTGGACCCCTGCGCCGGCGGTACCCCGCAGCTCCTGGGCACCTACCGTGACGGGGACTTCGCGCAGCCGTACACCCCTACCGCCCCAGCGGACTGCCCGGACGCCACTGCGGACACCCCGATCGTCCTCGGAACCGTCTGCTACGACGCCGGCGGCGGAGCGACGCGCACCGCCGCCGTCCTGAAGTGCGCGGCCTGTGGCGCCCCGGACATCACCTACCTCGACGCGGAGACCGGCGCGACACTGACCGCGCCCACGATCGTCCCCTGCCCCGCAGCGGCGGACCGCTCGACGCAGCTCCTGTGCGACGTCCAGGCGGACGGCAGCAGCGTGCCGTTCCTGCGCACGTTCACCAGCGACGGAACGACGACCAGCACGGCCGACACTCGTCTCGACGGTGTCACCGCCTACACCCCGACCGGCACCGTGGGCGCGTGCCTCCCCGTCAACGACTGCGCCTCGCCGACCACTCCGACGACCACGGTCGGGCTGTGCCTCGCGGACGGAACACCGATCGCCGTGACCGTCGTGCGGGACTGCAACGGCGCTGTCACCTCCGAAGGGTGGATCAACCTCACCACCGGCGCCTTCTCCGCCGGCGCCCCACCGGCCGGGGCCATCGCGTGCGGTGACTCCCGTTCCATTCAGGTCTCGGGGACCTTCTGTGACGTGGACCAGGCCGGTGATGTCGTCGGGCTTGTGCTCGTCGAGTACAAGTACGCCACCGACGGCTCGATCGAGTCGGTGCGGCTCGTCGACGCCACCACGGGGCAGACGTACACCCCGCAGGGCACGATCACCGTGTGCCCGGCCGGGACCGAGCAGCCCGAGCAGGACTTGGTCGTCCTGTGCGACGTCGCGGCCAACGGCACCGTCACCGCGTTCACCCGGGACTTCCGACGCGACGAGGCCGGCGCCATCGTCGGCTTCTCCGACTACACGCTCGCCGGGGCCGCGTACACGCCGACGGGGACGGTTGGGGTGTGCGACGCCTCCGCCGAGGAGATCGACCACCTTCAGCTGGTGCTGTGCGACACGGCGGCGGACGGCACCGTGACGCAGTTCCTGCGGCACTGGACGGTCAACAACACCACCGGCGCGCTGACGGCCGCTGGTGACACCGGCCTCGACGGGACCACCGCCTACGCGCCGGCCGGGAACGTCGGCGCCTGCGAGTCCTGCACACGGCAGGTCATCGAACGCTGTGCCTGCGACGACCCCAACGGTGACGGGTACGGCGAGGTGACGTACACGGAGCTGTGGGCCGTCGACCCCTGCGGTGGGGCTGCTCCCGAGCTGCTCGGCACGTACCTGGACGGTGACCTGACGAAGCCGTACACGCCGGTCGCGCCGATCGAGTGCACCGCGGCGGACCAGCTTCCCGGGTCGCTGAGCACCGGCGTGCGGAACGTGACCGGTACCGCGGCGCAAGACCTGGGCGGCATGTACCCGGGCCTCCAGAGTGTCAGCCTCACCGTTCTCGCGGGTGCGGTGAACGTGACGATGACCGACGGCTCCAACGTTCCCGTCCCGGCCGGGGTCACGCTCACCTGGTCCGTCACCAAGGACGAGGACAGCGCCCTCGCCGCCGCCGAGTTCACCGGGGGGTCCGCGACCTCCCAGTACCTCCTGAACTACACCTACCGGTAAGGAGACGGACGCCATGAGCGACGAAACCTTGCAGGCCCCCGAGTCTGAGGTTGAGGTCCGAAGCCCGCGCTACTTCACAAAGCCAGCCCCGGACGGTGCGTGATGGCTGGTAGCTGCTGCGGGAACGTCCGGATCCTGCCCAGGATCGACCCGACAGCGTGCAACGCGCTCACGCGAACGGCGTCCGGGCTCCTGGTGCCGCGCACCGTCCTGGAGGGCATCGCCCCCGGGACGGCGGTGGGGGAGGCCCGGTCTGTGGACATCGACGTCCAAGCCCCGGTCGCCGGCGCGTGCCCGGAGAAGTGGACGATCGGAGCCCGGCTCACACCCGCCTCTGGGCAGACAGCCGGAGTAGTGGCCCTTGACGCCGCGCCCGCCAGTACGTGGGTTGCCGTCACCGGGGCGCAGCTGGTGCTTCCGGAGGCCGGCGTCTACGAGGTGGTCGCGGACGTTCAGGGGTCCATCGCGTGGGGAGTCGGTGTCACCAACGCGATCATCGACGCCCGTATCTTCGATCTCACCGCCGGCGCCGAGGTCCCGCTGACAGCGCGGCGAGTGATCCTCTTCACCGATCAGGCCGCCGAGGGAACGAACGGCATCCAGGCCAACGCCTCGGCGGCGGCGCTGTACCAGGTGACAGGTCCGACAACGATCCGCGTTGAGGGCGCCTGGCGTACTGACTCGGGAACGACCTCGCAGAAGGTCGTCTGGGCGCAAAACTTCCGCTTCCGAAAGGTGAGCGACTGATGGCAGGAGCCTGTGGCCGCGAGTACCGAGTGGATCCGCGCCTCGATCCGGCCCCCTGTAATGCGCTTACTGAGACTGCGAGTGGCCGCCTCGTCCCGTCCACGACGCTCCAAGCGGGCCCTGGCCTCGCTGTCACGGCCCCCGCGGCAGGCGCCTGCCCTGCTACCGAACCTCGATCGCCGCCGGTATCGGCAGCGACACGATCTCCGGCTGCACCACGCTGCGCTACGAGCGCATCGCCTAACCCCCTTGGAGGCTCCTCATGTCCGGAACCAGCGGCAGCGTCTCGACCGCGGCCAGCGCGGATGCCGAGTGCGAGACCCTATGTGACGTCCAGGTGGACGGCAGCAGCGAGGGCGGCAAGAACGGCGAGAAGCTGCACGATGCCTTCGCGTCCACCGGCGCTGCCGGCTCGGACTTCGTGGTCCTGAGTACGCGGGAGCTGTGAGCGTGAGCGGAACCAACGCAGGGGTCTCCCTGGATTGCCCGACCACCCTCGCTAACGAGTGCTGGAAGATCCCCGGCTACCGGTACGTCAGCTATGACAACAGCGCGGCCACCCCGTGCGGCATCTCAAAGATCAACGGCACGGATGCCGGGATCTGCGGGCGCCCGAACGTCCGCATCACGTCGTGGATCATCAACGGCCGCAACGTGATCGGCGACCCGTTCACGGACGGCTGGGACGCCTGCGGTGTGCCGTTCCTGTCCGACCTGGCATCCACCCTGAACACGTGGGATCCGTTCGCCGGTGGGTGGACCGTCGCTGTCTCGGACTCCTGCGCCTACTTCATCCGCTCGCGGGCGCTGCCTCCCACGGGTACGAAGTACGGCGTCCTGACGGCCGTGGACATCGATACCGGTGAGAAGTTGACGTTCACCCCGGTCGATACCGTGGTGGCCGACCAGTTCTTCCGCCGGATCACGGAGGTCGACTGCTCCGGGGCCTCGTCCGTGCGGTGGGTGAACGACGCGGGCACCACCGTGGCCGCGCCGGACCCGGCGCAGATCGTCGAGTGCTCGGTGCAGAGCACTCCCGGGGCCCGGCCCACCCCGACCCAGCGGGTACGACCGCGCATCCAGCGGTACACCGGCACGCAGAGTTCGCAGAACTTCGACAACTACGGAGCCGACCCTCAGTCCGTCACCCTGACCGTCCTCGCCGGCGCCGTCCGCGTTCAAGCCGCAGGCTCCGGATCGACGAGCACCAACGGCGGCCCGACCACCTACGCCGACGATGTCACCGTGCCCGCCGGGGTCACCCTCACCTGGTCCGTGGACGGCGACACCACCGACCTCGCCCTGGACGGCGCCCTGCTGTTCACCGGCACCGCCGCAGGCGCGGACTTCATCGTCCACTGGACCGAGCACATCTACACGGACTCCGACTGATGGCCACCTCAAGCAGCATCCGAATCGACGAGGAGAGCTTCGCAGTCCTCGCCGCGAACGTCGACCTGAACACGGTCGCGTCGGGCACATTCGTTGCCACCGGCCTGGTGCTTACTCTGCCGAGCGCTGGCACGTACCATCTCGACGCCACCGTTCGCACTGTCCTCGGCACCATGACGACCGGCGAGGGCGCGTTCATCACCGCCCGCCTGTACGACGTGACCGCGAAGGCCGTCGTCCCCAACAGCGAGGTGCTGGCGCATCAGATCACCGTGGCAGCTGGCACTTCTGCGACGCTCCTCGCCTGGAATCGGTCAGCGCCCATTCAGGTTCGGTACACGATCCCGGGCGCCCGCACGATCCGGCTGGAAGCAGCCCGGGTCACTCAGACCGGCATCACCGACAGCGCATCGGTGATCTCGGATGGCAACGGGCGTACGACGCTGCGGTACGAGCGGATCGCCTGACCGCCCCGCTGCCCACCACCTTGCGCAGCCCTGCGCGAGATCACTGACTAGGAAGGCCCCCATGCGCATCCTGTCTCTCCTACCGACGCACGAGCCCCCCGCCTACCTGCGTGCTATGGCGGCGGCCGGGCATGAGGTGCACGTCGTCACTACGATCCGCCGGCGGGAGAACCCGCGGAACGTGGACGGCGTGCGGGTGTGGCCACTCGGCTACTGGTGGCGGGCCAAGCAGGCGGCTCGCCCCGACGTCATGGTGAGGGTGGCTGGCGATCGTCAGGCGGAGCGCCTGGAACCGAACCTGAAGAGGGTGCCGCGGCTGGTGCTGCCCCACGTCGACGCGGACTTCGGTGAGTTCGAGGAGGCATGTATCCGGCTCCTGCCCGCGCACCGGCAAGCGGTGGCCCGGGTGACGGTGCCGGAAGATCCGCTCGCCGGGGAGCGCACGAAGGTGGTGGCGTGGATCCACTATGGGGTGCCCTACCGGCGCGCGGGCTCGGAGACGATGCTTCAGACGATGATGCGCGCCCTGCGCGACGCGGGCCTGGGCGTCCTCGTCGTCTGCTCGTCGATGCCGGAAGCGCCGCCGTCGTGGGAGGCGGACGGCGTCCCCTACCTGCACCTCCCGCCGCACGCGGCCGAGCTGCTGTTCCAGTCCATGCGACCGCAGGTGATGGTGACGCACCACAACTACGCGGCGCGCGCCACCAGTCTGGCGCGGGACATCGGGGCGCGATCGGTGCTGCTGATGCACTCCGACCACGACTTCTCGGCTCGCTCCCTGTGGGCAGGCCCCGACCTGATCGTCTACAACACGGAGTGGGTGAGGGCGTCACTCGCCACCCGGTATCTGGAAGTCGGCCGGACGCCGTCCCTGGTCGTGCGCCCGCCCGTCATCCCTGGTGAGCACCGGGCGCCGGCCACGGGGGACCGGGTCACTCTCGTCAACCTCAGCTCCGACAAGGGTGTGTACACGTGGCGGGCCGTCGCCCAGGCTCTGCCCCAGCTGCCGTTCCTTGGTGTGACGGGCGCGCACGGCCAGCAGGTGACCGGGCCGGTCCTGGCGAACATGCGCGTCCTGCCGCAGACCTCCGACATGCGCGGCGACGTGTGGGCGCACACCAGGGTGCTGCTCATGCCCAGCGTGTACGAGAGCTACGGCATGGCCGCCGTCGAAGCCCTCGCCTCCGCAATCCCCGTCATCGCCCACCCCACGCCGGGCCTGCGTGAGGCCCTCGGTGAGGCCGGCACGTTCATCGACCGCGACGACCACCGGGCGTGGGCGGACGCGGTCACGCACCTGTACGCGGACGGCCCGCGCCGCGCGGAGGCGACCGCTGCGGCGCTGACCCGCAGCGCATTCCTCGCCGCCCAGGCACGCACCGACCTGGCGGCGTGGACGGACGCCGTGAACGGCCTGGCCGGGAGCGTGGCAGAGCAGCGTGGCGCCCTCGCCGCCACGACGGCTGGCTAGACTTTCACTGCCGATGGTTCAGGGCCTGGCTCTCTGCTGTGAGGGAGCTACGGCCCATGTCCTGTCCCCTGATCGCGAACGCGGACGTCATCCGGATCACGCGTGTCGACCAGTGCGGTAACCCGGTCTGCGGTGACGACAACGCGTTCGTCGCGGAGTGCTTCAGCAGCATCGCGATGAACAACAACGTGGATGACGGCGAAGACATTGAGTACAAGGCCGCCAACGGGAAGGTCTGCGGCTACCGCAAGGGCTGCCCCACGTTCCGTGGCTTCGATCTGGAGCTCAACATCTACAGCGTCTCTCCGGAGATTTTGGAGCTGCTGACGGGCCAGCCGGTCGTTCTCGGCTTCGACGGGACCCCCATCGGTATCGACACCTGCGGCGTGGCCTGCAAGACGGGCTTCGCGCTGGAGCTGTGGGCCGAGGTGATGGGTGAGGAGTGCGCGGAGGGCGCCCAGGGCCAGTGGCTGTACTTCGTGATGCCGTGGGTCAGCAACGGGCTCCTCGGCGATCTGGAGGTCGGCTCGGAGGCGGTGACCCTCCAGATCACCGGCTCGACCAGGGCGGGCGGCTCGTGGGGCGTCGGCCCGTACGACGTGATGCCGGTCGACGCGGCCGGCACGCCGGGCCCGATGCTCACCCCGCTCGGCCCCGACTGCCACCGCCGGATCTTCCTCACGACCACGCCGCCGCCCACCCCGACGTGCGACTACCAGCCGGTCCTGTGCGGCTCCATGTCGGCGTGATGGAACTCGCGGATCTGGTCGTGCCGGTGCGGGAGGGCGCCAACAACGAGCCGCTGCGGTACGCACTGCGGTCGTGGGCGGCGAACCTCCCGCACCGGCACGTGTGGATCGTCGGCTTCCGCCCGTGGTGGGCGGCCGGCGCCCGGCACATCCCCACCCACCAGCGCGGCAATTCGAGGTACGCCAACACCACGTCCGCGATGCGCGCGGCGTGCGAGCACCCCGAGGTGTCGGACCCGTTCATCTGGTGCAACGACGACTTCTTCGTGATGCGCCCACAACCGGAGCAGCTGCCGGTGTACCACCGAGGGCCTGTGCGGGAGCTGGAGGCGCAGTTCGGGCCCCGCTCGACCGCCTACCTGGCCGAGATGCGCAGGACGCGGGACTTCCTCGTCGGCCTCGGGCACGACGACCCGGTCTCGTACGACCTGCACGTGCCGCTGCCCGTGGAGAAGACCGGGATGCTGCTGGCCCTCGACACCGCGCCGGGCCACGACGCCCACAAGCGCACCGTGTTCGGGGTCCTCAACGGCATCGGCGGCACGGCCATGGCCGACGTCAAGGTGCAGCATCGGGGACCCCAGTTCGACGCCGGCTCGCCGTTCCTGTCGACGATGCCGGACAGCTTCGCGAACGGCGCGGTCGGCCGGCTCATTCGCGCGGCGTTCCCGGAGCCCTGCGCGTACGAGACGGGGAGGAGACGCTGATGCTTCAGCCCTACCCCTGCGCGCCGTGGCCGTTCGTACCGGACTGCTGCTCGCTGCCCGAGGGGACCAGCGAGGAAACGGTCGACAGGTGGCGGCGCGTCGCCACCAACCTGCTGTGGGCCCTGTCCGGGCGGCGTTGGGGCCCGCTGTGCCCGTTCACGGTCAGGCCGTGCCGCCGCAGCTGCCTGGACGGCTACCCGCTCGGTGTGCGATGGGCGACGGCTGGCCCGTGGGTGCCGTACTTGGGCCGGGACGGGCAGTGGCGGAACGCGTCCGTGTGCGGGTGCGCGAGCGACTGTTCGTGCGGGGAGCTGTGCGAAGTGCGGCTGGAGGGTCCCGTCCACGACATCGTGTCCGTCGAGGTCGACGGCGTGACCCTCGATCCGTCCGCCTACCGGGTGGATGCGTCGAACCTGCTCGTCCGCACCGATGGTGAATGCTGGCCGGACTGCCAGGACATGGCCGCTCCCTGTGGGGCACCGAACACGTTCTGCGTGACGTACCGGGTCGGTCTGCCCCTCGATGATGCGGCGCTCGCCGCGTTCTCGGCGCTGGTCTGTCACCTGGTCAAGGGGTGCGGTGGCTCGTGCGGCTGCAACCTCCAGCGGAACCGGAACCTGACCAGGGTGTCCCGGCAGGGCGTCGACCTTGAGTTCGGCGACCCGATCGCCATGTACACCGAGCGGCTGACCGGGCTGCCGGAGGTCGACTCGTGGCTCATGGCCGTGAACCCCTACCGGCAGACGTCGCAGAGCCGTGTGTTCTCCGTGGACTACCGGCGGCCCCGAACCACCACCCACCCCTAAGGCAGGCACGCATGGCACTGAGCCCGCTGGCGATCGACGAACTCGCCGAGACCGTCCTGGCGTGCGTGTGCGCTGCCCTCGATGAGGCGGCCACCGAGGTGGAGGGGCATCCAGGCTGCCCGGACTGCCGGCGCTGCGTCGTCCCGGGCCTGCCCGCATGGGACGGCTGTGAAGACCCGTGCACCGGGCAGGCAGGCGGGCAGCTGTCGGTCAACGTGACTCGCGTCTACCCGTCGACGACGACGGGCTTCCCTCAGCAGGACCAGACCGTGCGCGACGCCCGGAACTGCCAGCCTCCGCCGGTCACCGCGGTAGAGCTGGTCATCACAGTGCTGCGGTGCGCGCCGGGCCCCACCGAGGAAGGCTGCCCGCCCGGATGCGCGGAGCTGCGGGAGGCGGCGCGGATCCTGCACGTCGACTCGCTGACCGTCTACAACGCGCTGCTGTGCTGCCTGCCTCACACCGCGCCCCAGGGACGGCGAGGCCGGCGGTTCGTCCTCGGGCAGCAACGCACCGTCGGCCCGCAGGGCGGCTGCGTCGGCATCGAGCAGACCGTCACGGTGGCGCTGCCGCCGTGCCAGCCCTGCACGGAGGTGACGGTGTGAGCGTCCAGGTGAGGATCGAACCCGGGCGGATCGCGAGGTTCCTGCGGCTGCGCGGCGGGCGGGTCGAACGCAAGCTGCGGGAGCGCACGGCCAGGGTGGCCCGGATCGCCCAGCAGGAGGCGCCCGGGTCGATGGGCCGCTACATCGACTGGCACATCGAGGAGGGGCCCCGCGGCCTGGAAGGCGTCATCATCTGTTCGCACCCGGCGGTCCACTACGTGCTGAACGGGACCAGGCCGCACCTCATCAGGCCGCGACGGCGCAACGGCGTGCTGCGGTTCGAGGTCGACGGGCACGTGGTGTTCACCCGGCTGGTGCGACATCCCGGCAGCAGGGCAAACGACTTCATGGGCCGCGCCCTGCGGCTGGGCCGCTGACCCCGCTCAGGTGAACGACTGGGGCGGCCTCGTACGGGTGTACGGGGCCGTTGTGGTGTGCGGATACCCTCATGGGTGCCGACTGGTTGAGGGCCGGGCAGGGAGCGGGAGACAAGGACATGACCCGTGCGGAAGACCATCGCGCTCAACACTGAGCCTCACGTCATCGCGGTCGGCCCCCACGAGCTGGAGTTCCAGCCCGAGGTGTACGGGGACGAGTTCGTGGATGCCTACGTCGAGTTGCAAGAGGCGCAGAAGGCGAAGGGCGTCGACCTGGAGAACCTCGACGGCACCGACCCCGAGGCGCTGCGGAAGACGATGCGCGCGGTGCGTGTCTTCCTGGCGCGGCAGATGCTCCCCGACTCGGCGGAGTTCTTCCTGCGCCTGGACGTCATCAAAGACGGCCAAGTCCTGGAGTCCTTCCAGGGCGCCGACGAGGCGCACGCCTTCGCCGCCGAGCACCCGGGTGCCCAGGTCCGGGATGCGCTACGTCTGCCGACCCGCGCGGTCGCCGAGATGCTCGAAGTCGTCGTCGAGATGTACGGCGCGGGGAGTGGGAACCGCCCTACTGGGCCGTCTTCCGGCTCTGCGCCCAGGTCGCGGCCTGGTGGGACTCGTGGGACGGGGCCCTCGCCCTCCAGGGCATCGACCCCCACAAGTGGCCGCTGAAGCGGATGCTGAACGCGGCCGAGGCGCAGATCGAGGCCGGTGCGAAGGACGACAATGAGCGGGCCCGGAAGCGGGCCGAGCTGTACGCCCCGCCGAAGGGCTACCGGCCTCGCGCGGGGGCGTCGGGGCGGCCGAGACGGACCGCGATGAACGCCTCCGATGCGCAGGCGCTGATGGCCGCGATGGCGAGTGAGGACGCACGGCTGATGGGCCGATAGCGGATAATCTGAAGATCGGCCGCCCCGCCTGCCGGGGCGGCCGAAGCTGACTGGTTCAGGGCCGGGCAACCACACGCGAAAGCGGGTTGCCGTGGCCGGCGAGGACGAGGACTACGGGTCAGCACGCATCACGATCGACCTCGATGACACCAGGGTCGTCGCTGATGCGCAGCAGCTTGGGCAGCGGATCCAGGCAGCTCTGAACCGGGCGACGAACGGTATCGCGCGGCAGATCCAGCGGAACCTTCAGAACAGCCTGCGGAACCTCTCGGTGCAGATCCGGGTGGACCCGGACCTGTCCGGGTTCGATGCGCGGCTCCTGGCCGGGCTGTCCGGGATCGACTCGCTGAACATCCCGGTGGCGCCGGACGTCAGCTTCTTCATGGAGCGGCTGCGGGCCGCTCTCGCGAACGAAGAGGTCTCCATCCGGGTCGTGCCCGACCTGGACGACTTCGACGACCGGATACGCCGGCACAACCCGCCCGATGTCCGGGTGAACGCGGACGTCGACACGAACCGGTTCACGCGCTCGCTGGCGGGGCTGGCCGGGATCGCGGGCGGCATCGGTCGGACCCTGGCGGCCGGTCTCCAGTTCGGTGCGATCGGTATTGCGGCAGCGGGCGCCGCGCAGGGCGTGGCCGCGCTGGCCGGTGCGCTCGCCCCGGCGGTGGGGATCGTCGCGGCGGCCCCGGCCGCGTTCCTCGGTGTCCAGGCAGCTCTGGGCACGCTGAAGCTCGCCCTCGCGGGTGTGGGGGATGCGTTCAAGGCGGCGCTGACAGGCGATGCGAAGGCCTTCGAGAAGTCCCTGGAGGGGCTGTCCCCTGCCGCGCAGGCAGCGGCCAAGGAAGTCCGGGCGCTCAAGCCCGCGTTCGACTCGCTGAAGTCGAGCGTCCAGGGAGCATTCTTCAAGCCGCTGCGGGGGGACATCGAGGCGGCAGCGAAGGCTCTCGGCGGCCCCTTGAAGACGGGGATGACCGGCGTGTCAGCCGAGTTCGGGCGGCTGGCGTCGTCCGCGGCCGGGTTCGCGAAGTCATCGGCGGCGGTCGACCTCGTCAAGGGCGTCTTCGCCGGGTTGAGGACCGAGATCGCGGGGATCAAGTCCGACAGCGTCGACCGGCTGCTCACGGCCATCGCCCAGTTCACGGCCTCGACGCTGCCAGCGTTCCGGGGGCTGGGCGGCGTCCTCGACGGGGTGGTCAACAAGGTCGCCGCGTTCCTGGAGAACGCCACCAGGGCGGGCGACGGCCTGAAGTGGATCCAGGGCGCGCTGACCGTCTTCCGGCAGCTCGGTGGGATCGCCGAGAACGTCGGCTCGATCCTGAGCAGCGTCTTCTCGGCGGCCGGCGACGTCGGTGGCGGACTCCTGGCGAACATTCAGACGATCACCGGGCAGATCGCCCAGTTCCTGAAGACCGCGTCCGGGCAGTCGGCGGTCGGGAACCTCTTCGCGACCATCGCGACGATCGCACAGCAGCTGGGGCCGATCCTGGCCGCGCTGGTCACGCAGGTCGGGCAGATCGCGCCCGCCCTCATGCCGATCTTCCAGGTGCTCGGCCCGGCGCTCACGGGCCTGATCAACGCCTTGGGGCCCGCGCTGGCGGGGATCGCGCCGAGCCTCCAAGCCATTGCGACAGGGCTGGCCGGCGCGTTCGAGGTGATCGGTCCCAGCCTCGGCCCGCTCGGGCAGGCGATCGGCCAGGTCATCGAGGCGCTGGCGCCGCTGCTGCCGCTCGTCGGCCAGATTGTGTCCGTTCTCGCGACAGCTCTCGCTCCGGTGCTGTCGGCGTTGGCGCAGGCGTTCGAGCCGATCATTGAGGAGGTTGTCGCCGCGCTGATGCCGGTCCTGCCGCCGCTCGCGGACGCCTTCGTTCAGCTCGTCCAGGCCCTGACGCCGCTCGCCGTGGGCATCGGCCAAGCCGTTGCTGATGTCTTCGCGCAGCTCGCGCCGCTGCTGCCGCCGCTCGCGGAGGCCGTGGGGCAGATCGTCGCGGCGTTCGTCCCGCTGATCGACCAGATCACGGCCGCCCTGCTGCCGATCCTTCCGAGCCTGGTCGACGCCTTCATGGCGATCGTCGAAGCCGTGCTGCCGCTGGTGCAGCCGATCACTGATCTCGTCGTCGCTGTCGCCCCGCTCGCGGGGATGCTGTTGCAGCTCGTCACGCCGCTGATCCAGGCCGGGGCCGCCTTTGCCAGCTGGCTGATCCTCCAGGCCGTCGTTCCTCTGATTCAGGGCGTCGTCGGCATGCTGACGGGCCTGATCACCGCGATCACCTCGGTCGTCACCTTCATCACGAACCTGCCTTCGATGATCATGTCCGGGCTATCGACGCTCGGCTCGATGATCTCGACCGCGTTCGGCGCGATCGTCACGTTCTTCCAGAACCTGCCGTCGATGATCATGTCAGCGCTCTCGGCACTGCCTGGCCTGCTGTCGACGCTGTTCCACGGCGCGCTACAGGCCGTCGGCACGGTCATCGGCACCGGCATCGGCGTGGTCATCCTGCTGTTCACGCGGGTGCCCGGCATGATCCTGAACGCCCTGTCCCGGCTCGGGTCGACGCTGGCCAGCTTGTTCACGTCCGCATGGGCCTCGGCGCGCTCGGCGACCAGCTCGGGCATCTCGTCTGTTGTCAGCTTCTTCTCTCAGCTGCCTGGCCGCGCGGTCTCCGCGATCTCGTCGCTGCCGGGCCGGGCGGCGTCGGTGCTGCGCTCGGCCGGCTCGTCCATGCTCGGCGCGGCTCGGTCGGCCGGCTCGTCGGTCGTGTCGTACTTTTCCGGTCTGCCGGGGAGGATCCGGGGCGCCCTGTCGGGTGCCGCGTCCACGCTCGCCGGTGTCGGCCGCGACCTGGTCCGCGGTCTCATCGGCGGCATCAGGGCCATGGCCGGGGCAGCGGCTTCGGCGGCGAAGGAAGTCGTCAACTCGGCGATCAGCGCGGCGAAGAACGTGCTGAAGATCGGATCGCCGTCGAAGGTGTTCATCCAGATCGGTAAGGACACCGGCAAGGGCTTCGTGATCGGTCTCACCGGTTCGGCGACGGAGATCAAGCAGACCACCGAGAAGATCGCGCAGGACATCCGGGACGCCTTCAAGGGCAAGAACACCAAGCTGGACGACCAGCTGCTGAGGCTGGTGTCGGACGGCAACAAGAAGCTGACCAAGCTGGCGAACCAGCGCGACGCCATCGCCAAGCAAATCGCCGACGCGCGCAAGTTCGCGACGGACACCGCGGCGTCCGCGTTGCAAGGGTTCAGCCTCCAGAACCTCACCCAGGGCGGGATCAGCAAGTTCAACATCACGGAGGGCCTGGACCAGGCCATCACCCAGGTGAAGAACTTCACCAAGCAGATCAACGACCTGTCCAAGCGCGGCCTGCGGAAGGACCTGTTGCAGCAGATCATCGCGCTCGGCCCACAGCAGGGCGCGCAGCTCGCAGCGTTCCTGTCGACCCAGTCCACGGCCAGCCTGAAGCAGATCAACTCGCTTCAGAAGCAGCTCGTCGACGCGACGAACAGCCTCGGCAAGTCCGCCGCCGACGACCTGTTCGACGCGGGGAAGCAGGCCAGCAAGGGCTTCTTGGCCGGGTTGAAGGCGCAGGAAAAAGACATCGACGATCTGATGCTGAAGATCGCGCTGTCCATGCAGAAGAGCATCCGGAAGGCCCTCGGGATCAAGTCGCCGTCGCGGGTATTCATGAAGATCGGCGACCTCACTGGCCTCGGTCTTCAGCAGGGTTTCCTCGGCCGCCTGGGCGACTTGGCCAATTCGGCGAAGACGTCGGCCCGCCGGCTCACCGACGCGGTCAGCCAGCCACTGGCCGGCCTCACGAACGTGGTGTCCGGGCCGGTGGTTCAGCCGTCGCTCGGCGACCTCACCGCGGCCGGTCTCGTCGTGCCGGTGCCCGCGCAGCGCGCCGCGAGCGGCCTCGGCACGGTGCGCAGCCCGATCGGCGCGCAGATCACGAACAACATCACCGTGCAGGCCGCCGACGACCCCGAGCAGACAGCGCGCGCGGTGATGCGGCGCATCGCGCTGGCGAACCTGACCTGAGAGAGGTGTCCCGTTGCTGGTCGATTATGTGACTTTGGGCGGCGTGGAGGTGGTCAACCACGCCCGGCTCCGCCAGTACCTCCACACGGTCGGCTCGCCGCTGACGAGCGGGGCGGAGATCTGCTCCTGCGAGACGCTCACCTCGGATGTCCTCGACCCGGACGGGCTGCCGTACACCACGCCCGACGATCCGCTCACCCCGGCCGAGTGGTACGACCCGGACGCCCCGGAGAGCGTGGAGTTCGCCGGCGTCCTGCTGCTCAGCATCGACGGCATCGACGACTTCCCCGTGGAGCGGTCGGTGAGCACCGCGGTGACCGGCGGCGGGTCGATCGGGCCGGCCCGGGTGCAGCCGAGGCAGATGACGTTCACGGCGATCCTGCTCGGCTCCACGTGCTGCGGCGTCGAGTATGGGTTGCAGTTCCTGAAGGCCGCGTTGCAGGGCTGCACCGGCTCGCAGTGCGGCGGTGACTGCGTGGAGATGTACGCGTGCTGCCCGGGGGAGGAGATGACCCGGGACGAGTTCAACGCGGCGCACCGGCGTACCTTCCGGCGGGTGGCGTTGACGTCCGGGCCGAAGGTGACTGGCCGGAATGGGGACGGTTCGTGCGCGGGCGGCACCTGCTCCATGGGGGCCGACATCATCCAGGTGGAGTGGACGATGACGGCGGCGAGCCCGTTCGCGTACACGGACCAGGTGGAGCTGCTCGACGTGGCGCTGCCGACCGATACCGACGGCGAGTGCATCCAGTGGTGCATCCATCCGCCGGGAGGGGCCGCCTGCACGGGGTGTCGTCTCGCGGCGTGCGTGGACGCGGAAGACGGCTGCACTGACCCGTCGTGCGCGTCCGCGGCCCCTCCGGTGCCGTCGGCGCCGGTGACGTGCTTCTGCAACGCGCTCGCCGTCAACGAGGCGGCGTACGAGATCGACCTGTCCGGCCGGCCCGGGTGGATGGACGATGTCGCCCAGATCACGGTGTACGCGGGCAGCACCGATTTGCGGCGGCTGACGATCTCCCTGTTCCAGAGGACGGAAGCGGACGAGGGCCTGACGTGTGAGGAGGTCGCCGAGAAGAAGCGGTGTGAGCCGTACGCCCAGTGGACGGTGTCCTACCTCGCGGCCGGGTCGGAACTCCTCCTCGATGGGCAGACGGGCCGGGCGGCGGTCTACTGCGGCGGGGAGTGCACTGCGGCGACGACGGTGTTCGGCCGGGACGGGGCCCCGCCGGCGTGGCCGGTCCTGGACTGCGCCGAGTACTGCCTGCTGCTGGAGACGGACAGCTTTGAGCCCCCCGCAGTCGATGCCCGGCTGCTGCTCGCCGTGTCGGGTAGGGCTCTGTAATGGCCGGCCTCGGGTGCGCGGCCGAGTACACCGCCTACATCTCCGACCGTGGGGGCGCGCTGCTGGCCCAGGCGCAGACCATCACGAAGTTGGACTGGAACAGGATTCTGAACGACGCCTCCACGGCGCAGGTGACGATCGAACCGGATGGGGACTGCTGCGGCGCCCTGGGGAAGACGCGCGCGATGAGGCACTGGCTCCACGTGTACCGGAACGACGTCTACGTGTGGGGCGGGCAGATCATCCAGCCGACGTGGGGTGTCGGCACGGTGCAGATCGCGGCGGCCGACATCGTGTCCGTCCTCAACCGGCGCACGCCGCATGAGACCCGGGCGTTCGCGAGCACGGACCTGACTCAGATCGCCGAGTGGGTGATCGAGGACGCCATGTCCCCGGACGACCCGGGGCACAGCGTGACGGTGCTCCAAGAGTCCGGCGTCCTTGGCTCCCGGGAGTACCGGGCGAGCATCGGGCAGAGCGGGGACCACCTGCGCGACCTGGCGAACTCGGGCCTGGACTTCACGGCTTTCGGGGAGACGCTGCTCCTCATGCCTGACGACTGGAGCGCCAGCGTCGGCCGGCTCACCGATGCGGACTTGCCGGACGGGCTGCGCGTCTCCGAGGACGGTACGGCTCTGGCAACGCGGTGGGTCGTCTACGGCGACGATGAGTCAGGCGTCGTGGGAACCGCGGGCGGGACGCACCCGTACTACGGGCTGATCGAGCGGAGCATCCAGGACACCAGCATCAAGGACCAGGCGAGCGCTGACGCGGCTGCTCGGTCGCGGCTGAACGCGTCGCTGCCGGTGCCGGTCTACCTGGACTCGCAGGAGGTCACGCTGTCACCGGACGCCGGCGTCGACATCGCCCGTCTCGTGCCGGGCTGGTGCGTGGACGTCACGACGACAGCGACGTGCCGGAACATCTCACAGCGAATGAAGATCACCGGTGTGGCTGTGTCTGCGGACGGCGCGGGCGAGCAAGTGAAGGTCCAGTTCGGGCCTGTGAGCAGTGCGGAGGGCTGATGGCGTACCGGCCGGCGACGAGACTCATCCCGGACAACCCGATGGCGGGGGTGCTCCGGGACGCGCAGCGTGCGACGAGGCAGCCGGGGCCGCGCGGGCGGCGCGGCGACCAGGGGCCGGTTGGCCCCGCCGGGCCAACCGGCGATCCCGGTCCCGTCGGTCCCGCAGGCCTACAAGGCGAGCCCGGTCCCATCGGTCCCGCAGGCTCACAAGGCGCGCCCGGTCCTCCCGGCCCTGCCGGCCCTGCCGGTCCCACAGGACCGCAGGGCGCGCCGCCAGCTGCGGCCGTCATCACCACCGCGTCCGACGGGCGGGCAACCTGGGTGTACGCGCGCCCCTTCGCACAGACGCCGGTCGTCACCGCAGTTGCTGTTGACCCCGACCCAGCCGACGCGCGCGGCCTGTTCGTCACCCTGGAAGCGGTGACCGCCTCTCAGGTCACCGTGCGGGTGTGGCAGTCGACCGGCGTCCTGCTCGGCGGGCAGACGGCGGTACCGGCCGGGGCCGGGGTGAAGGTCCACACGATGGCGGCGGGCGTTCCGGTGTAGAGCCTCACGGGCGGATCGCTACGCTGAAGCCGGAAGTCGTTGGTTGAGGGCCAGGCTACGGAATCGGACATGTGGGGTCGTTCCGTGTCGAGAGCCTGCGCAGACGGACAGTACTTCGAGATCAACGACGACGGTGAGCTGACGATGGTCCCCGGTTCGCTGGGCCTGCGGAAGATCCTCACCTACGGTCAGTCCGGCACCTTCACCTTCAAGAAGAACGACTACCCATGGCTGGCTCGTGTGCGGGTGATCGTGCAAGGCGCGGGTGGCGGCTCAGCCGGGGCGAACGCGGCTTCCGGGCAGTGCATCGTCAGGCCGGGCGGTGCGGGCGGCGGGTACGCGGAATCGCTGATCGAGGCGTCGGCGCTCGGGGCGGCGGAGACGATCGTGGTTGGCGCCGGCGGTGCGGGCGGCACAGGGAATGCGGCCGGCAGCGCGGGCGGCAGCAGCAGCTTCGGCGGTTTCGCCATCGCCAACGGCGGCGACGGTGGCACGGCCTTCCAGAACAGTGCGACCGGCCTGGACGCGGTGTCCGGTGTGACCGGGCCGGTCGCGAACCGGGGGCAGATCGCATCGGGTGGCGGAGCCGGCGGGGGAGCGATCCGGCTCAGCGCCACCCAAGGCCTGGGCGGCGCTGGAGGCGACAGCCGACTGGGGTTCGGCGGGCTGGCCAGGGCCACCGAGGGGCCCGGTACGACGCCGCGGGGCTGGGGCGGCGGCGCGGGCGGCCCGGTCTCCTACGGTGCCGCCGAGAGCGGCGCGGACGGCGGTGGCGGCTTGGTGGTGATCGAACTGTACGGGTAGCCCTCGCGGGCGCCTGCTCGTACATGCGTGCGGGCTAAACTTCTGCGAGCCGCTGGTTGTGGGCCGGGCCAGGATCCCCGAGAGGCGGGAAGCATCTTGGCCAGGTGTCAATGCGGGGGCGGCGGCTGCAACTGCGTCATCGTCGCCGGCGAGAACACGACGGTCACGGGCGGCGGCAGCACCGCCAATCCGTACGTCGTCAGCGCGCAGGTCGACTGCTCGGACGTGCGGCCCTGCATCTCGGCGGGGCCGGGCGCGACGTACGACCCGGCCACGGGCGTCGTCGGCGCGCACGTGTCGACGGACGCGGGCAACAACCTCGTCCTGGACCCGAGCGGTGGCCTGTACGTGCCGACCGGTGCGGCGACGGTCTCGACGGGCTGTGGTCTTACCGGCGACGGTTCGGCGAGCGCTCCGGTGCGGGCGCGGACGGGCACGTGGGACTTCCCGTGTGACCTGGACGCCAACGCCGGCCGGGTGTTTTGCGACTCATCGGGCGTGCTGCGGTCCGAGCCGAGAGGCCGCACCTTCTTCCAACAGCAGTCGACCACCGACAACAACCCCAACACCCCGGTTCCGGCGGTGTATCCGACGCAGATCGCCGACCACTCGCTGACGTTCACGAACCCCGACAGCTGTCGCGAGATGTACGTGATCTGCGAAACGGAACTCGATATCGACTTCGACCTGCCGCCGGGGTCTGGAGCGGCATGGGGCATCGTCGGGGACGAGCAGGGCCGTTTGTCGAACACGGGCAGCTCGACGCAGTTCGACGTGCACGCGCAGCTGACGAAGGTCTTCCGCCTCACGGTCGGCCCTGGTCAGACCTTCACCCAGCACCTCTACGTGCAGGCCGGTACCGGCTTCGGCGGCGCTCAGTACAACAAGGTCCAGTCCTTCATCAGGGCCTTCGGGATCATCCTCTAAGGAGTCGGTGTGCCCACGATCTACTACCGCACCGCGGGCGGCAGCCTCGTACAAGAGGAGGCGAGCGACGGCGTCCACCTGGAGGCCCCGGAGGACGCGACACCGCTCGACCATGCCTCCTACGAGGCCGCGCAGGCGGCAGCCAAGGCCGCGCGCGACCAGGAGAGGGCCGCCGCGCAGGCGGCGGAACAGGCCGAGGCGAAGGCCGCGCACGACGCGCTGGCACAGCTGGGCCTGCCGGCGTCTGTCGTGCAGCGGCTGACGGGCTACCGGCCGGCGGACCACGAGCTGGACGGGGGTCACTGATGTCCTGGTGCCCATTCGCGAAGAAGCTGGAGCTCCAGCCCGAGAGCGACGCGCAGCCGGCGATCCGGCCCACGCAGTTCATCGTGCACAGCATCGTCGCGCCGTGGACGCCCGAGCGCACCTACGAGTACTGGCGCGACTCCACCAACTTGGAGTCGCACTTCGGGCTCGGCTACAACGGCAGCCTGGGGCAGTTCATCGGCACGCAGACCCGCGCCGATGCGAACGCGGCGGCCAACCGGCGCCCGGACGGCACGGGCGCGATCTCGCTGGAGTCCGCGTCCAACCTGGAAGCCTCGGACCCGTGGACCGGCGAGCAGGTCGAGACGCTGATCCGGCTCGGCGTCTGGGTGCACCAGGAGCACGGCATCCCGCTGCGGCTGTGCCGGTCGGCAGACGACCCGGGCTTCGGCTATCACCGCCAGTTCTCCGCGTGGAACCCGGACGGCCACACGTGCCCCGGCGACGCCCGCGTGCGCCAGTTCCGCGAGGTCGTCTTCCCCGGGATCGTGGCGCGCGCCAACGGCCAGACACAGCCCCCGAAGGAGGACGACATGCCCGACTACCTGAACCTCGGCATCGCGAAGCCGTTCACGCTCAAGCCCGGCCAGTGGGACTCGATCGAGTTCACCACCGAGTGGAACGACACCGCCAGCCAGCACGTGGCAGGCAGCAGCGTGTTCGCCAAGGGTCCCGCCCGCTTCACCGGCAGCGTCTCCCTGGCGTTCAGCGGCCTGCTCGTCGGGGATGTCGTGCAGGCCCGTATGTCCGAGTACCAGGGCGACACCCACAAGATCGACCACCCCATCCACGAGGTCATCGGTACGCCCGGCGACTCGTACGGCGTCGTGTCTCTCACGAAGCGCCTGGGCGCCGGAAGGGGCATGCGGGTGCAGCTGCTGAACCAGTCCGCCAAGCCGGTCACCGTCACCAGCGCCGTCCTGACGGCGCTCGTCTTCAAGGAGTCCTGACGTGCTGCTGCCTTCCCTCCTTCGTACGGTCGTGCCGCTCGTCGCCGGCTGGATCATCGTCGCCGTCACGCATCTGGGCTTCGGCCTCGACAGCAACACGGCGCAGGCGGCCGTGACGCTCGCCGTCGCGGGCGCGTACTACCTGGTGTTCCGGCTCGTCGAGCGGGTCGCTGAGAGGGTCGCATGGCCCGTGTGGATCAAGGGCGCGGCGGGTGCGCTGCTCGGCTACGCCCGGCCGCCGAAGTACCGTTCGACGGACGACGTCGCCGACCTGCTGCGCCAGAGCCGGTCATGACCGCGCAGCCACCGCCCGAGTCCGGCGTCTACATCTCGCCCGTGCAGATGTACCAGGAGGTGCAGCACGTGTCGCGGCTCGTCTCGCGGGTGGACGGCAAGCTCGACGGCATCCTCGCTGACAACCGGGAGATCAAGGGAGACGTGTCCGACCACGAGGCCCGGCTGCGCGCCCTGGAGCTCGGCGAGACGCCACGGCAGCAGCGGGACGAGGTCCGGCTCGCCTCGCTGGAGTCCGGCCGGTGGCCGCTACCGGCGCTCGGCGCCCTGACTGGTCTCGCCGGCGTCGCGACCGGCGTCGCCGCCCTGTTCATGCGCTGACCGTCCCGGGACCGAGCCCCGCCCCCACCCGCTCCGGGGGGCGGGGCTCTGCCATGTGGGCGGGAATGGACCACGCGCCAGACTCGGAGGAGTGGTCTGCCTGTCTAAATCACCGGTCAGCACCGGGGCGCAGGTCTTGGTCAAGGCCGACGTAAGCCGCACCGTAGCCCTGCACTGCGTCGACGAGACGAGCCCGCGCGCCTCCCGGTCGTTGGCACACGACTGAAGCGCGGCTACTCAGTCGTAGTAATGAACGCTCATGGCCGACGGGTCATTGGTCCGGATGTAGAACTCCGCTCGATGGTTGCTGCCATCGACGAAGGAGCCGATATTCCGGAATACCCAGCACCCTGGCTCATAGAGGTATTCCCCCACCGGGGTGTCGGGGTATCCAGGATCGTCTTCCTCAAGAATGTAGATGTCCTGGGGTCCGTCGCCTGTTGAAGCCGTGTTGATGCAGACTTTGAAGTTACCGCCACCTGATTTGACTGCGGAGGTTCGGTAAGGGTAGTAGTCGGCGCCATCGTCGTAGAAGTGCCGGTACCCGAGATCGTCCCATTCGCCCGGCCCGGCTTGGGCGTGTGGAGCTGCGAACAGCGAAAGGGCTGCCGTCGCACTGGATACTGCGATCCATTTGCGCAGTTTCATTATCCCTCCATTTCTTTCTTTTCCGTCTCACTGGAGTCGCGCGCCGCGGTGGTGATCGGGTACTACACGCGGCTGCGCGGACCTCCCCCCTGCGGTGCATGCCCTGTGCTAGGCACCTCTAGGTTCCATGGTCAGCGCTGAGGAGTCGTTAGCGTAGGCTCCACAGTTTCTTAGCTGTGCGTCTACTTCCGGCGCTGGCGGTCAGGAGTTCATCAGCATGCGGCCCCGGCGCGGGGGATGTCCGCGCCTGCGGGGCTACCGTGCTTGTGTTCTGTCCGTAAAGCTGCTGGCTGCGTGCTCGTCGGATACGGAGCGCCCCCGCCCTGAAGACCAGGCGGGGGCGCGGCCCGTTTCACGCGGCTGGCTCGACGTCGGCCCGGGCCCGGTCGCCCCACTCGGTGAGCAGCTCCTGGTACGCCTGGGTCCGGTCCTTGCTCGCCGGCTGGCCCATCAGGCGGCGTATGCGGTCGTTGACGTCGGCGAGGGCGCCATCGAGGGCAGTGCGCAGCTGGCCGCAGGGCCGGGAGGTGGTGGGCATGGTCGCACCGTAGGGGTGGCTACCGACATTCGGTTCCAGCGGGGCTGTTCTATTCTGTTCGAGCGACCGCTTTCGGCCGCAGGGAGCGGAACAGGACACACACCCGATGGCGACATCACCAGAGATCGAGCTGAGCGGCTACCCGGCGCCGATCTGGACCGAGGCCGAAGCGGGCTCTTGCTCGCGCTGCCAGGCGAAGTGCAAGCGCTACGGCAGCGGCGGCAACCCGCTGTGTCGGGAGTGCTTCGCCTCCGTCGCCGCGAAGTGGGGTCCGGGCGTGCGGCAGAAGAGCTACAACGCCTGACGCTCCGGCCGGTCCACTGGCTCGGAGTTGGCGCGAATCATGACCGTGAGGACGGGTGAGGCGGCGGAAGGCTGGCTACGACCGATGTCCTCGTACCCCCACGACCGGTAGAGCGCGTGGACTTTGCCGTCGCCGGCTGCGGGGTTGACCATGAGCGTGATGTACGGCTCGTCGCGCGTGGCCAGGAGCGCGTCGTGGATACGCCGTGCGGTGCCCGTGCCGCGCCAGGCCGGGCGTACGCCGATCTCCTTCAAGGCGAAGGCCGGACGTGAGGTGTACCCCTCGGCGGGCGTGGGGCTGGTGCGCTGCCAGTACCGGTCTCCGTGCCCGATGGTGTTGCCGTATGCGTAGCCGATGGCGTGCCCGTCCGCGTACGCCAGTACGGCCTCGAAGCCGGGTTCTCCGCCGTGGCGGTCCAGGCGCTCGCCGAACGCGGTCACCTGGTAGTTCGGTAGGTGGAGCAGCGGGGCGCGCACCTCGGCGTAGACGTCGATCAGGTCCGCCCGAACCTCGTCCAGGTCGGCGGACGAGCGCAGTTCGACATTCGGTGCTGTGGTCATGCTGAAGCCCTCCAAGCAGCTACGTGCTCAGTCCAGGCCGCCCGTCCATTCGCGGTCGAGGATGGCGTGGACCACCGAGTCTCGCCACTTTCCTGCCTTGAGCACGTGCTCGCGGATCGTTCCTTCTTCGACCATGCCCACCGACGTCATGGTCTTGGCGGAGGCCTCGTTGTGAGGGGAACGGGCACCCCAGATGCGGTGGAGGTTGAGGTCGCCAAAGCCGACGCTGAGCAGAAGCCGGACTGTGCCCACGCCGTACCCCACGCCCCACACGTCTGGACGCAGCGCGAAGCCGATGGTGGCTCCGCGCTGCTGGTGTGGGTCGAGGGCGAGTCGGGCGAATCCGATCAGCTGGTCCGTCTCCCGCTCCACGACGGCGAACGCGAACTCCGTGCGGGGCAGGTCGGTTGCGGCGGCGACGGACCGGGCCACGATCTGTTCGACCTGCTCGCGGGTCCGTGGCTCGAAGCTCAGGTGCTCCGTCGCTTCAGGGCTGCCGTAGATGGCGAGTACGGCGTCCACGTCCTCGATCGTCAGTTCCCTGAGGTTGAGGCGCGCGCTGGATCGACTGATCGGGTACATGGCCCTGGATGCTACCCGCGGGGCAGCGCGGGCCGGCTGGTGGAGAACGCTTCGATCTCCGCACGCAGGTCCTTCACGGTGACCGCGTTGTGGGCGGGACTGCTCATCAGGGCGCCGCGGACTCGCATCGCTGAGACGACGATGCCGTTGTTGCGGTGCGAGGCGGGGAGGTCGAGGACCGGTCGGATGGCGGCTGCCGCGCCGTCCGGGTCTCCGCTGTGGAGCCGGATCAGGGACAGGTCGCACTGCGCTCCCGCCAAGTCTCCGAACGCCCAGTTCGGGGAGCTGGGGTCGCTGAAACCGGTGACAGCCGCTTCGGCCTGGGTGATCAGGCCGGCGTCCCCGTGCCCGAGCAGGGCTTCGGCCTCCACCGAGTAGTAGAGCTGCTTCTCCCAGGCGTAGGTGAACAGCCCGCCGAGCTGGTCCAGGTCGTCGGGCACGACCTGCTCGCGGCGTTCGGCTGCCTGCTGGTTGACGAGTCGTACGGTCTCCTCGTCACCGAGCACGGCAGCGGACCGGGCCTTGAGACCGAGGAGCCAGAGGGCGACGGTTCCACGGAGGTTCGCGGCCGTTTCGGCGCCCCGGCTGGCGTAGTGCTGGGCGTCCTCGGGCCTGTTCGCCCAGTACGCGATCAGACTCTTGAGACCGTCCGTGAGGGCGATCAGGCCGGGGTGCTCGGCGTCGCGGGCGCAGGCCGCAGCGACCCGGGTCATCGTCATGGCCTGGTGAGGGTCCTGCATGTCGTTGAACCCTTTGGCGACCAGGAACGACAGGATCGCGCCCTTGGCGTACAGGTCGCGCAGCTGAGAGGGCCGCACGCGACCGCCTTCCAGCAGGCGGAAGACCTGGTCGTGGGTTTCCAGCAGATCGGTCCAGAGCACTGCCAGCGGTTCACGCGGGTATGCGGCCACCAGGCGCTGCACCTCGTCGTCCAGCAGGTCGAGTGTGTCGTCACCTACCCGCTCACGGTCAGCGCCCAGAAGGAACTCCTTCGCGCGGCGTACAGCCATCGCGCCCATCCTCTTCATCTCGTTGGGGTCCATGCCGGCGTCGGCAGGGAACACAGGTGACGCACTGGCCAGGGGCGCGACGTGTGGAGCGGCGCCCTCGGGCACCTGCGACCACAGAACGTCGATGCTGTGGCCGAACATCTCGGCCAGGACCTGGCGGAAGACTCTCTGCGGTTTCCTGCCCCAGTAGAGCCATCCTTCGATCGTCTTCGGGGCCGGCTCATCCACGCTCTGGAGGCCTAAGCGTGCAGCTGCTTCCCGGTACTTCGGCAGGAAGTCGTCGGGATGCCGCATGCCTTGTGCCTCGCAGAGTTGCCGGAAGAACAGCACGACGCCTCCCACTCCGTCCGCCTAGCACGTCAATGCTCTGACGGTAGAACGCTGTCTCGGTGAAGTTGCCCCTTCCAGACGGTACTTACCGAACCCGAGGATGGTCCGGGGAAGGTTTGAGGAAGTCGTCAACTTGAGGGGCGGAACCAGAGGTCGGTTTGGGGGTAGAGCCGTCCGCGCGCTCTTGCAACGCTCATATCGATCCTCGCTGAGAGTGCACGAACGAGCACAGGACCCAGCGAGCATGCCGCCGACAGCCGGTCTCGTCCCTCACTTGCGTGTGAGCGACGTTCGGTGATCGGCGGCGGACGACCGACTCGGAGGATCCGGTGAGAGACGTACGAGCCACAGCCGAGCCGACGACCAATACGCTCGCACGCAGCTGGCGTGAGGAGCCGCGAGTCGTCACCCGCATAGAGCGCGAGGCAGCGGTCCGGTCGTGGCTGCTGCTGTCGGCCGCCGGCGCCGACACCTCGCGTACCGACTGGGACGAGAACGGTATTGCCCTGCTGCGCTGCGGCGCCCTCTTCTCCACTGTTCGCATGTCCGCCGAGCTGGTCGAAGCGGCGGCCGGCTCCAACGAGCCCGAGAAGGTGCGCGACGTCCTCACGGCCGCGCTGTTCGGCGGCCCCGTCTTCGTCGACACGCACAGTGGCCGGTACTACGCACTGGTTCCAGCGAGCACCGCGAACCGGGCCGAGTGGCGCGAGCGGAGGCACGCGCCGCATGCAGAGATCCGCGGGCGCGACAGCTACGTCGGCGTACCCCGGCCCGGACTGGACGAGCCGCACCCCGGCCGCTTCAGCTACTGGTGCGTGCCGATGCACGGCCCTGCGGACCTGTGCGACCCGGCCGCTGTCTCGCAGCTCGTCGCTCACGGGCGGCACCGGCTCACGACGCGGGAGGCCGTCAGTGGGCGCTGAGAAGGCCGAGCCGGGTGGCGAGCAGGCCGTGAAGGCGGCGTGTCACCGGGTGCTGTGGGACGTGCGGACCTTCGACGCCGACGAGACGCGGGAGCTGCTGGCGGAGCTGGACGAGCACGTGCGAGCGCTCAGCCCGCAGGTGACCGCGCTCGTGCCGGAACTGGCCGGCGAGACACGCGAGACGGCTTTCGTCGTGCTGCGCAACGTCGACCGGGTGCTGTACCCGGACGCGCCGTCGGCGGACTGGCAGTTGCGGCTGCACGATCTCGCTGTTCTCGCGCGCGCCTTGTGTGAACTGCGCGCGCTGGGGCGTCGGCGGGTGCGCGGGGAGCGGCGGCCGGCCGACAGCGTTGACGAGCCGGCTGATCCGAGTGGCTGGCTCGCCGCCGGAGCGGGGGCCTGACCGTGGAGCGGTCGTGGGTCATCGGGGACTGCTGGCTCGGTTGTGAGCGGACCGGAGTCCGGGTGCTCTGGCTGGGACCGGTGCAATGGGACGGGTACAGCGCGCCGTTCATGTCGTGTGCGTCGTGCCTGGCCCGGCTCATGGCACAGGCCAGCGCTTACTGGCTCAGCCGGCCGCGTATCGGGGCGGCGAGTTGAAGACCCCCGCACGGGGCTTGGCAGTGACCAGTTCCGTGCGGGACGGCGGCCCGGCCCGTCCGCGAAACCCCCGAGGCGGATGGGCCGGGGCCGCCGGCTCTGCTGGTGTCGCTCTCTGGTTGGGCGATCCTCACGTGGGGGGGACGAGCCAATGGCCGGCAGAGGGCCCGTGCGGCGAAGCCGAGTCGCGAATATCTACGGCCCGCATCGGCTGCCTATCCGGTCCGACCCCGGACACGGGCACTTCCCCTTCGTTCTGCTACTCAGGAGAGATCTTTCGTGAACGCGCCGCACAGCACCGATGTTGTGCCGCCGGTCCCGCCCCGGCCGGCCGCTCCCTTGCAGCCGATTCTGAAGCGCGCCCTGGAGGAGGCCGACTTCGCGGCGGACGTCGCCGTCGACGCTGATTCCCTGCTCGTGTCTGTGATCACCATCAGGGTGCCGTGGCATCCGACGACGGCTGAGGCCGCCCAGGAGTGGATGCGGACGGTCGATGTGTCGGGTGAGGCCAGGTGGGATGGCGGGGGCATCGTCGTCCTCCATCTGCATGAGGCGGCAGCGGTGCACCGGTTCATTGCGTTGCTGGAGCCTCAGATCCGCGCGAACGCCACCGCCGCTGGGCTCAGGCGCGTGCTGAGGGAACTCGGCGTGGACAGCGTGACGGGCGCGAGCCGGGAAGTCATCGACCTGCGACTCGGCGGTGACGAACTGGGCTCAGCGGTAGCACTCGCGGAACAGCTCGGCGCCCCCCGCATCGCTGAGGGCCTGGAGCTGGGGCGGCCCCGCGGTCAGCGACGTCTCGCCGAGCGCTTCCGGTACCTCGTCACGGGGGTCGTGGGCTCCCTCGTCGACGCCGTCTTCGAGCCGGGATGCGCCCACGAAGAGGAGAGTCTGACCCTGTACCTGTCCGTGGACCAGGCGGGCCGACTCCTCCAGCGTCTGTCCCGCGACGTCCTCGACGGCTCCGTGTCGGCCGATGCGAGACGGCTCGTTATCCGCGCGGGGGAGGGCTCGTGAGGCATCGCCCCAGCTTGTGCGTTGAGGTACGGGAGCCCGACCGGCGGGACGAGGGGGAGCTGTCCTGGTACCGGGAGCGGCTGGCCGACCCGTAGTCCCTGCCGTTGAGACCAGCTCTCCCTCAGTGGCAGGTCACGACCCCAAGGAAACGACGTGTCCACACCTCTCAGAACCGACGTCCGTGCCGCCAGGCTCGAAGCGCTGCGCAGGGAGTACATGGGCCAGATCGTCGCCATCGCAGCCCGACAGGGCCGTCCGCTGCGTGTCGCCCCCTACGCGCTTGCGCAGCCGGGCGCCGAGCAGCATGCGGACCTTGAACAGATCGCCGAGTACGCAACGGCAAGGGGCTGGAAGGTAACGAGCAGCACATTCGCCGACATGAGTCAGCCGCTCCCTCTCACCCAGCGGCCCGGGTTCGGGGCTGCCTGCCGGTACGCGGCGCAGGGCTTCGCAGACGGCATTCTCGCCATCGCCCGGCCGGCCATCACGACCGACAACGAGACGTACTCGCTTGTCCTGGAGCACCTGCACGACCGCGACGTGTTCCTCGCCTACCTCCCCACGGTCGACGCCCCCACGACCCCGTAGTCCCCTGCCGGGTGGCCAGGCTGGCCTCCCCCCCCTGGCCATCAGGCAGGCCCAAGCTCCGCCCGTTTTCGGCAAGGCAGTCGGCACGGGTGGAGAGCGGCGCTGAGGTCACGAACCCCCGACGTGCCTCAGCGCCGCCTACACAACAGTCGAACCTTCTGCACCGAAAGGTCACCCTGAGATGAGAGCTTCGTCCGCCATCCTCGTTGCTGCTGCTGTCGGAACCCTGCGCCTCCTCCAGGCCGAACGGCACAGCAAGCGGCAGTTGGCACTCAAGGCCGCCGAGTTGCACCAGGCGTACTGCCGGGACACCGCTGCCGATCAAGCGCTGAGCGGGGAGTGGGCGGATGCCGACGTGACGGCCGAGCAGGCAGCCAAGTACATCCACGCCAACCGGTTGCTCTCCTTCCTGAGCGTCAAGTACAGGGTGGGTCTCCTCAACGACCACACCCTTCGCGTTCAAGCCCGCTCGGCGATGGCGCGCGACTCCATCCGGGAGTACTGGGGGAAGTTCGGCTCCTTCCGTGAGATGGAGGCCAAGGACCGGACCGACCGGAAGTTCAACGAGATCATGAGCGGCGAGTTCCATCTCATCGAGTCTCGGGAGACCGCCGCGGCCTGACCGCTCAATCCCGCACACCCCTATTCCCCTGCCCACGACGACCCGTCTCCTGGAGATCGCTCGATGACCGTTGAGACATGGCCACTCGCGCCAGCGAGCACTGACGATTCGGCGACCTCGCCTATCGTCAGCAGCTTCACCACCCACCTTCCCGGCGCCCATTGGGCCCTGCATGCCTCGCGCACATGGACTCGGCGCATGGTCACCATTCTGGGCTGGCACGCCAACGTTCAGTCGGCTGTTGAAGTGGTCAGCCGACTCGTGGACAACGGCGTGAAGCACGGGATACCCGACACCGTGCCCGTGTTCAAGAGGCAGCTCACCTTGACCGTTGCGATCACCGAGTCTGGGTCACTGCTCATCGACGTGGCCGACATGGAGTCGGTCTTCCCGGACTTCGAGGCCGCAGTACGCGGAGAGAAGGGCCGGGGCCTGTGGCAGGTAGCTCGCCTGGGCGCGCAGGTCACCTGCTTCCTGCCGCACGAAGCTGGCAAGACCGTCCGCGCCGTACTCAGCCCGGGATCCGTGGACCTGTGAAACAACACTTCTGGGGCGGCAAGCGCGTCCCCTACGTCACCGCTTGGGCCGCCGAGGCGCCCGCTGCCAGCCGCGCCGGATCCCGCCCATGACCCATCACATCAACAACTGTCCAGGGGGCCGCCCGGTGGATGATGTACTGCCTAGCTTCGTCGGCCAATTACTGAGGCAAGGCCGAGGCCCGAGCCGGATCCCGGAAATCGTCGTGTCGGCCGCCGCTGAATGGCTTCAGCCGCTCGCGTCTCGCGTCCTTCCCCTCCTCGACACCGGCACCTACCGGGCAGCGGGGGCGTTCCTCGCTCACGGGTTCGCGTATCTGCCGCTCCAGACACCGGACGCCTACACGATCTACCTGCGCGTCTCGGACACGCGTGCCATCGCGCGCTGGAACGTGCATGTACCCACGACGGTCCTCACCGTGGCCGGCGCCACCGCGCTGGAGATGTACCTCAATCCGGAAGACGCGCAGAGCGGCCGACCGCAGTACGCGCGCACATTCGGCGCCGGTGAGTTCTTCGCGGCACACCCGGGCGCGCTGTACGCGACTCGGACGACGGGGTCCACGGTGCAGGTTCTTGCCACCACGAAACCCGTGATCGACCGCGACGGGCCCCTGTACGGAGAGGCGTACTCCGGCTTCGCCCGGCAGGCCCGCCGTTACCTCGAACAGGCCTCGCGTGCACAGGTGGGTGCATCGTGCTGACCTCGGAAGTCTCGTGGCTGGATGTAGTCCCGCCAATAGACATGGACAATCTGCGCACGTTCGAGCGAATCAGTCGCATGGTGCTCGACCGACTCGCCGGCGACCGGAAGCTCCTCACCCAGCTCGTCAACGACGTCCTGCACGACCCGGACCGCCTGGCCGCCAGCCGCATCACCCTGCTCCTGAACCGGCTGTCGCTGTATCAGGCCCCGGACCGCGGCTTCGAGATTCGGCTGAACATGAACCCCCGGCCAGACAACCAGCGCGTCCCACACGACCACTGCTACGCCTTCGCAACGCGCATCCTCACCGGTGGCTACGTCCACGTCGTACGACGCCGCACCGACGGCTGGACGGGCCCGTTCACCGGGGCAGACCTGGAGCCGGCCATCGTGACCGTCGAGCGGCCCGGCAGCGCGTACACCCTCGGCGACTCGATCGTGCACCAGGCCGTGATGGAGCCACATACGGTCACCCTGTTTCTGCGCGGCCCGCGTCGGAAGAGGCTGTCACACGCGGCTGAGGATCTGATGCCGCTGCGGGAGAGCTGGCCGGCAGCCGCCATCCCGGGAGACGCGCCGGAGGAGTCCCGGCCGTGCACGCTCACTGAGTACCAGCGCATGCGCACCTATCTCATCGAACGCGACCTCATCGGCTGATGCCTCCAATTCCGTGGCCGCGGCGCGTCGTACGGCTGTGACGCGAGAGGCTACGGCAAGCACAACCGGCACACCACGAGGAGCACCTATGAGCACCGTCCTGACAACCGACCACCCGGCCTGGCACGCCTACGAGGACGGCACCCGGGCGCGTGCGGTCCGCACGGCCTCCGGTATCTGGACCGTGTCCCACGACCGGAACGGCCTGCACCTCGTGTGCGTGGACGGCGCCGAGGACGTCAAGCCCGAGTTCGTCACCACCGACCCCGCGCACCTCCCGCCCGCTGCCCCGGCTACCCTCCGCGAAGGCCTCATCGAGCTCGGCGTCACCCAGCGGCTCGCGAACCCGTGGCTGTGGGACGCGATCACCACGGCGATCCTGCGGCAGGTCGTCCGCGCCGATCAGGCCCGGAAGCTGTACCGCGCCTGGTGCAGTGCGTACGGCACCACGGTGGAAGGCCCGCACGGTCCACTCGCCGTGGCGCCCACGCCGGCCGCAGTTCTCGACCTGGCCGACGACCAGTTCGCCACCGTGGGGGCGAAGTTCCACCGCACTGCCCTGCTGTCGGCCGCAGAGCACTACGCGCGGCATCACACCGACTGGGACTGCCTGGACGCCGACGCCCTGGCACTCGCGCTCACACGCATCCCCCGCATCGGCCCATGGACCGCTGCGGCCGCCGCCACGGACTTCACCGGCGACTTCAGCACCTATCCGCACGACGACCTCGCCGTGCGCACCTGGGCCGCTCGGATCGCCCCCGCCTACCCCTGGCCTGACAAGAAGGACAAGACGTTCGGGCCGCTGTGGACCGGCTGGGCCGCCTCCAACCGCACCGCCCTGCACACCCTGACCCTCTCGACCCTCACCTGGGGCTCCCACGCCCCCGCTGATCTGGAGGACCCATGCGGCACTTAACGCTGCTCTCCGGCGTCGACCCCGCCCACCCGCTCGACGCCCTGTTCGTCAACGCCCCCCTTCGGGACTACACCGAGCGGCCCCGCACGAACGACTACACGCTCCCCGTCCTCGGCATGGCCTACATCGCCACCTACGCCAAGCATGCCGGATTCAACGTCGCCGTCTTGGACGCCGAGGCGTACGGCCTGGGCATCGCCGAGACAGCGAAGATCGTCAACGACGTCCGGCCCCGCTGGGTCGGGATGAACCTGCTCGCCCCCACCTATGAGATGTCCGCGCGGATCGCCGCCCAGCTCGATCCCGGCATCGCGGTGATGGTCGGCGGGCACCACGCCAAGGCCCTGCCCACCCGCATCCTCGCCGACCCCCGGATGCGCAACGTCCGCGCACTGGTCATCGGCGAAGGCGAACTCCGCGTGGCGGCCCTGCTGGAAGACGAGCAGCGCCGCCGGGAACTCCCGCAAGTGATGTGGCGGGATCCGCTGCTCGGCACCACCGGGACCGGCGTAGCGGACGCGAAAACGCAAGCCCTCATGCTCGGCCCCGACATCAACGCCCTGCCCTACATCGACCGCGTCTTCCTCCCGCAGGACCCCTACCGGGCCGCGCCGTCGGTCACCGACCGGCGTCTGGCCGCCTCCCGCTGCGCCGCATGGCTCACCGACGCGGCCAGGCACGGCCACGTGGAGGCGAACATCGTCGGAAGCCGCGGCTGCCCCTACAACTGCGGGTTCTGCGGGGCGGCCTGGTCCGCGAACCCGGACGTGAAGATCCGCGTGCGCAGCCCGGAGAACATCATCGGGGAACTCGACGCGCTGCACGCCGCCCACGGGGTGACCGCCTTCCGGTTCGTGGACGATCTGTTCCTCGGCGTGCGAGAGGTGATCTACGAGCACATGCAGGCGTTCACCGACCACCGCATCGGCGACCGGTATGTGTGGGACGCCACCGGCCGCATCAACATCCTCGACCGGCTGAGGGACGAAGACCTCGACATCCTGGTCGCCAACGGCCTGCGGGAAGTCGCCCTCGGCATCGAGTCCGGCAGCGACCGCATGCTGAAGGCGATGGACAAGCGGATCAACGCCGACATGACCGAACGCGTCACCCGCCGACTCCTTGAGCGCGGCATCGGCGTGAAGGGCTACTTCATCCTCGGCTACCCCGGCGAGACCCGCGAAGACCTCGACGCCACCGTGCGGCACATCCGAAACCTGTGGGACATCGCCGACCACAACCCCGGCGGCATCCGCGCCAGCGTCTTCGAGTTCCGCCCCTACCCCGGAACGCCCGTGTGGAAGACCCTCACCGACGCCGGGCATGACCCGGATGCCCTCCTGGCCTACGGCGACGTCGACCTCACCCAGGACGGCGCCCACGAGTCCATGCGACAGCGCGACGAGTTCAACTTCAGCGTCGGTATCCAGTTCGGGGACGTCCCCCTGCATGAGATCCGGTCCACGCTCGCCATGCTCACCCGCGAGCAGCACGAGCGGAACCAGGCCGGCGGGCTGGGAGTCGCCGCATGACCCGGCCGCGTACGGGGCGGTTCGTCAGCATCGACGGTCCGAGCGGCGTGGGGAAGTCCACCACCATCCGGGAACTCCGCACGATCCTCGCCGCCCGGGGGATCGCCGCGCAATGGACTGTCGAACCACCCCGCGGGGACTTCCTCGGAGACTTCACCCGCACGCACGGCGGCCAGCTTCACGGCCTGGCCCTGGCTTGCCTCGTCGCAGCCGCCCGGTACCGACACGTCGAAACGACCATCGACCCCGCCCTCAAACGCGGAGAGCTGCTGATCTCCGACCGGTACCTGGCTTCGACGCTCGTTCTCCAGCGGCTCGACGGTGTCCCGATGGACTTCCTGCTGCTGCTCAACGACTACGCGCCACAGCCGGACCTGGCGGTGATCCTGACCGCCTCCCCGGGCACGATCGCCGACCGAATCGCCCAGGCTGGTATCACCCACCGCTTCCGGGCAGACCCCACAGCGCCCACTAGGGAAGTCGAGCTGTACCGCAACGCCGCGAACATCCTCGAAGACCTCGGCTCCAAGGTGCTCATGATCGACAGCACCGACATCCCCTCATCGGAGGTAGCGCGCCGAATCGCCGACGAGCTTGCCAACCTCCCACTACCGTCAGATGCTCCAGCCACCCCAACCACCCAGGAATCATGAGCGGACAGCCGGCACAGCCCATCATCGACACCCACGTCCTTCTCCGCGACGGTGACAAGATCCTTCTCTCGCAGAGAGGCGGCCCCTACGGCTACCGCCGATGGCACCTGCCTTCCGGCAAGCTCGACCATGGCGAAACCCTCACCGCCGGGGCAGCCCGCGAACTGTTCGAGGAGACCGACGTCAAGGCCGACCCCGAACACCTGGAACTCCGGCACGTCGTGCACCACCGACAAGAAGACGGCTCCGACCGCATCGGCTTCTTCTTCGAGGCCACCCAGTGGGAGGGAACGCCCCGCAACAAAGAGCCCGAGAAGTGCCTCGCCCTCCAGTGGTTCGCAGACCATGACCTCCCCGAGGACATCATCGAATACCCGTGGGCTGGCCTGCGCGGCTGCCTCGGTCAGGTCGGCGCACTGACGCTGCACGGCTGGCAGTAACAGACACCGCGGAACCCCTTCCGGCCCGGCATGATGCCTGGCCGGGAGAGCCCATACCGGCAAGTGCCGAAGCGCTCGGAGTGGGCGCTCGCGCGTGGAGCCGCCGACCTCTCCGCCGCAACGGCCGGGGTCGTCGTTGTGCGGGTCAGGCGGCGGCGCTCTGGTCACTGCTCGCCGGCGTGACGTTCAGTACGCGCTGAAGATCTGCGGTGATGACGCGGTACTTACGCCCTGCCCTGATGACCTTGCACGGGAACTCGCCGGCGCGGGCCAGCTTGTAGGCGTTGTCGCGGCCGATGCCGAAGGCTCGACCGGCGAGTTCGACGCCTATGGTGGGCGGAAGATCCATCAGGTCGGCCGTTCGCAGGGCCGTCACGTCGGGGACCTCGTGGTTGGTCATCGCGCGCCTTCCTCTTCCGACTACTGCGCACACTGCGCATAACTGCGCAGCATCACTTCGCACAGTACGGGATCGGTTGTCACGGCACAACACGCGAAGTACGGTCAGCTCACCGACGTTGATCGCGCGGCCGGGTCGACCGGCCGTTCGCCGGCGTGGACGCAGAACAGCCCGGTAGCGGCGATCACTCCGGGCTGGTAGGGGAGGGGCCATGGCCGGAGCCAGACGGGCCGGCAGTATCACGCGGCGCTGCGAGTGCCGCGACGAGGACGGGAAGCGGCTGGGGCAGAACTGCCCGGATTTACGCAAGCGGTCGCACGGCACCTACCAGCTACGGCAGGAACTCCCGGCCGCCGCTGACGGTACGCGCCGCATCTTCCGCCGCACCGGCTACACCTCGGTCGGTGACGCGCAGTCCGACCTCGACAAGCTGCGCGCGATCCTCGACCTGATCAGCGACGACGAGCACTACGGCCACCAGGTCAGCGACCTGCTCGCCAAGGTGCAGAGTGACCGCGCGGACATCCCCGACGCGGCCGAGGTGAAGCGGCGCCTGGTCGGCGGCGTCGCACTCAACAGCGATATGACGGTCGGAGAGTGGCTCGATGCGTGGCTCGCGGCGAAGAAGACGAAGCGCCGCACGACATCCAGCTACGAGTCGCACATCCGCGTGCACCTGCGGCCGGGCCTGGGGCGTTACCGGCTCGACCGGCTGAACATCGGGCACGTGCAGAGCTTCTTCGACTCAATCGACGATCAGAACGAGGTGGTCCGCGCGGAGAATGCGCGGCGGCGTGAGCAGGAAGCGCGCTGCAAGTGGGGGAAGCCCGGGGCGCCGCCGGCCGAGGTCTCGAAGCACCTCGCGGCCGAGCGGGAGAAGCTCGCCGCGATGCCGCCGTACAGGCTGACCACGGGACCGGCGACGAAAGTGCGGATCCGGGCGACGCTACGGGCCGCGCTGAACTCGGCTATCCGCAAGCAACTGATCACGTTCAACGCGGCTGAGTGGGTCGAGCTGGAGTCGGGCAAGCGACCCAAGGCGAAGCTCTGGACGCCGCAGCACGTCGAGCACTGGGAGCGCACCGGTGAGAAGCCGAGCCCGGTGATGGTGTGGACGCCCGAGCAGCTCGGCGAGTTCCTCGACGAAGCGGAGTCGAACCGCCTGTACTCGTTCTTCCAGTTGATCGCGTTCCGGGGCCTGCGTCGAGGTGAGGGCGTCGGGCTCGCGTGGCGGCACGTCGACCTGGACGCGGGGCTCATCACGCCGGCGAAGACCCTCGTGGTCGACCGCTGGGAGGTGTACGAGGACGACCCGAAGACGGAGGAGTCGGCGGCGACGATCGGGCTCGACTCCCTGAACGTCGCCGCGCTGCGGGAGCGTCGGCGGCAGCAGCTCGCAGAGCGCGACGAGTGGAACCGCTACGCGGCCGAGCGGCGGGCGCAGGGGAAAGACGTCGCTGACTGGGTCGACACGGGGAAGGTGTGGACCGAGCCCGACGGGACGTGGCTGCACCCGGAGAAGGCCAGCGACGAGTTCCGGCGGATCTGTAAGCGGGCTGGGCTGCCACCGATCAACCTCCGCGACTTGCGGCACGTCGCCGCGACGCTCGTGCACGCCGGCGGTGGCGATATTTTCGCGGTGCAGAAGGTGCTGCGGCACACGTCGGGACAGCTCGCTGCGGAGACGTACACGGAGCTGTTGCAGGAAGTCGACCGGGACATCGCGGAGAAGGCGGCCCGCCTGGTCCCGCGGGCCCGCCGCAGCGCCGAGCAGGTGCCGCCCAACCAGGATGAGGACGTGTCCGGGGACGGCGACGAGCCGAGCGAGGCGGCGTAGGCTGTCGGGCGAGCAGAGTGTGAGGGCCCTCGTCACCGCAGGTGGCGGGGGCTTTCTGCTCGCCCGGTGCTCGCCCGAACGCTTCATAACGGGGCCGTACGGAGCATCACAGGACCGCATGATGACTGCACGGCGAGAAGGGGCATTGGGTCGCTGACCTGCACTGTTCAGCACAGGGCATAACGAGGCAGCACAGGGCAGTACGACGGCGGTTCGCCCATTACCAGTCTCATAATCCGTCGGCCGTGGGTTCGAGTCCCACCCGCCCCACCAGTAACGCGCCCTGACCTGCGGAAACGTAGCGTCGGTGGCCCTGAGTAACACCTCGGGTCCCACGGGGGTGAATCCGCTGCTCGCGGGGATCGCGACGGGTGTGCAGGTACCCCTACCAGTCGCCTGACCTGCAGTAATGTAGGACGAGGTCATCTGCTGGAGGTTGCACAGCGGAGCCGAATGGCAAGATCCAGTGGGCGCTCAGTGGACATGAGGAACCTGGGGTGGGGCTGGAAGTGGCATGGGTGCCTGTCCGATGGCAGAACTGAGACTTGTGCTCGGCCTTCTGAGCTCTTTCCAACCTGCTGACGGGCCAGGCTGGTTGGGGCCCGGCGGCGTGCAGGCGTCGGGGATCGATCTGTCCACCGTGCACCTGCGCCGCCCCGCCCGCCGACGCACCGGCTGCAGATCGGCTCCCGCTGGCGGCGCCTCGCGCCGGGGACGCCAGGCTCTGTGGGCCCCGGCCCATCTGTGCCGGGGCCATGCCTACACGCTTGGCGGCGGATTCGGCTCGGTCGCCTGCCGTGCCTCGCCCACCCTGCCTGGTATCACCCACGACCTGGCTGCCGGCCGCGAGCACGGCATCGTGAAGGCCCTGGCCGATACCGGGATCAGATGCTGGGCGGACAAGGCGCACCAAGGAGCGGGCCGCCCGATCCGCGCCCCTTTCCGCGAGCGATGGCTCGGGCGGCGGCGCTCGCGGCAAGATTCACTGTGTTGGCGAGCAGGCGCCACCCTCAAGGGCTGGCGCCTGCTGCGAAGAGTTTGCCGCAGAACCAACCGCGTCACCGCGATCGTCGAGGCCGTCCTCGTCCCTTACACGCCTCAATGTGAGGTTGGAAAAGGATCACTGCCTGAGGTCGATCGTGCGTACCGGCTGTCCCGTGCTCCGGGCGATGGTTTCGAAGTCGCGGTCGTAGTGGAGCAGGGTGAGGCCCGCTTCTTCGGCGGCGGCTGCGACTAGGAGGTCGACCGGGCCCGCGCTGCGGTGTTCGCCCTTCGCTGTGAGCTGCTCCTGAACCACGCGGGAGCGGCGATAGATGCTGTCCGGCATCGGACACCACACGTAGTGGGCGTCGAGTGCCGCCTTCAGTCGTGCGCGGTCCGTGGAAGAGCGGGCGGAGTAGAGGACCTCGAGTTCCGTGATGTCGCAGATCGCGACGAGGCCGGCAGCGATCCTGTCGTCCCACTCGGCCGTGTTCTGGGCGAGAAGGACGCGGGCCAGGGCGGAGGTGTCGATGAGGTAGTCGGCGACGGTCACGGCCGGTACTGGCTCTTGTCCAGGAGGATGTCGATGTCCAGGGCCCCGTCGGCCACCAGTTGCCGGGCGTCTTCGAGTGCGCGCAGGCGCCGGTAGCGAGCGGTGACCTCGCGCAGGGCGGTGTTGATCGTGTCGCGCTTGGTAGTGGTGCCGAGTTCCCTGGCGGCGGCTTCCAGCGCCTCGTCGTCGAGGTCGATGACAGTTCGGCTCACGGCGACTCCCTTTGTATATGACGGCGTATATCAGTATACCTGATGCCTTGTATAAGGAGTCGGCGGGCTCCGGTCTGGTCCGGATCAGCGGGCTTCATAGCCGGAAGGCGAGTGCAGGTCCGCAAGTCCCTGGCGCATGGCCAACCCTCTCCACGAGCCATCAACCGCGGAGCCGACGGGGAGGAAGTCCTGGAGGTTTTCCGCATCGCGCTGCAAGAATCACTCGGCGTAATCCCGACGACTCCGCGGTGTGACCGCCTGAGGCGGAGGCGGGCCCACCCCCTGTCCGCTTCAGCCAGCCATGTCTTGAGAAGCTACTCCTGAACCCGGCCAACGTCGTCGACCTGCCGGAGGTCGATCCCCGCATTTCGACTGCCGCGCTGACGCCATCGCCGCATCAGCCGGCCCACAGCAGCTGTCACAGCCACCGCGAGCACCGACCCCAGCGCCTCCGTCAGCACGTTCTCGCCCAAAGCCTGCCAGGACTGAGCCAGGACCGACACCGAACCTCCCGTTGCAGAAGACGTCGTACCGAACCAGCGTTATTCGTCGATCCGGGGCTCAGACGGGACTGGACGTCCTATGGCGCCGTCGGACAGCATCGGACAGATTCGGACGACGCGACGTGGGGGAAGGGCGAGTTGGCGCGCCTAAGAAGACCGGACCTGCCACATGGGCCGCTGAGGGAGCTGAACACAGCCCTCCACAACCTGCACCAGCGAGCGGGACTGCCGTCGACTCGCGACCTCGTGCGAAGTCTGGGACCAGGAGTGGCCAGCAAGAGCCGCGTGCACGATGTCTTCGCCAGTACCCGAGTGCCAGCATGGGGTCTCCTGCAGGTCCTGGTAGAAGCCCTCGTTGAGACGGCACCGGGCGCCGACCTGAAGGCCGAGGAAGCGCGGCTGCATGCTCTCTGGCTTGCTGCTTCAGCGTCTGAACCGGAGCAACCGGCGGCACAGCAACATCCTTTACCCGGTCCCGGCGAGGACCACGTGCCCAATGATGCGCCTATCCTCGCCATGCGCGTGGCCTGGGAGTCACCCGCTGTGGTGGAGGTGAAACGTCGCCGGGCCCTGCGTGCGTGCGTCACCAAGGCCCTGGAGGACGTCGGCTACTCCGACCCTGACTACCGCCGAGACGGAAGCGCGGGGAGCACCATCGCGATAGCGGCGACGCAGGAACATCCCAGCCTCACGGCTTCAGTCTTCCTGGAAGCGGTGGACTACGAGTTCGCTCAAAGTCCGCCGCAGCTCCGGTTCATGGCACATCTGGCTGCAACAGCCCGGCAGCGGACACACAGGATCGGGGAGGCAGTTGCCGATCTTGAGACGTTCTTTGAAGTTGAACAGCTGGAGCCCTACTGGCTCCAAGTGAGCCGGTATGACTCATATCCGCACTCGCGGCCAACCGGTGCTGTCCTGCACGGGTTCGGCATCCGCCCGCATGCCGACTTTTGGGGCGAGTGGACGGAGCAGGTTCTCGAAGTCCCGTATCGCGGAGGGACGTACGATGCGACGTTCTGGTGTCGTACACGCAGCGACATACCTTTCTAGCCGAACGGCCAAGAAGTGGCAGCGCACCTGGCGCGTAATCTGGCACGGGCGCACCTGCCTGCGAAGACGTGCAGAGCTCCACCCTCAGGCCAAGAGGGCGAGCCACCGATTCGCCGGTAAGGCACTCCGCTGCTCGACCCTTCGAAACCCACGAGGCACCGGGCCTTTGCCCGCGCACCTGCCTTCGGCGAGGTCCCAGTGGCCCTCGCGGATGGCTCGTCGTGCACCCGTAGTGGTCACGCAGTGGACGGGTCCCACCCGTCCCACCACACCAGGCCTCCGACGTGCGGAAGCGCCTGGCAAGAGGGCCGCCCGCCACTGAGGCGCGCCGCACTCCCTGGTTGTTGGCGATGTGCGATTGTCTTGTACATCACATACTTCAGGGTGGTGGCGGAGATGTCCGTGACGCAGATCGACCTGGACGATGAGGCACTCGCCGAGGCGATGCGTCTCATGGGCTCCACGACGAAGAAGGACACGGTCAACGTCCGAGAAGCCGGCCGCGCGCGGCGAGCGGGGTGAGTTCGAGGCCGCAGCGACCGCGCACGACGCCGCCAGGCGCGCACGGCAGGCAGCCTTCCGTCACAGGCCCGGCTCACCGCGACGCGCTTGCCGAGGAGTTGGATGCGCTGTGTGGGGGCAGTTGATCTCCTGGTGTGCGCCACTGCGGTACACCACGGGCACACGGTGCTCCACGGCAGCGGAACGCGCGCGCCTGAGGCGGGCGACCGCTGTGACAGAGCCCACCGGCCGCCACGGTACGAGATCGTGCTCATGCGGACGCCCCTGCACGCGGTGCCCCGAACGCCCCGGTCCGCCGCTCCGGCGTTATGCCGGGGGCATCACCCCCTGGATCCGCGACAGGGTGAACACCCGCTCCGCATCGCGTAGATGACACCAGGCGTACAGATACGGAGGGTCGAGGTCAAGGCCGCTGATGGTGCGGATCGTGCGGCTGCCTGTCGTGGCGACGTACTCGATGGTGACCGCCGTCCCACTGTCGACGGCGTGGGCGAGTTGACGGACATCGGCGTGGGGGATCTGGGTCGCGTGTCCGGCGACGACTTCTTCGGTATCGGTGGCGAAGGGGGCGCCGTTGCAGGGGTCGGGGCCGGGATCGGCCAGTGGGGCGCCCGCGAGTCGGGCGGCCAGCGCGGCCAGGTCGACCTGCTTCGGGGTGGCAGTCGTACGGAACGGGGTGCTGGGCCTGCTGACCGCTCCGCGCGGGGCTGGTACCGGCGCGGTCGCCCGGGGGCCGCCGGGTCGTTCGACGCGCACCGTTCCGTCGGCTGTCTCCGCGACCGGCGCGTATCCCTCGGTCCGCAGTGCGGCGAGGGTTTCCTCCAGCGGGGTGCGGCTGACGAGGACGGTCGGGGCGAGGTGCCGCAGGCCCAGTCCGGAGAGTTTGCGGTGGGCGGCGATCTCGGTGAGGAGGGCGGGTTCCTCGCCGTGGATGACGCAGGCGGCCGAGGCGACGCGGATCCGGCCGTGGCTGCGTGCCGTGTCCGTGATCAGGTAGGACAGGGGCTGGGGCAGCGGGCCCGCGGCGACGGCAGCCAGGTCGGCCTCGATGGAGTCCGGGCTACGGCCGGCATCCAGGGCGCGGCGGACGCTCGCCGGGTTGAACCGCCACAGCGAGGCCGTGCCGCTGGTCTCCCGGTCGGCGACCGAGTCCAGCAGTGTGACCAGCCGTGCGGCGGGTGTGCCGGTGACCACGGCGGTCAGGTCGCTGCCGAAGCGGGCCGTAGGGGTGGCGGCGGGAAGGAGGCGGTGGCAGGCGGCGGCCAGTTCCTCGGTGCTTTCGGCCAGCAGGGCGGCGCCGATCGGGGACAGCGCACCGCGAGCGAGGACACCGAGCAGCTCCGCCTCGCGGATCCCGGTGGCGAACGGCGTCGCGTCCTGTGGCAGCACCTCGGCGAGGGGTCGTGACCAGTGGGCAAGAGGACCCAGTTCGGCCGCGTTCTTCGCGCCCTGCCCCTCCGGGAGCCGGGAAGCGGCGGTGAGCAGCCCCTTCCGGGCATGGAGGCAGCCGGCGCAGGACGGTGTTCCGGCCAGGGCGGGCAGCGCCTTGTTGTCGTCGTCGCGGGCCTGCGAGGGGGTGAGTCCAAGTGTCCACCAGGCATGCAGCAATACCGGTAGTCGCTCTGCGGGCTCTGACCCGGCCCAGGTGTCGTAGGCGTCCGTCGTCGCGACCCGGTCCCCGTCACGGGCCATGAGACCGGCCTTGTACGCCGTCTCGAGGGTGAGGCGTACGACGGGCTCCTCGCATCGCGCCGCCTTGCCGATCCTGGCCAGTTCGCGGGTCCCGACGCCGCCGGACTTCAACCGGGCGGGCGGAGTCGTCGCACACACCGACAGGACCGAGGCGGCGTGGGCGGCGAAGGCCGTGGCCGCGACGGACGTCTCACTGTCGACCTCCGCCGGGGAGACGGGTACCAGAGGTACGACGGGCGGCGCGGGGTCGAACGGGGCATGCCAGTCCGGCCCGCGCAGCGCGAGCGCCACCTCGGCGGGCATCCGTACAGGGCCGTAGCCGTGCCGGTCCTGGACCAGCAGTCCCCGCTCCAACGCCCAGCGCGCACCCGGTTCGGAGGTGGACCGCCCCCCGAAGACGACGAATGCCTGCGGTCGGTATGCGGGGTCCGCCTTGCGTCCCAGCAGTTTCCGGGTCTCGGCCGGTGCCTGTTCGACCACCGCGGCGACGCGTGCCGGGTCGCTGTGGTACTCCACGAGCGTCGCGAGGCGCAGCGGTTTGGTGCCGGGGGGCCGCACGCCCACAGCCGTGAGCATGCGGCGCAACTCCTCGGAGGTCGTGTCCTTCAACAGAGTCGCCAGCGGCTGATCCAGTCCGAGCGGCATGTCCCACGCCTGCCGCAGGGGCGTGGCCATGCGCAGTGTTCCCTCGCTGTCCGGCCAGACCAGCGCATACGCGGACAGCGTCCGGAGCGCCGCTTCCAGGCCGCGGGCGGTCTCGTCCTGCCTCGCATCCAGCAGGTCCGTCAGGGCCTGCCGAGAGGCCGGCACACTCAGTGTCGCCAGTGCCTCGGCTGCCTGGAGGGCGGGCAGCGTGAGCCGGGGCAGCGCGAGGGCGACCGAGCCCGGGCGTTGCAGGCGTTCGGCCAGTTCGTTCATCGAGCGGGGCTCCGGCGGGGACACGGCATCCGGCCGCGCCGCGAGTACCTGCTTCAGGTCTTCGGCGTCGAGGCGGTGGAGCCATGCTGCGAGGGTCGACTTACCGGACTTCACTGATCAGTGCACCTCGTTGAGGGAATCGCCACGCTTCGCGCCGACAGGCTGGGCGAAACGCGCTGTGCCGTACGGCCTCCAAGCATGGCGCATCCGGCGGGTGCCGCAGGGTCGTCGTCGAAGATTCGCGGACAGGGGCGCACCGGGTCCCTCTCCCCGGTTCGAGTCCCACCCACCCCACCGAGGCGCTTCGGCGCAGCGTTCTCAGCTGCCGCGCAGCATCAACCCCCTCCGGGCGGAAGGGGTTACGGCACCTTCTGAAGATCCTCGGCCCGGTGGCGGCGGTCCCGTCAGGGTCTCCGGGTCAGGTCTTGCAGAAGCCGAGTCCCTTGAGGGCTTCGTTGATCTGCTTGCCCTGTGCCTCGGTCGTGGTGACGTCCTCGTAGGTGAAGCGCTGGGATGCGGCCCAGCCGACCTTGCCGCTGCCGCTACAGCCGACGAGCGAGACGGCGAGCGCCGCCATGACGGCGGTGTTGGTGGTCCGGTGTGGCCGAGTGACCGTCATGCGTCAGTGTCGCCCCCGTGCAACTGGAGTGCGGCCAGTTGCGAGAGTTACCAGGGTGATTAGGGTGGAAGTGACGGAAAGTGACCTATATGTCAAAGGGGGCAGGTCATGCGTGCCAGCCACTGCAAGCGATCCGCCGTCCTGGGTACGACCCTCATCGCCGCCACCCTCGCCCTGAGCCCTGTCGGCCTCCAGCAGGCGTCCGCGGCGACGCCGAGCGGGACGCACGCGAGCGCGACCACCACGGTCCAGCGCGACAACAGCTACAGGCAGGGCTACAAGGCCGGATACCGTACCGGGTGGGCCGACGCCAAGGACGACTGTCAGATGAACAAGAACAACAACAACTTCAACCGCAGCAACAACTCCTACGCGAACGGCTACGACGACGGCTACTCCGCCGGGTACTCGCGAGCCGAGGACAGGTACTGCTGAACCCTGGCGGACCCGCCTCCGCCACGAAGTCGACGTACACGAAGTCGACGTACAGGGAAGGCGCGTTCGGCAGTGGTGACCCGAACGGGGTGCCGAACGGCCGTCACCCGCGTCTCTACGCCGCCGGCCCCGGGAACCAGGACACCATCTCCGCGTACACGTCCGGGACTTCCCCGGTGCCGGTGAGCCAGTCGGTCTCGCCCTGGCTCCACTCGTAGGCGCGGTGGCGCGCGCCGAGTTCCTCGACGAGTTCGGCGGCCAGCCGTGAGGCCTCGTAGAGGTCCTGGTCGGTGGTCTGGGAGCTGGCGGCGACGATCAGCCCGCGCACCTCGGCCGAGTGGCCGTAGCGGAAGGCGCCGGTGCCGAGCAGGTGCGGGTCGGTGTGCACGGGTGTGCCGTTGTCGCCGCCGAGGCGCCGGTGGGCCGCCGCCTTGGCGGCGGCCTTGGGGAGGAAGCGGCGCGCCTCGTCCCCGACCGTGATCGCGCCCAGGACCGCGTCGGCGGGTGCGGTGCCCGCCTCCGCCGTCGGGTCGAGGACGACGAAGCCCATCGCGGGGCGCGGGTAGGGGCCGCGCGGCGCCTTGCCCTCGGGGGCGGTGTGGTTGCGCAGGATGCTCTCGGCCCGGCGGCGGCCGAGGTCCGCCAGCAGGGTGGTCAGTTCCCCGTCGGTGAGCATGTACGTGTAGGGGTTGCGGCGCACCGCCGCCTCGACGCGGAGTGTGCCGGCCGTGCTCGTCACGCCTGTCTCCTCCTTGCTGCGCTGACCGCTGTCCGCACCCGGTGGCGCGGCCCGGCACACCGTAGCGGCTTGATCATCCGCGGGCCATAGGTCTGGACCATTTTTCTGATCACTGTTGACCTTCCGGTGCGCCGACCCGTAGATTTCCGTCCCGTCTTGATCAATGGTCCAGACCAGCTCTTCAAAGGCTCGCTGGGCTTTCCATTCGACGATCCCCCTTCTCGGGGTGCGCTGTGCTCTCAGGCTGCTGGGAGAAGGGGCGAAGGGGATGTTTGTCTTGACGACGCAGGTGCTCACGGACCTTGCGCAGAAGTTCACGACCGACGGATTCGCCACCGTCGGAGAACTCGTTTCCCCCGGTGAACTCGCTGTTTACCGGGACATCTACGACCGTTTCCTGAGCGGTGCCATCGAAGCGGGCGACAAGCGGTCCGATCTCGGTTCCCACGTTCCCCGCAAGAACGGCATACGCGAGAACATCACACAGATCATGTGGCCCTCGGCCCTCCACCCGCCGCTGCGTGAACTCCCCCTCCACCATAAGGCGCTCGCCGTCGCCCGGGAACTCATCGGCGCCGACGCGGAACTCGACTTCGACATGATGATCCACAAGGATCCGCACACCGCCGTCCCCACGCCCTGGCACCAGGACGCGGCCTACTGGATCGACATGCCCGACCACCGGGCGGTCTCGATCTGGGTGGCGCTGGACGACGCCGACGTCGACAACGGCTGCATGTGGTACGTGCGCGGCTCGCACGAACAGCCGCTGCGCCCGCACCGGCCCACCAGCGACGGCAAGAACATCGAGTGCGACTGCTCCGAGGACGAGCCGGGAGCCACTGCGGTGCCACTGCGGGCGGGGGAAGCAGTGGCCCACTCCGGCTTCACCCTGCACTACTCGCGGGGCAACACCACGGACGGCACACGCCGCGCGTACATCCTCAACTACCGGCCCGCCGCGATGATCCGGCACGAACGGGCGCAGGGCGCGGACCACGGACTCAACGAGAACGTACGGCAGGTCCGCAACTCCGACGCCGTCGAGGACTGACCGCCCGGCACCACCCCCGCCACCGCCGGGCCGGCCACCGCCGGCCCGGCCCCGACAGCCAGATGGGAAAGCCGTGAACGCAGTCGTTCTGACTGGTGCCGTCATGACCCACCCGCGACGCCGCGCGGCGGCCGAGGCCATCGCGGCGAAGGACCCGCGGGGCCGCGTCCGCGTCGTCACCGACCCGGACCCCTCCGGCCCGCCCACCGCGCTGCGCACCGCGAACCCGTCCTGGAGCTGCGTCGGTGCGGACGCCACCCACCACGTGGTCTTCCAGGACGACGTCCTCATCGCCGAGGATTTCTTCCCCTGTGCCGAAAAGGTCGCCGCCGCCGTTCCCGGTGAGGCCGTCGCCTTTTACGAGGGATGGGAAGGCAGGAACAGCGGTGTCGTACGCCTCGGGGCCCTCACGGGGGCACAGTGGGCCTATGCCATCGACGAACACGTGCCGTCGCTGGCCCTGATGCTGCCCGCCGACGCCGCCCGCGGATATGAGCGATTCGCGGCGGAACACGGCAATGGCTGGCCGTACGACGTGGTGATCCAGCGGTATCTCAAGGCGCTGGACATTCCGGTGCGGCTCGCCGTGCCCAGTACGGTCGACCACGACGACGTACCGAGCATCGCCGGAAACAGCACCCACGGATGGCGCCGCGCCACATTCTTCACCGACCGGGCCGCGTTTTCCCCCGACGACAACAGCGCGTGCGCCGCATTCTCCCTGGTGCCCTTCTACCAGTACGGCGAGTCGAAATGCGCGGTACGGCAGGAGGACCGCTGGGAATACCTCGACACCGACCGGTATCTGCGGCGCATCGGCCTGCTCGACCGTTGCGAGGACGGCCTCGCCGCGGCGGACCGGCCCGACCTGCCCGACACCGTGTGCCGGCAGGTGTGGCTCACCGCCTTCGCCACGGGCGTCGCGCTGGCCGGCCTGACGGACCGTGACCCCGAGCCCGCCGTGGCGGCGGCGGTGATGGAGTCCCTCGGCCCCGGCGGCCTGTGCGAGGAGTACACCGGCGCCGAACTCGTGCCGATGATCCCGCTCGTCCGCGACCTCGCCCTGGCCGCTCTCGACGCCGGCCGGGCCGCCCACCGCGCCACCGCCGGCACCCCCCGCCCCGCCCCCGCGCCCGGCGTCGTCGTCACCGGCGGCGACCCCGCCTTCGGTGCCCAGCTCGCGCGGCTGCTGACCGACGCCGGCCGCACCGCCGTACACGCCGAGCGGCTCGACCCGGCGGCGCACGCGGTGCCCGGGGCGCCGGACGCCGTGATCCACCTCGGCACCCCGCACGACACCGGATACCCGCTGGCGGACCTGCTCGCCGACGCCGAGAAGCTCGGCGCGCGGCGGCTGGTGCACGCGAGTTCGGCGGCCGTCTACCGGGGCGGCGCCGCCGAGGACCGCGGCGAGGACTCCCTGCGCGAACGGCCCGGGGACGCCGAGGCCCGGCTGTGGTGGGACGCGGAGGAGCAGTGCCGGGCCTGGGGCCGGCAGACCGGTACGCCCGTGCAGATCGTGCGGTTCGCCGAGCCCGTGGGCCCGCACGCCCCGCTGGACGGGGTCCTCGCCGACTGGATGCTGCGGGCCTGGACCCGGCGCCCCATGACCCTGGTCGAGGGCCGCCGGCACCAGATCGTGGACTACCGCGACATGGCCGACGCGCTCGCCGCGCTGCTCGCCCGCCCGGCCGGCCCCGAGGTCTGCAACGTCGCGTCCGCCGGCTACGACGAGACCGCGTTCGCCGAACTGGTCACGGAGACGGCCCGCCGCACCCCCTGGGAGCGGGCCGACGCCCCCGGACCGCACACCCCGCTCATGTCCACCGCCCTGATCACCGCCGAAACCGGCTGGCGGCCCGCGGCACCGGTGGACAATGGCGCCCGGGCGCAGGCGCAGTGGCTGGCCTGCGACACCCATGACGACCTCGTCGGGCTGTGGCGCACCCCGGACCCCGGCGACGACACCGGCGTACGGCGGGCCTGACGATGACGGAGAAGGCGGAGAAGCGGGCGGCGCCCGAGACGGGCGGCGGCACGGAGGGCGGGATCTTCTCGCCGCCGTACCTCGCCGCCACCCTGACGTTCGCCGTGGTGATGTTCCTGACCGGGTTCGCCGCGCTCGCCGTCGTGCCCACCCTGCCGACCGCGGCCCGGGAACTGGACGGCGTGTCCCTGTTCCCGGTCGTGGCGGGCTGCTTCGTCGCCGCCAGCCTGTTCGGCGGGGTGCTCGGCGGGCACTGGGCCGACCGGGCGGGCGCCCGGCGGCCCCTGGCGCTCGGCATGGTCCTGTCGGTGCTCACCCTCCTGGTGTCCGCCTCCAGCGTGTCCGTCTGGCAGCTCGCCGCCGGCCGGTTCGTGGACGGCCTGGCCGCCGGCATGGTCGCCGTGTCGGTGACCACCGCCATCGGCCAGGCCTACCCCGAGCACCTGCGGCCCCGGATGCTCGCCATGATGAGCGCCAGCTGGGTCATCCCGTCGCTGCTCGGGCCGCCGCTCGCCGGCGTGGTCGTCCAGTGGTGGACCTGGCGCGCGGTCTTCTACGGCCTGGCCGCCCTGACGGCGCTGCCCGCCGTCGCCCTCGTCGTCGTCCTGCGCAGACCCGCGGACGGCGACCCGGCCGGCATGCCCCCCGCGGCGGAACGGGCCGCCCGCCCCCCGCTGCTGATCGCGGCCATGCTCAGCCTCGGCGCGGCGCTCGGCCAGTACGGCGTCTCCGACTGGGACCCGCGCCACCTCGCCTTCGTCGCCGCCGGCCTCGTCCTCCTCGTCGCCTTCGCCCCGAGGCTCCTGCCGCGGGGGACCTGGCGCAGCGCCCGGGGCCTGCCGACCGCGGTACTGCTGCGCGGCCTGACCTCCGGCACCTACTTCACCATCGAGGCGCTGGTGCCGCTGATGCTGATCACCGAACGGCGGGTCGCCGCCGTCGTGGTCGGCGTGGCGTTCACCGCCTCCGCGGTGCTGTGGGCGGGCGCCTCCTGGGTGCAGGGCAAGGCGCTCCAGCACGTGGCCCGGCACCGCCTCGTCACCGTGGGCGCCCTCGTCATGACGGCCTCCGCCGCCCTCGCGGCGGCCGGCTGCTCCGGCGGCCTGCCCGCGGCCACGGCCGCCGCCGCGATGCCGCTGTCCGCCATCGGCATGGGGCTGCTCGACCCCTGCGTCACCGTGCTCTCCCTGAAGCACAGCGAGCCGCACCGGCAGGGCCACACCACCAGCGCCATGCAGACCAACATGAACCTCGGCCAGGTCGTCGTCCTGGCCCTGGCCTCCGGAGTCCTCAACGCCTGCCTGGCCGCCGGCGCCGGCCCGCTCGACGGCTACCGCGTGGCGTTCGCGCTGCTGCTCCTGCCGACCCTGCTGGTCGCCCTGCTCGCCGTCCGCGCCCGCGGCGACTGACCCCCTCCCTCCCCCCTCCCTCTTTTCCGCACCCTCCCATCCGAAAGGGACCGTTGTGCGCAGTGACCTTGTCGTCATAGGCCTCGGATACGTGGGCCTGCCCCTCGCGGTGGAAGCCACCCGCTCCGGGATGACCGTCGTCGGCCTCGACAAGAACGCCGAGATCGTCGCCCGGCTCAACACCGGTGTCTCGCACGTCGACGACATCGACGACGCCGCCGTCGCCGGTGTCCGCGCCCAGGGCTTCACCGCGACCACCGACGAGAGCGCCGTCGCCGGGGCGGACACCGTCGTGGTCTGCGTCCCCACCCCGCTGTCCGACCACGGCGGACCCGACCTGACCATGGTCGAGAGCGCCTGCGCGGCGATCAGCCGCCACCTGCGGCCCGGCACCCTGGTCGTCCTGGAGTCGACCACCTACCCCGGCACCACCGACGAGGTGGTCCGGCCGCTCCTCGAACGCTCCGGACTCACCGCCGGCCGCGACTTCCACCTCGCCTTCTCACCGGAACGCGTCGACCCCGGCAACCAGGTCTACGGCATCCGCAACACCCCCAAGGTCGTCGGCGGCCACACCCCCGCCTGCGCCACCGCCGCCGCGGCCTTCTACGGCAAGATCGTCGACACCGTCGTGCAGGCCACCGGCACCCGCGAGGCCGAGATGGCCAAACTCATCGAGAACACCTACCGGCACGTCAACATCGCGCTGGTCAACGAGATGGCCATCTTCTGCAACGAACTCGGCATCGACCTGTGGGACGCCATCTCCTGCGCCGCCACCAAGCCCTTCGGCTACCAGGCGTTCCGGCCCGGCCCCGGCGTCGGCGGCCACTGCATCCCGATCGACCCCAACTACCTCGCCCACAAGGTCCGTACGCTCGGCTACCCCTTCCGCATGGTCGAACTCGCCCAGGAGATCAACACACGCATGCCGCGCTACGTCGTGGAGCGCGCCCAGCACCTCCTGGACCGGGCCGGCAAGACCCTCGGCGGCGCCCGCGTACTCCTGCTCGGCGTCACCTACAAGGCGGACATCGCCGACCAGCGGGAGACCTCCGCCCGCGACGTCGTCAAACGGCTGCGGGCCCGCGGCGCCGACGTCTCCTACCACGACCCGTACGTGCCCGAGTGGTCCGTCGACGGTACGGCCGTCCCGCCCGCCGCCGACCTGCCCGCCGCCCTGGAGACCGCCGACCTCGCCATCCTCCTCCAGCGGCACCGGGTGTTCGACCTGGACGAGATCCAGCGGCGCGCCCCGCTGCTCCTCGACACGCGCGGCGCGGCCCGCCCGCAGCCGCACGTCGAACGCCTCTGACACCGGCCCCGCTCTTCCCCGTTCCCTCGCCCCGGGGCATGACGCCCCGCACACCCCAGGAGTGCTTCCATGTGCGGTATCGCCGGGTGGGTCGACTACGCCCGCCCCGTCGACCACGACATCGCGCGCGCCATGACGGACACGATGGCCCGGCGCGGCCCCGACGCGGAAGGGCTCTGGACCGACGACCACGTCGCCCTCGGCCACCGGCGGCTGTCCGTCATCGACCTCGAAGGCGGCTGCCAGCCCATGACCGCCGACGAGGGCCCCGGCGCCCGTGCCACGCTCACCTACAGCGGCGAGACGTACAACTTCCAGGAACTGCGCACCCAGCTGACCGGCCTCGGCCACCGCTTCACCACCCGCAGCGACACCGAGGTCGTCCTGCGCGCCTACCTGGAGTGGGGCCCCGGGTTCGTCGACCGGCTCGAAGGCATCTACGCCTTCGCGATCTGGGACCGCGACCGCGACGAACTGCTGCTCGTCCGCGACCGCATGGGCGTCAAACCCCTCTACTACGCGCCGACCCCCACGGGCGTCCTCTTCGGCTCCGAACCCAAAGCGGTCCTCGCCCACCCGGCGTTCCGGCCCGTGCTCGACGCCGACGGCCTGCGGGACATCCTCTCCGTCGCCAAGGTGCCCGGACACGCGATCTTCCGCGGCATGCGCGAGGTCCCGGCCGGCTGCATGGTCCGCGTGAACCGCACCGGCCTCACCGAGGAACGCTACTGGCAGCTCCGGGTCGCCGAGCACACCGACTCCCTGGACGACACCATCCGCACCGTGCGCGAACTCCTCGCGTCCACCGTGGAACAGCAGATGGTCTCCGACGTACCGCTGTGCACCCTGCTCTCCGGCGGCCTCGACTCCAGCTCGCTCACCGCGCTCGCCGCGCACGCCACCCGCACCAGGGGCCTCGGCCGCATCCGCTCCTGCTCGGTCAGCGACCCCGACCTCGACGGCACCGCCGGCCCCGACGCCAACGAGGACCACGTCTACGCCCGGCTGCTCGCCGAACACGTCGGCTCCGACCACAGCGAACTCCCGCTCAAGGCACCCGACCTGCTCGACCCCGCACTGCGCGCCTCCGTGCTGCGCGCCTACGACCTGCCCATCGCCAAGGGCGACGAACACGCCTCCCTGCACCTGCTGTTCAGCATCGTCCGGCAGCACTCCACCGTCGCCCTGTCCGGCGAGTGCGGCGACGAGGTGTTCGGCGGCTACCGCTGGCAGCGCGACCCCGACGCGGTCTTCTCCACCACGTTCCCCTGGGTCCACGAAGGACGCCACAACTACCAGGGCAACGACGTCGTCTTCACCCCCGACCTGCTCGCCAAGCTCGACCTCGACACCTACGAACGCGACTGCCACAGCGCCGCCGTCGCCGAGATCGACGCCCGCCGGCACCTGGCCGACCCCGCCGAGGCCCGCTACCGCGAGGTCACCTACCTCGCCCTCACCCGCCACGCCCAGGTCCTCTTCGACCGCAAGGACCGCATGAGCATGGCCTGCGGACTGGAGGTCCGCGTGCCCTTCGCCGACCACCGGCTGGTCGAGTACACCTTCAACGTCCCCTGGGCGATGAAGAGCTTCGACGGCCGGGAGAAGAGCCTGCTGCGCGCGGCCATGAAGGACCTGCTGCCCACGGCCGTCGCCCAGCGCGTCAAGACGCCCTACCCCTCCATCCGGGCCGAGGCCTACAACCGGACCCTGCGCGAGCGCCTCGCCGACCTCGTCCGCACCGGTACCGGCCCGCTCGACCCCTTCTTCTCGCCCGACCTCAAGACGCGGGTACGGCGGGACGGAGCCGCGGCACTGGAACAGGGCATGAGCCGGGCCGCCCTGGAGACCACCCTCCAACTGGACGCGTGGCTGCGGGCGTACGACGTGGACGTCGTGCTCTGAGCCGCACCGGCCGCCGGGTCCGGGCCGGGCATGGACGGGCGGGCCCGGCGGCCATACTGGACCGCATGGAACGCATCGGGGGATACCTCGTCGAGCGCCGGCTCGGCGAGGGCGGCATGGGCACGGTCTATCTCGCACGGACGCGCGGCGGACGGGCCGTCGCCCTGAAGGTCGCCAAGGCCGAACTGGCCGCCGACCCGGTGTTCCGCGAGCGGTTCCGCAGCGAGGTCGAGGCGGCCCGCGCGGTCGGCGGCTTCCACACGGCACCGGTGGTGGACGCCGACGTCGACGGCGACCCGCTGTGGCTGGCCACCGCCTACATCCCCGGACCCACCCTCGCGGCCCGGCTCGCCGCCGAGGGCGCCATGGACGAGCCCGGGCTGCGGTCCCTGGGCGCCGCGCTCGCCGAGGCGCTGGAGTCCATCCACGCCTGCGGCCTGGTGCACCGGGACCTCAAGCCCGGCAACATCATCATGGCCGTCGACGGGCCGCGCGTCCTCGACTTCGGCATAGCCCGGGCCGCCGAGTCCACCCGGCTCACCGCCACCGGCACCGCCTTCGGCACCCCCGGCTTCCTCGCGCCCGAACAGGCCCTCGGCCACGATGTGACCGGCGCCGCCGACGTGTTCGCCCTCGGCGCCGTGCTGGTCGCGGCGGCCGGCGGCAGCGCCTGGGGCGAGGGCACGCCGATGGGGCTGATGTACCGCTCCGTGCACGAGCCGCCCGACCTGTCCGCCGTACCCGCCGGCCTGGCGGACCTGGTCTCGGCGTGCCTGGCCAAGGAGCCCGCGGACCGGCCGACGCCCGCCGCACTGCTGGACCGGCTGACGGACCCGGCATCGGACCCGGCGCGGCCGACGGCACCGCCGTACCCGCCGGCGCTCATCGCGTCCCCGGGGCCGGCCACCCCGCCACCGGCGTTCACCCCGCCCCCGCCGCCCGCGACACCCCCGCAGGCCGCGGCGCCCCAGTACCAGCACCCCGTCCAGACCGCCACACCACCGCACCTGCCCGCGCAGCCCGCCACCCCGCCGGCCCCCTACGGCTTCGGGCCGCCCATGCCCTACGGCACCCCGGAGGTCGTGCTCGCCGACGCGCAGTCCGGCGCGGTCGTCAACGCCACCGGAGTGCTCTTCGAAGTGGCGGGAGTCACCGCGGACTTCGCCTGGGCCGAGATCGCGCACGTCGGACGCCACTGGCGCGGCAACCGCCTCACCCTCACCGTGCGGCTGTGGGACGGCGGGGTGTACTCCTGCGAGCTGAACGCCCGCCGCAGGGCCCGGCTGACCGCCTGGGTGGCCCAGCTCGACCCGGTCCTCACCCGGTACCTGACCCGCTAGCAGGTCCGGCCGACCACCGCCAACCACCGTGCCGAACAGAAGAGTTGAGCGGTCCAGGCTTGAACCGGTCAGCTCCTGGGCACGCACCTCCTACCGGCGTGCAGCCGGGTGGTGTCGGCAGCAGGAGGGCGTCATGGACCGTCGCATCCGGGTACGTGTCAGCCGGCGGCCCGCCGCGCCGCGCGGGCAGGAGATCGACCGCAGGACCCCCTCGGGGCGCGTCCTGCCGTACTGACGGCCGCACCGGCCCGGTGGACCGCGGCGGCCAGAGCCGTCCTGAGCGGCTCCGGCGGGGCCGGGCCGTTCGGCGCCGCGCTCTCCGTGACCGCCGACGCCACCTGCCGCAGCTTGGTGTTGGACCGCTGGGACGCCTCCCGCAGGATCTCCCACGCCTGGTCCGGGGTGCACGCGTGCGTCGCCATCAGGATGCCCCGGGCCTGGTCGATCACCGGGCGGGAGTCCATGGCATGACGCAGCTGCTCGACCTCCAGGCGCAGCACGTGCAGTTGCTCGGACTGCTCGGCGTGCTCACGGGCGACCGCCGAGACGGTACGGGCCGGAAGCTCCGCCGGCAGGGCGGCGCTCAGCGGATCCACGGGGTCCAGGCCCACCAGTTCCAGCACCCGGCGCGGCTGCCCCCGCCAGCCGGTGGCCCGTACCGGCACCCGGTGCCGGCGGCCGTACGCGCTCAGCGTGTCCAGGGCCGCCAGCCCCGCCGTGTCCAGGAAGGTCACCCCGGACGCGTCCAGGTCGACCCCGGCCACGCCCGCCGGCAGGGCCGCCAGCGCCCTGGTGAGGGGCTGCGTACAGCCCCTCACCAGCTCACCGCGCGCGGTCAGCACCACCCGGTCGCCCTCCGCGGTGCCGTCGACGGCCAGGGTGTCCAGCCGCCCGGCGTGCGGTGCGCGTGCAGCTGACATCGTGTCTCTCGTCTCGCTCCGCCGTCGGTCGTTCCCCAGCTCGCATGCCCCATGCGCAGGGCCCTACACACCATCCGGGGGAGCCGAGGCGCATACTGGGCACTCGTGTACCCGTGCGGCTGGGAGACGGCGTGAACGCAGCTGAACCGGCGCGGCCCCGGCCGGCCGTGGTGCCGAGGCCGGCGGTTCCGGCGCCCTCGGCACCACGGCTCGATGTGTCCCCGTTGGCCGGGCGGACCGGATTCCGGGCGGCGGGCGAGGTGAGCCTGGGCACGCGCGGCATCTGGGAGCGCGCGCTGGAGCGGGCCGTTCGCGAGGGCGAGGACGTGTATTACTTGGAGCTTTCCGCGCTGACCTTCGTCGACGTCGCGGGCGCCGGCGCACTGGCGGACGCCGCCCGCGACCTCGGCGGGCGCCGGCGTCTGGTGCTGGACCGGCCCCCGGACGCCCTGCCACGGATACTGGACCTGCTGTGGCCCGGTCTGCCGGGGATCGAGGTGCGGACGTCATGACCGCGACCACCGGATCCGCACAGACCGCGGGCCCCTTCGTGCACCCCGCGCTCTTCTACGCCGACGCGCGGGAGTACGTCGCCGGCACCGTGCCGTTCGTCCGGGCGGCGCTGACGGCCGGCGAGCCGGTCGCGGTCGCCGTCCCCGGCGAGAACCTGCGGCTGATCCAGGACGAGCTGGGCGCCGACGGCGCCGCCGTACGCTTCCTGGACATGCGGGAGGCCGGACGCAACCCCGGCCGGATCATCCCCGGTGTGCTGCGCGCCTTCGCCGACGCCCAGCCGCCCGGCCGCCGGGTCCACATCATCGGCGAGCCGGTCTGGGCGGGCCGCAGCCCGGCCGAGTACCCGGCCTGCGCCCAGCACGAGGCGCTCATCAACGCGGCGTTCCGGGGCCGCGAGGTCACCATCCTGTGCCCGTACGACACCGCCCGCCTGGACGAGCGGGCGCTCGCCGACGCGTACGCCACCCACCCGGTCGTCATCCCGGCCGGCTCCGGCGCCGAACGGACCAGCGCGGCCTACGACCCCGACGGCGTGGTCTCCCGCTACAACGAGCCGCTGCCGCCCGCCCCCGACCCCGGCCCCGGCCTGCTGCGCCTCTCCTTCGACGAGGACTCCCTGTCCGCCGTCCGGCACCTGGCCACCGACCACGGCGCCCGGCTCGGCCTGACCGGCCTGGCCCTGGAGAACCTGGCGCTGATCACCGCCGAGCTGACCACGAACAGCGTCGTCCACGGCGGGGGCACCGGCGTCCTCACGGTGTGGCCCGAGGACGGGTACGTGCTGTGCGAGGTCCGCGACAAGGGCCGTCTCGCCGACCCGCTGGCCGGCCGCCGCCCCGCCACCCGCGACCAGCGGGGCGGACGCGGACTGCTGCTGGTCAACCTGGTGTCGGACCTGGTCCGCACGCACACCGGCCCGGAGGGGACGACGATCCGCTCCTACCTGCGCCGCTGACGGCACCCCCCGAGCGGGCTCAGGTGGCGAGCGGGTCCAGGACCAGCGGTTCGATCCGGCCCTCCAGCATGGCGCCCAGGCCCTGCGCCGCGCACACGTCGGGCCGCTCGGCGATGCGCACCGGCATCCCGGTGGCCTGCCGCAGCATCTGGTCGAACCCGGGCAGCAGCGCCGAGCCGCCGACCATCATGATCCCGCGGTCGGCGAGGTCGGCCACCAGGTCCGGCGGGCACTCGCGCAGCACCTTGCCGATGGCGTCCAGGACAGCCGTCAGCGGGGTCTGGATCGCGTCGCGCACGGCGGCGGTGTCCACCCGCACACTACGCGCCAGCCCCGTCGCCACGTCCCGGCCGTGGATCTCGGTCGACGCCGGACCGTGCGAGGTCAGCCCGTTGCCGGACAGGGCCAGTTGCAGCGGCCGTACCGCCTGGCTGGGCAGCATCAGCGCGTGCGCGTGCCGCAGGTGCTGCACGATCGCGTGGTCCACGGCCTCGCCGCCCACCGGGATCCGCTCGGCGGTGACGATGGAGCCCAGCGAGAGCACCGCGACCTGGGTCGCCGCCGCCCCGCACACCATGACCATGGTGGCCTCGGGCCGCTCCACCGGCAGCCCGCACCCCACGGCGGCGGCGATCAGCGTGTCGACCAGCTCCACCCGTCTGGCCCCCAGCCCGACCAGCGTCTCTGTCGTGGCGCGCTGGGCCAGCGGATCGGCGTCGTGCGGGGCACAGGCCGCCGCCCGCAGCCGGGGCTTGCGGCGCAGCGCCCGGCGCATCTTGTCGCCGAGCAGGTGCCGCAGCATCCGCTGGGCCATCTCGATGTCCACCACCGTGCCTCCGGCGATGGGCCGTACGACCCTGATGTAGTCCGGGGTGCGCCCCGTCATCTTCTCCGCGAACTCGCCCACCGCGATCAGCGCGCCGGTACGGGTGTTCACGGCGGCGACCGAAGGCTGGTCCACGACCAGACCGGAGCCCTTCACGTACACGCGGGTGCGGGCCGCCCCGAGGTCGACGGCGAAGTGACAGCGGCGCAGCCGCTCCAGGCTGACGGTCACGGCGGATCCTCCCGAGTGCGCGGGCCTTGGGTCCCCCGCCTGTCCGGCGGGCTCACTGGAATCCTGCGCGGGCCCGGGAGCGGGCGCCCTTCCTGGGCCGCCGGGCGGGGTGCCGCCGAACGGGCGTAATGTCCGGCCGCCCCGGAGTGTCGGCGGGTCAACGGGCGTGAAGGGCCTCCACCAGCGGTTCGAGGGAGGAGACCGTGACCTCGCTGCCGCCCTCGCGCAGCACGCGCCGGCCGGCGGCGGTGGGCGCGTAGCCGACGAAGCGGAGGCCGAGCTGCTGGGCCGCGGTGAGTTCGGCGACCGAGGAGCTGATCAGCACGCAGGAACGGGCCGGTGTGCCGACGGCGGTCAGGGCGCGCAGCAGACAGTCGGGGTGGGGCGTCAGCAGGCTGAGGTCGGCGCGGCGGCCGTGGATGCCCGCGAGGGGCAGCCGGTAGGGCTCCAGGCAGCGGTGGACGGCCTGGGTGGACACGTCCGTCACCACGCTGACCCGGCGGCCGGACCGGTGCAGGACGCGGACGAGCGCGAAGGAGCGGTGCGTCGTGGGCGCGTCCGGTACGGCCCGCAGTTCCAGCTCGTCGAGCCGCGCCCGCAGCAGCGGGCCGAGCCCGTCGTGGGCGAAGGCGCGCAGCAGGTCCAGCGGGTGCGTGAACGCCTCCCGGCCGGGGGCGCCCGCGACGGGCAGCGGCCGGCCCGTGAGCGCGTCCTGCGGATCGCGGTGGTCGGCTACGACGGACAGCAGGTCGAGAACGGCCTCCCGGGCCGTCTGCGCCGGGAACAGCCGGGCGAGGGGCCCGTCGAAGCCGACCAGCACCGTCTCGGCGCCCGTGAGGAGCGCCGTCAGCCGCCGGCGGGACGGGACCGGTGGCTCCGCCGCCGGCGCGGGCGCCCACTCGGGGACCAGCTGCACGGCGTACGACACCGTCAGTCCCGGGACCGGCCAGTCGTCCACCCCGGCGTTCACCGCCCGCTGGGCCGCGCCCGCCCGGCGCGGCGGATACCGGCGGGCGACGGGGGCCGCCGCACCGCGCAGGTGCTCCAGCAGGAGCCCGGAGACACCGGCGGCCTCGGCGCGGACGAACGCCACCGGATCGTCGACCCGCCAGGACAGCTTCACGGCGGCGGTGAACGCGCCCTTGCCGGAACTCGGCAGGGACACGATCCTGCGGGTCTCGTGCGGGGTGAGGTCGACCGTGTAGTACGTCTCCGGGCGGGGTGGACGCGTGCCGTAGGGGCGGATCGGGTCGAGCAGCGTCAGCGGGCCGTCGGGCCGCGTGTGGACGACGGCCGTGCGCCCCGGCGTGGGGACGCCCAGCTCGCGCAGGTCGTGCGTGATGAACGGGCCCCGCACCAGATCCCGCTCCCCGGGTTCGGCGGACCCCGGTCCGAGCGGGCAGTACCAGGCGGCCGGCGGGCTGTCCGGGGCGCTGTCGCCGAACAGCGGCCGGAACCGCCGCGAGCGCCGGGCGGCGGAGCTGGCGGCGAAGTCGTCGTACAGGGCGGGCGGTACGACGACCAGCACGTCCGCGGCTTCCTCCGGCAGCTGGACGGGCGGCCGGCCGAACGTCACCCGCAGCCGCGGCGGGTCGCTCAGCCGGGCGAGCGCCTGGGGGAGTTCGCGCAGCACGGCGACGAGGACGGGCAGGAGATAGGCGCCGGGCGCGGTGCGCACCAGGTAGCCGTCCGGGCGGACCTCCGCCTCGTACTGCCGGGGGCTGAGGGAGCCGCGCGCGAGGATCTCGTGCACGGTGGCTTCGAGCGTGATGCGGGCTTCCGGGCGGCCGGTGAGTCCGTCGGCCGTGAAGCGGATCTCGGCCCGGTCGGCAGTCGCACCGGCGGGACCGCTTTGCCGCCCCCGCCCCAGCCGCACAAGCAGCTCGGCGCCGCGCCGCTGGGCCTGCGGGCTGTCGGAGAGGAGCGCCGCGACGGCCGGGGCCAGCTCCGTCCCGAGCGCGTCGGAGTCGTCGGGGTACAGGGCGCGCGCGATGCCCCCGAGCGCCTGGAGGGCCTTCTCCCGGCTCCCGTGGACCACCGGCGCGGAGTCCAGACAGGTCAGGACCGGACCGTCCGGGCCGAGCACGACGGCGTGCGGGTCCAGCACCCCGCGCGGCCCGTCCTGCGCGTGCAGCGCGAGGACCGCCTCGGCCAGCGGCGGGAGCAGCGCGCGGACCTCCTCGGCGGGCAGGCCGCCCGGAGCGTCCTGGAGGCGTCGGCGCAGGGTGGGGCCGGGGACGAACTCCCGGACCAAGTACGGGGATCCGTCGGCGACGCCGTGGTCGCGGACCGGTGCGATCCCGGGGTGGCGCAGCTCGCCGAGGCGCCGGCCGAGGTCCCGGAAGGCGGCGGGGGACCGTCCCGGCGGATACCGGTGCAGCACGACGAGCGCGTCACCGTCCCGGGTGTCCCGGGCGAGCCAGCCCGTGCGGCCCGCCGTGCCCCCGGCCTGCCGCAGCAGCCGGTACCGCCCCGCGAACGGCTCCCCGGCGTCGTCCGCCGTCAGCCGCCGGACGGTGTCCTCGCTGACCGTGGCGAACGGATCGCCCTCCGCGGCCGTCCCCGTGCCCCGCGCGGCCGGGACCGACGCCCGGAACTCGCCCGGCGCCCGGCCCGCCCTGCGGTCGATGAACTCGCCCATGCGGTCGAGGAGTCCGGTGGTGCGGTGGCGGTCGGTGCGGGGCAGGCCGAGCAGCAGCAGCTCGCGCACGCCGTCCCGGAAGGCGTAGGAGCCGGGCGGACCGTCCGGGGCGGTGGTGAGCATCCCGCTGACGATCACCTCGGCCAGGTGCTGGGGGCGCGGATCGGGTTCGACGGCGGCCTGGACCAGGCGCATCACCGGCAGGTCGGGGCGGCCCACCGCGAGATGGCCGGCCAGCCGGACCGCCTCCGGGGAGGCGGTCGCCCGGAACCGCAGCACCAGCTCCTCGGCGGACAGCAGCCCGACGTCCGTACGGTCCTCGGCGTCCGCCGGCAGCGGGCGCCCCAGCCGGGCGACCGCGCCCGGGAACCCCCCGCCGCCCGGGGTGGCGAGCAGCCCGGCCCAGTGCCCGAGCCACCGCGGCTCCGGCTCCAGCACGGGGAGCGGGACCGCACCGCCGGTCACGGCGGACTCGGGCGGCTCGTACGGGGTGAACGCGAGCGTCGCCGTGGGGGCGGCGGGGTGCGGGGCCGACAGGGTGCCCGGGGTGGTGGGCAGGGCGGTGTCCCGCCACAGGTGTTCCGGGAGCGGTTGGACGACGGCCAGGGGCGTCCGGCGCGCCCAGCGGTGCAGGGTGGCGAACCAGCGGGTGCCGGCGGGGCCCTCCCGCCACTGCGGGCCCATGCAGTCGCTGATCAGGAGGGTGACGGTACGGCCGTCGGCGGGGGTGTGCGGGGCGGGGCCGCGCACGGTGCCGTCGGCGGCGGCGCGGTGGAGGGCGACCGTGCGGAAGGCGCCCGACTGGGCCAGGACCGTGTGCAGTTCGCGGATCAGGGGCCGCCAGACCGGCATGGTGGGGCCGGCGTCGTACACCAGGTTCAGGCGCAGCCAGCGCTCCCGTGCGGGACGCAGCACCGGCAGCCACCACGCGGGGTCGGCGCCGAGGCGGGCGATGCGGTCGGCGGTCGCCGGCTCGTCCAGCTCCAGGCCCACGGGTGCCTCGGTACGGCGTCCCAGGGGGCGCAGCGCGCGTTGCAGCGCGAGCGGGTGGCGCAGCATCGGGGGCGCCGGGGCCAGCAGCGGGGTGTGGGACCGGTCCGCGGCCGGGGCGGGACGGCGGGCGGGCAGGTGCAGGGGGACGCGGGAGGGCGGCTCGGCGGCGGGCTCCGGTTGCCCTGCCGGCTCCCTCGGCGGCGGGGCCGGGGCCGGGGCCGGGGCGTCCCGCTCCGGGGCCCCGGGCCCGGTGGGAGCGGGAGCGGCGAGGCCGGCGGGGGCAGGGGCGCCGTCGTGCGCGTCGGGAGTCATCTGCCGGGCCAGCCAGAGCACTTCGGCCAGTTCCAGCGGGGTCGGGCGCACCCCGTGGGCCGCCTCGGCCAGGAGGTCGGCCAGGCGGACCAGGGGGTCCGGGGAGCGGGGGCGCGGGGCGGCCCCGGAGGACTCAGCGGACATCAGAAGACATCGGACCGCGCGGTCTGTCCCAGGTACGGCATCAGCTGTTCGGCCAGCCGGTCGAGGGAGTCGGCGTCCAGGTCGGCGGAGCGGGCCAGGTAGATCGCGTTGAGGAGCTGGTCCGTGGCGAGGTCGCCGGTGCCCGCCCGGGACAGGAACCGGTCGATCAGGGTGCGCGCGTGGGCGTCGGGTTCGCCCAGGTGGGCGCGGACGATCCCGGCGAGCTGGCGGTCGTCGGGCTGGCGCAGGTGCAGGGTGACGCAGCGGCGCAGGAAGGCGGGCGGGAACTCGCGCTCGCCGTTGCTGGTGAGGACGACGAACGGGAAGGCCCGGCAGCGGACCCGCCCGCGGGCCACCGGGACCCGCTCGTCGGTGCCGTCGGCCAGCACCTCGGCGACGCCGTCCGGAGCGAGCCGCGCGGCACGCACCAGCTCGGGGATCTCGTACTGGCCCTCCTCCAGCACGTTCAGCAGGTCGTTGGGCAGGTCCAGGTCGCTCTTGTCGATCTCGTCGATGAGCAGCGCGCGGGGCCGGGCGTACGGCAGGAGGGCGGTGCCGAGGGGGCCCAGGCGCAGATGGTCCTCGATGCCCGACCGGTCGTCCGCGCCCTCGGCCCCGCCCTGCCGGGCGGCCTCCTGCCGGGCCGCGTACAGCCGTGAGAGCGGGTCGTACTGGTAGAGGCCGTCGTGGAGCGTGCTGCGGCTGGTGATGTTCCAGCGCAGCACCGGGCCGAGCCGCAGCTCACGGGCGACCGCGTACACGAGCGAGGACTTGCCGGTGCCGGGCGGGCCGGTGACCAGCAGCGGGCGGCGCAGGTACAGGGCCGCGTTGACGAGCTGGACCGTCTCCGCCGTGGCCCGGTACGTCTCGGCGCGGTGCGTGCGGTCGGGGGAGACGGCGGAGGCGTCGGCGGACGCGTCCGGCGCCGGGAGCACCGGCCCGCCGTCGAAGGCCCGCCAGGGCGGCGGCGGGGGCAGCTCGGTGATGCCGTCGTGCGGCTCGTTCGTACCGGTGTAGACGGGCCACAGGGGCATGGGCTCTTCTTCTCCGTGGGGGGGCGGTTCGGTCGTGCGGTGGGTCAGGCGACGGGCGAGTGCAGGCTCGCGGTGGTCTCGGGGAAGCAGCGCGGGTCGTCCCACAGCAGCTGGAGGTCTCTCGCCCAGTGCCGGTCCGGCTCGTCGGCGGCGTCCGCGGTCAGCCGCAACGACAGGACGTGGCGCGGGAGTTCGGCGGGCGGCACGCCGGCGACCGAGGCGGCGAGCCGGTCGAGGAACGCGGCGCCGGGACAGGGCGGTTCCCCGGGGGCGGTGTCCGTGCCGGACGCCTCCTCGTGCCCGGCGCAGGGGGAGCCGGTGCGCGGCCACAGCAGGACCGGGACGGGCACGGTGAGACCGACCTCGAAGTGCTGCCGTGCCGCCGCGGGCGGGGCCGCGTAGCCCGCCACCCCGGCGTCGCCGTCCCAGAGCCGTTTGCGCAGGCTCGGCGGCCGTTCCCGGGTGCCGCACTCGACCCGGTGCACCTCGACCCCGCCGCCGGAGTCCAGCTTCTGCCACTTCTTGCGCAACTGGTGGCGCAGCCGGCCGCTGTGGTGGCGCGCCCGGTCGGTCACCACGAGGGGGTAGGCGCAGCCGAGCGGCGTGCTGTCGTCCGCGCCGCACTCCCAGCGCGCCACCGCCTCGTTGAGCCACTCGCGCGGCAGGACGAACGTCACCAGCTCGTCCGCGTCAGGGGCGAGGTGGGCGACGGCTTCGTCGATGCGGCTCTGGACGTAGGCCCGCACCCCGGTGCGCGGCAGCCGGCAGGCGCCCACCGGCCGGCGCCGGCCGTCGCGGTAGGCGGACACCTCCACGGTCACCTGGTCGGGACCGGCACCGCTGTGATCGATCTCCACGACCACCGGGGACCAGGCGGGAGCCGCCGACGTGCCGGCCGGGGCCGGGGTGTCCGGGACAGCCGGGGCCCGTGACACCGCCTCGGGGTCCAGCAGTTCCAGCAGCCGGTCGGCGAACCGGCTCACCGCCTGCGGATCGGGGACCTCCCACTGCACATAGGCGGCGGCGTCCCACAGGGAGGGGAAGCCGCCCGGGGGCAGGGGCGGCCCGAAGGCGCCCACCGCGTCCACGTACAGCCGGTTCGGGTCGCCCACCGGGTCGGCGGCGGCCACGGCCCGGCGCAGCAGGGCGTACAGCCGCCGGCGGGCGTCGTCCCGGTGGCCCGGAGCGGGCACCAGTTCGCCCAGCTCCGGCCAGTACCGGGCCAGCACGTCCAGCGGCAGCATCCGGCCCTTGCGCACGTCCGGCGACGACCCCACGGCCGCGGTGACCATGCCCGCCACCCTGCCGTCCGGGAGCGTCGCCGCCGCCCCGCTGAACCCGTCCACGAGCGGCTGCCCGTGCCCCTGCCACGCCACCAGCTCCAGCCACTCCCCAGCGATCAACTGGCCGGAGACGGGCTGGCACTCGGCGAGCGTGCCCTCGTCATAGCCCTCGGGGAAGCCGTACGCGACCAGCCGGGGGTACGGCTCGGTGTACGCGGCGTGCGGCGGGGCGAAACCGGCCGGGGCGAGCGGGACGTCACGGTCCAGTTCGAGTACGACGACATCGCCGGGATCGGTGACCCCGCCCGCCCAGCCGCCGTGGGCGACGACCGAGGCGGACAGCGCGCCCAGCTCGCGTGCGTGCGGGAAGGTGACGGTCACCGCCGCCCGGTCGCTCCACCTGACGACATGGGCGCAGGTCAGCAGCCGGCGGCCGGTGACCAGGAATCCCGCCCCGACCGCGTCGCCACAGGCGATCCGGGCCTGCCAGGCAGCGCCGCGCATCACCGGTCGGCGGACTCCGGGCCCGGCACGCTCCGGTCGGGCGCGGCCTGGCCGGGCACCGCCGGCGGTGACGCGTGCTGCGCGGACGCGGCCCACGCGGGCGGGTTCTCCCCCGGGGCGGCCTGGTCCGGCGCCTGCCCGGGGGACCAGCTGAGCTTGACGACCAGGTGGCCCTCCGCCGACCCCTTCGCGATGACGGCACCGGCCTCCGCGGTCAGCCGCACGCCGAACTCGATCTCCACCGCGTCCGGGCGCAGGCTGCCGTCCCGGAAGACCCGCAGCGCGGACGCGGCAGCCGCCCGTACGCCGTCGAGCGCTCCCTCGAAGGTGCGCGCGGCCTGCGCCGGCCCCTCGCCGCGCGAGACGAGGCGGGCTCCCGACCGGGTGCCGGCGGCACCCTCCACCACGACGAGCGCGCCGTCCTCGGTCCTGAACTCCACCAACTCGTCCACGCTGACGCTCGCTTCCCCCGTCGTACCCGACCAGTGACCACCCCATGTTACGGACGGTGCCGCCGGAGTCACACACGCGGCGCTGAGGGACGGGACATGTCCCGAGGCCGGCGAGAACCCGCCAGGGCGCCTTTCCGTCAGCACCGGCCAACTCCCGTACGACGAGCGGCACATCACACTCGTCCCAGCACGCGACGCACTTCGCACGGCACGACTCGACGACACGACTCGCCACACACGAGAAGAGGCGTGGATGAGCACAGGACCAGTCAGACGCGGGGCCGCCCTGCTCGCCGCGGGGCTGGTGAGCGCCCTGCTCCCGGCCGGCCCGGCCCTCGCGGCACCGCGTCCCCAGGGCCCCGGCGCGAGCGGCACCACCACCGTCACCCTCGTCACCGGCGACAAGGTGACCGTCACCGACCTCGGGCACGGCAGACAGACGGTCACCGTACGACGGCCCGCGGGCGCCACCGGTGCCGTACGGACACAGCGCGGCGACGGCCACCTCACCGTCGTACCGGACGAGGCGCTGCCGTACCTGCGGGCCGGCACCCTGGACCGGCGGCTGTTCGACGTCAGCGGGCTGATCCGGCAGGGGCTCACCGACGCCGAGGCCGACGCCCTGCCGCTGATCGTCACCTACGACCGGAGCGCGCGGACCGCGACCCCGGCCGGTGCCGAGCGGACCCGTGCGCTGCCCAGTCTGCGCGGGGCCGCCGTTCAGGCCGGCAAGGGGCGCGCCTTCTGGCGGTCGTTCACCCGGACGCCCGGCATCGACAAGGTGTGGCTCGACGGGCGCGTGCGGGCCGAACTCGCCGAGAGCAACGCCCGGATCGGCACAGCGGCGGGCTGGGACGCGGGGCTGACCGGCAAGGGCGTCACCGTCGCCGTCCTGGACACCGGCGCCGACCTCGGCCACCCCGACCTCGTGGACCGGGTGGGCGTCACCAAGAGCTTCGTCGACGGGCAGGAGGTCGCCGACCGCAACGGCCACGGCACCCACGTCACCTCCACCGTCGGCGGCAGCGGCGCCGCCTCCGACGGCAAGGAGAAGGGGGTGGCGCCGGGCGCGACCCTCGCCGTCGGCAAGGTGCTCGGCGACCAGGGCTCGGGCAGCGAGTCCCAGATCATCGCCGGGATGGAATGGGCGGCACGGGACGTGCACGCCCGGATCGTCTCCATGAGCCTGGGCTCCACCGAGGCGAGCGACGGCACCGACCCCATGGCGCAGGCGGTGGACACCCTCTCGAAGGAGACCGGCGCACTGTTCGTCGTCGCCGCCGGCAACACCGGAGCCCCCTCCTCCATCGGCTCACCGGGCGCCGCCGACGCCGCCCTCACCGTCGGCGCCGTCGACTCCGCCGACCAGGCCGCCTGGTTCAGCTCCGCCGGACCCCGCTACGGCGACAACGCCCTCAAACCCGACCTCGCCGCCCCCGGCGTGGACATCCTCGCCGCCCGCTCCGGGCTCACCGGCGGCACCGGCCCCTACACCTCCATGAGCGGTACCTCCATGGCGACCCCGCAGGTCGCGGGGGTGGCGGCGCTGCTCGCCGAGCGGCATCCGGACTGGACCGGCGCGCGGCTGAAGGACGCGCTGATGTCCAGCTCGAAACAGCTCGACGCCTCCGCCTACACACTGGGGGCGGGCCGGGTGAGCGTGCCGGACGCGGTGCACGCGACGGTCACCGCCACCGGCAGCGCCGACCTCGGCTTCCACGCCTGGCCGTACGAGGCGGACGAGCCGGTCACCCGGACCGTCACCTACACCAACTCCACCGGCACCCCGGTCGACCTGCGGCTGTCGGTGCGCGGCGCCCCGGACGGCGTCGCCCGCCTCGCCGACGACCGTCTCACCGTGCCCGCCCACGGCACCGCCTCCACCACCGTCACCGGCGACGCGGCCACGGCACCGGTCGGCGACACCAGCGGGCAGATCGTGGCCACCGACCCGGCCGGCGCCACGGTCGCGCACACCGTGTTCGGGCTGGTCAAGGAGGAGGAGCGGTACACGCTCACCGTCCACGTCAAGGACCGGACGGGCGCGCCCGCCGCCGCCGACCTCACCGTGCAGCGGCTCGCCGAGGGCGCGGACGCCGAGCCCGTCCACGTCGGCGACTCGGGCACGCTCCGGCTGCGCCTGGAACCCGGCACCTACTCCCTCGCCACCTTCCTCGACGTGCCCGGCGGCCACGGCGCCGACTCCCTCGGCCTCGGCTTCCTCACCGCCCCCGAGATCGCCCTCGACCGGGACCGCGACATCACCCTGGACGGCCGCACGCTGCGCGAGGTCCGCGCGGCCGTGGACCGGCGCACCGAGACCCACCAGCTCGTGATGGAGTACGACCGGAAGGCGAACGGAGCCGACCTGTTCGGCGCGGTCCAGGTGCCCCTCACCTACGACAGCGTCTTCGCCGCTCCCACCCCCGAGGTCACGCAGGGCACCTTCGAGTACCGCACCGTATGGCGGCTGGCCAAGCCGCGGCTTGAGGTCGAGGGCGTCGGCGAGGCCACCGTCCAGCCGGGCGGCACCCTCACCGCGGGCCGCACGCGACTGCCCCTGGTGGACGTCGGCGACGGGCCCGTCACCGGGGTGTCCGGCAAGGCCGTGCTCGCCCGCCTCGCCCCCGGCGCCGACCCGGCCGCGCTCGCGCGGGCCGCGCAGGACGCGGGCGCCAAGGCCCTGTTCGTCACGGACGACGCGCCCGGCCGGCTGATGGCCTGGTGGGGCACCGACGACAACGCCGACCGGCCCCTGCTGATCGCCACCGTGAACCAGGCGGACGCGGCACGCCTCAGGGCGCTGGGCCGGGCCGACATGACCGGCACCACCGACTCGCCGTACGTGTACGACCTCTCCGAGGGACACCGCGGAGCCATCCCGGACCGGGACCTCACGTACGCGCCCGGCACCCGGCAACTGGCCGCCGTGCGCGTCGCCTTCCACGCCGCACGGCCGCAGGGCGGCGGCGAGTTCCGGTACTCGATCACCGACACCTTCCCGATCGGCCTCGGCTTCCAGGAGCGCGTCGCCCTGCCCGCCCGGCGCACCGACTACGTCTCCACCGGACCCGGCCAGCTGTGGCACGAGTCCGTCACCGCCGGCGACGGCGCGCTGGAGGAGCGCGGCGGGCTCGTCCGCTACGACGGCGGGACCCGGCCGGCGCTGCACTGGTTCCGGCCGGTGTGGCACCCGTGGCTGGGCACCGGGCTCGGCTGGGGCCAGCAACGGGCCGGGAACCAGATCCAGGTGAACGTGCCCGGCTGGGGCGACTCCGGCCCCGACCACACCGGCTTCGGCGACGTGTGGAGCGAGGACAGCGGGATGCGCCAGACCACCTCCGTCCGGCTCGACGGCACCCTGGTCGACCAGAACACCGGCTCTGCCGCCTACGTCCGGGACGCGCCCGCCGACGAGCACACGTACCAGGTCGTCACCGACACCGCCCTCGACGCCGGCCGGTGGCGGCTCGCCACCCGGGGCCACACCGAGTGGACCTTCCGCTCGGCGGCCACCCCGGAGGACCACTGGACGTACCTGCCGCTGATCAACCTCGCCTACGACCTCGACACCGACCTCGCCGGTGCCGTGCGCGGCGGGCGGCGGGTACCGGTCGCCATCGGCGCCGCGTACGTGGCGCACGCCGCGGGCACCGGCAGGCTCGGCGGGGGCCGGCTGGAGGTGTCGTACGACGACGGCACGACCTGGCGGACGGTTCCCCTGAGCACCGGCCGGGACACCTCCTGGCGCGGCACGCTGACCGTGCCGCGCGGCGCGTCCTCCGTGTCGCTGCGGGCCTCGGCCCGGGACGACAAGGGGGGAGCGGTGACGCAGGAGATCATCCGGGCGGTGGCGGTCCGGTAGCGCCGCGGCCGAGGGCGTTCAGACGACGCCCCGGATCACGCCCAGCTCCGCCAGGTCCTGTGGACGGATGCGGAGCTGGTCCGCGGTCGACCGGACCTCCTCCGGTGGGCGTTTCAGGATGGCGGCCGCCAGTTCCGGGGCGATCACCGAGAAGTAACTGTCCGGCGTGGCCCAGGTGTTGCCGGGCGCGGCCAGCGCGAGCGCGCCGCCCGAACCGCCCTCGCCGATGACGAGGGTGGTGACCGGCACCCGGGCGGCGGCCACCGCGCCGAACACCTCGGCGACGGCCGCGCCGACGCCCTGCCGCTCCGCCTCCGCGTCGTTCGCGGCACCGGGGGTGTCCACCAGCGTCAGCACGGGGATGCCGAGCCGGTCCGCCAGCCGGATCAGCCGGGCGGCGGTGCGGTACCCGGCGGGGCGGGTCGCCGTGCCGGTCTGCGCCGCGTAGGCCACGGTACGGCCGTCCCGCTCACCGAACCCGCACAGCATCCCGTCGGGATCGGTACCGCCGCACCGGTCACCGCTGATCGGCAGCCGGTCGTCGAAGTAGGCGTCCAGGTAGGCGTGCGCCCGTGGCCGTTCGGCCGCTCGGGCCCGTTCGACGGCCTCCCACCCGGTCCCGGGCAGCCCGCCCCGCCCGAGCGCACCCGGCACGGGGGCGGGCTCTGGGGTGGGGGCGGGCGTGGCCCACTGGGTGGATGGCGGGGCGAGGGCGGTGGGCTGTGCGCTGTCGGTCGGTGTGACGCCCGGCGCGACTCGCGCCTCGCGCCCGGACAGCAGCCGCAGCCACCTCCCGAGCACCCCCTTCAGCTCGGCCGGCGCCACGATCGCGTCCGCCGAACCCGCCGTGAGCTGGGACTCCGCCGTGTACGCGGCCGGGTCCGCGCCGGGCGGGCGGACCCGGGAGCCGGCGAAGCCGACCTGGGCGCCGGGGAGGGCCAGGACGATGTCCGCGCCCGCGCCGAGGGTGGCCCAGCCGCCACCGGTCGTCGGGTCCCGCAGGACCGCGATCTGCGGCAGCCCGGCCTCGCGGGTGAGCGCGGACTGCCGGGCCACCCTTTGGAGCTGGGTCAGCGCGAGCATGCCCTCCTGCATCCGGCTGCCCCCGGTCGCGATCAACGGCACGACCGGCAGCCGGTGTTCGCGGGCATGGGTGTACGCCGCCTCCAGCCGGTCCCCGGTGCGCTCGCCCAGCGAGCCGCCCAGGAAGCCGAACTCGAAGGCGATCAGGACGGCCCGGGTCCCTCCGACGCGCGCGGTGCCGCAGACGACCGACTCCTGCTCGCCGGTGCGGGCGGCGGCACGGTCGCGGGAGGCGTCGTAGCCCTGCCAGCCGAGCGGGCCGTCGTCCCGCTTCGACTCCCTCACCGGAGCGGGCAGTTCACGCAAGCTGTCCGCGTCCGCGACCAGCGCGAGTATCTCCCGTGCCGAGAGCCGCTCAGGCATCGGACAGGGCCCGCTTCATGATCTTCCCCATGTCGTTGCGGGGGAGCACCTGAAGGTAACGGACGACCCGGGGGCGCTTGTGCGGGGCCAGCCGCCGGGCCACGTGGTCCGCCAACTCCTCGGCGCCCGGCGGGGTTTCCGGGTCCGCCGGGACGATCCAGGCCACGATCCGCTCGCCCAGGTCGGCGTCCGGCTCCCCGGTGACCGCCGCCTCCCGCACCCCCGGGTGCTCCAGCAGCGCGTTCTCGATCTCACCGGCCCCGATCTTGTACCCCCCGCTCTTGATCAGGTCGGTGGCCTTGCGGCCGACGATGCGGACGTAGCCGTCGGGCTCGCGCACGGCCATGTCCCCGGTGCGGAACCAGCCGTCGGCGGTGAACGCGGCGGCGGTGGCGTCGGGCCGGTTCAGGTACTCGGTGAACAGGTTCGGGCCGCGCACCTGGATCTCCCCGACGCTCTCCCCGTCGTACGCGGTGATCTCCGTGCCGTCCTCCTCCACCAGCCGCAGCTCCACGCCCGGCAGCGGCACCCCGACCGTCCCGGCCCGGGCCTGACCGTCGGCCCGCACGCTGGTGTTCATGAGGGTCTCGGTCATGCCGTACCGCTCGATCACCCGGCGTCCGGTCGCCGCCGCGATCCGCTCGTGGTCGTGGACCGGCAGCGCGGCCGAGCCCGAGACCAGCAGCCGGGCCCCGGCGAGCGCCTTGGCCAGCTCCGGGTCGCCGGGCAGCGCCTCCGCGATCCGGTGGTACATCGTCGGCACCCCGAACACCATGGTCGCGCCGGCGTTCAGCTCCCGGGCCACGCCCTCGGGGGAGAACCGCCCCAGGTGCCGTACGCAGCCGCCGCGCCGCAGCGGGCCCAGGACGCCCAGCACCAGCCCGTGCACATGGAACAGCGGCAGCCCGTGCACCAGCACGTCGTCGCCGGTCCACCGCCAGGCGTCGGCGAGCGCGTCCAGGGTGGTGGCCAGGGCCCGGCGGGGGAGGACCGCGCCCTTGGGCGGGCCGGTGGTGCCGGAGGTGTAGACGATCAGCGCCGGGTCACCGTCCGAGGCCCGCTCCTGAGGCACGGCACCGGTGGCGGACGCGTCGACCTCGATCCGCGGCAAGTCACCGAACACCGGCGGGAGTTCGACGCCGGGCGCGGCGAGCACGAGGGACGGGGCGCTGTCGGACAGGATGTGCGCCAGTTCCCTCTCGCCCGACTTCGGGTTGAGCGGCACCGCCGCCACCCCGGCGAGCAGCGCGCCGGTCACCGCGACGGCGGTCTCCAGCTCCGCGGTGGCCCACACGGCGACCCGGCCGGAGCCCTCGATCCGCGCGGCCAGGGCACCCGCGGCGCCCGCCAGCCCGCCGTACGTCAGGGACCGTGGTCCGAACCGCAGGGCGACCCTCCCCCAGACTTCGTCCGGGGGGACCCCCATCTCGCTGCGCTCACCTGGACCGTCCGTCAGGGCGGGGAAGAGGGAGGACACGCGGCGCACTCCTTACTGTCGGACGGTGCCGACTGCCGGGGACGACAGCACCTTCCTACACCAGGACCCGCGTCCCGACGACAGCGCTCAGATCGGCCGCGAGCCGCAGCTCGACCGCCCGCAGCGCCGGATGCTCCAGCCAGTGCAGCCGGGCCCGGTCGACCCGGCCCTCGTGCAGGGGCGGCCAGCCGGCCGCGGGCGTGAAGTCGTCCACGACGACCGTGCCGCCGGGCGCCAGCAGCCGCTCCACGTCGGCGGGCGCGTCCCCGGGCGCCTTGCCCTGCCCGCCCCCGTCGAGGACGAGCAGGTCGAAGGGGCCGTACTCCTCGATCCGCCGCCAGTCGCCGGTCAGCACGGTGACCTCGGGCCGGCCGGCGAAGACCTCGGCGGCGCGCCGCGCCCGCTCCGGATCCCGCTCGACGCTGACCAGCCGCACCCCGGGGGCGGCCCCCGACGCGAGCCAGGCCAGGCCGACGCCGAGCCCGGTGCCGGTCTCCCCGATCCGGAGCCGGGCGCCGCCCGCCAGCGTGTGCAGCAGGCGGCCCTGTTCGGGCCGGCAGGAGAAGGGGAAGCCGTGCGCGCGGGCGGCGGCCAGGGCGTGCCGCACGAGCGGCGGCAGCCCGTCCGCACCGGTGTACGCGTCGGTGCCGTGCTGTGCCATACAACCGGTTCTAGCCGACGGGGACGGACGGGCGGGCGGATCGCACCACATCGGCGACGACACAGCTGACGTTGTCGGGACCGCCCGCCGCGTTGGCCGCGCCGATCAGGGACCGTACGACGGCCTCCGGATCGGCCTCGGCGGCCAGCAGCCGCTCGATCAGCGCGTCGGGGACGACCCGGGTCAGCCCGTCCGAGCACACCAGGTACCGGTCCTTGTCCCGGGCCTCCCGTACCCGCAGGTCCGGCACCGACGGCGCACCGGAGGTCCCCAGCGCCTTCAGCAGCAAGGCCCGCTGCGGATGGCTCTCGGCCTCCTCCTGCGACAGCCGTCCCTCGTCGATCAGCGACTGGACCACGCTGTGGTCGTGGGTGATGCGGAACAGCCCGCCGTCCCGCAGCAGATACGCCCGCGAGTCCCCGATGTGCACCAGGGCCAGCTTCGACCCCGTCCACAGCAGCGCGGTGAGCGTCGTCCCGCTCTCCTCGCCGCCTTCCCCCGCGGCCCTCGCGAGGTCCTGCACGGCCTCGTTCGCCCCGCGCACCGCCTCCTCCAGCAGGTTCAGCACACTGCCCGCGGCCGGTTCCTCCCGCTCGTCCAGGAACCTCAGCGCCGCCACGGCGGCATGGCTCGCGGGCGCCCCCGCCGGGCCGCAGCCGTCGGCGACGGCGAGCAGCCTGCGGCCCGCGTACACCGTGTCCTGGTTGGCCGGGCGGACGTGCCCGCGGTCCGAACGCGCCGCGTAACGCAGTTCCAGCATGGTGGTGTGTCTCCCTCTCGACTCGCCGGTCAGCTCCTCGACGAGGAACGCGGCCAGGTCCCGCCGTACGGCCGTCTCCGCCTCCACCCGCGCCCAGTACGCCCGGATCTCCCGGGCCGCGTCCGCCGCGTCCAGGGCGCACACCGCCCGGATCTCCGCCAGGGGCATGCCCAGGCGGCGCAGCCAGGCCACGAGCCGGGCCCGCTCCAACTGGGCGGGGGCGTAGTAGCGGTAACCGGTGTCCGGGTCGACCCGGGCGGGCGGCAGCAGGTCCAGCTCGTCGTACAGGCGCAGGGCCTTCGGTGACAGCCGGCTCGCCTTCGCGAACGCCCCGATGGTCAGCAGTTCCATGCGCACCTCGCGCGTCTCGTCGTCCGCCACCGATGCTGGGGCCTGACCGAAGGGGAAGGTCAACGGGGCTGTCCCGGTTCCCACGGCGCTTGTTAGCCTCGCAGCCGCACCGACCGCCGAACCCGCGTACGACAGGGAGTCTGCCGTGCCCCGCATAGCCCTCGCCACCTACGACCCCGGAGCCGGACCGAGCAGGGACGCGGACCTGCCGGCGCTGGTGCGGGCGCTCACGGACGCCGGTGCCGGGGCGGAGGCCCGGTACTGGGACGACCCGGCGGTGGACTGGGGCGGGTACGACCTCGTCGTCATCCGCTCGACCTGGGACTACAGCTGGCGGGCCGCGGAGTTCGCCGCCTGGGTGGACCGGGTCGGCGCGCTGACCAGGCTCGTCAACCCGGCCCCGGTGGTGCGCTGGAACGCCGACAAGCGGTACCTCGGGGAGCTGGCGGCGGCCGGCGTGCCCACCGTCCCCACCCGCTACCTGGCCCCCGGCGAGCCGGCCGACCTGCCGGCCGGCCACGAGTTCGTGATCAAGCCGACCTCGGGCGCGGGCGCCCGGTTCGCCGCCCGCTACACGCCCGCCGAGCACGACACGGCGGTACGGCACCTGGCGCGCATGCACGCGGAGGGCTTCACCGCGATGGTGCAGCCGTACATGCCGGGCATCGACGTGCGCGGTGAGCGGGCGTTGCAGTTCTTCGGCGGGCGGCTGCTGCACGCCAGCCGCAAGGGGGCCGTGCTCTCCCCCGGCACCCCGTACGACGCCGACAAGGTGGCCCACCCCGATCTGGAGCGCTGGCAGCCCACGGACGCCGAACTCGCCGTTGCCGAGAAGGCGTTGGCGGCCGTGCCCGGTGTGCCCGGACTGCTGTACGCGCGCGTGGACCTGGTGGACGGCGAGGACGGCGAGCCCCGCCTGATGGAACTGGAACTGGTCGAGCCGAACCTGTTCCTGTGGCTGCACCCGGACTCGCTGCCGCGCGTGACGGAGGCGATCCTCGCGGCGGCCGAGGACGCGGCCCCGGCCGGCCCGACGGTCACCTGACCCCGCGCACTCGGCGCTCAGGTGAGGACGGCCGTCCGCTGGAGCAGCCCCCAGGTGAACTCGGCGACCACCTGCCGCCGTGCGCCGTCGTGGTCGGGGGCGGTGAGGGCCAGCCCCCACCGGGTGGGGGCGGTGCCCTCCAGCGGACGGGCGGGGGCGAAGGCGCGGGCGGCCTCGTCCACCGTGCAGGACCACGGGGTCAGATCCTCCAGCGTGCGCAGCCGTGGCGCCGGCGCACCGGGCGCCCGCACCAGCCACTCGTTCCAGACCCCGCCGTCGGGCCCGACGAGCACCTCGAAGCGCAGGGCGGGCCAGAGCGGCAGGGCCCACCGCCGGGCCTCGCAGTCGACGTCGCCCAGCCGGCGCGGCACCACGGACTCCGGTTCGCCGAGGACGGAGCGGTACCGGGCGGCGGCGCCCCGGGACCGGGGTGAGCGGACCATGGCCTGCCACCGCTTGTTGGCCTCCCGCATGTCCGCGACCGAGGCGCCCAGCCGGCGCCGGGCGTCCTCCACGAGGTCCGGGTTGTGGTCGGCCATGCGGCGCAGCAGGACCAGCTGGAAGTCGAGATCCATGGTGTCCATGGTGCCCGTGACCACGGGGTCGTTCCCGGCCATTGCCCGCGCCACCCACCATGACTAGCCTGTGTTCGTCATGCCGATCGTCTGTTGAAATCTCGAACGCAGACGCTGAACCAAGGGAGGGGGCCGGACGTGGGACGCCTCGTGCCTGCCGTGACCCGGGCTCTCGACATTCTTGAGCTGTTCCTCGACGGGGACGGGACGCTCTCCGCCCCCGACATCGTGCGCAAGCTCCAGCTGCCCCGCACCACCGTGCACGAGCTGGTCACCACGCTCGCCGCCCGGTCGTACATCGTGCAGGTGCCCGGCCAGCCCGGACGGTACCGGCTCGGCGTACGCCCGTACCAGCTCGGCAGCCGCTACGCCGAGCAGCTCGACCTCGCCGCCGAGGGCCAGCAGGTGGCCCGCTCCGTCGCCGAGACCTGCGACGAGACGGTGCACGTCGCCATCCTGGAGGGCACCGACGTCATCTACATCGCCAAGGTCGACTCCACGCACGCGGTCCGCATGGTCTCGGCCGCCGGCCGCCGCCTGCCCGCCCACTGCACCTCCGTCGGCAAGATGCTGCTGGCCTCGCTGCCCGAGCCGGAGCTGACCGCGCGGATCCCCGACGGGACCGAACTGGCCGCGATGACCCCGAACAGCATCACCGACCCGGCCGCCCTGCGCGAGGTCCTCGCGGACATCCGGCAGCGCGGGATCGCCGTGGAGAACCGCGAGTCCAACCCGGACGTCTCCTGCGTGGCCGCGCCGGTCCGCGACCGCGCCGGACGGGTCGTGGCCGCGCTGTCCATCTCCGTCCCGATGATCCGCTGGAGCGACGAGCGCCGGGCCGAGCTGGAGCAACTGGCCGCGAAGGGCGCGGCGGAACTGTCGGAGCGACTGGGCCACCGGAGCGCGGCATGACGGCGTACGAGGTCGCGGTGCGGGCGGAGGCCGCACTCGGCGAGGGACCCACCTGGGACCCGGCGACGGGCCGGCTGGTCTGGCTGGACATCCTGGGCGCGCGGCTGCACACCTACGACCCCTCCTCCGGCCGGCGCACGATCCGTACGGCACCGCAGCACGTCGGCGCGGCCAAGCCCCGGGCGGGCGGCGGCCTGGTGCTCAACCTGCGGGACGGCGTGGGCCTGCTGGACCCCGACGACACGTTCCGCTGGCTGCACCACGAGCCGGTCGCCGGGCGCCGCGCGAACGACGCGGCGGTGGCACCCGACGGATCGTTGTGGGCGGGCACGATGCGGTACGACGAGGCGCCCGGCGGGGGCACGCTGTCCCGGCTGACGGGGGACGGCGCCGTGCGCACGGTCCTGCCGGACGTCACGGTCAGCAACGGCACGGGCTGGAGCCCCGACGGCCGCCTGATGTACTACGTCGACAGCCCCACCCGGCGCGTCGACGTCTTCGACCACGACGAGGACGGCATCCGTGATCGCCGCACGCTGGTGGAGATCGAGGAGGGCGCGGGCTTCCCGGACGGGCTGACCGTCGACGCGGAGGGCTGTGTGTGGGTGGCCCTGTGGGACGGGGGAGCGGTCCGCCGCTACACGCCCGCCGGCGAACTGGACCGGGTGATCACCTTGCCGACCCCCCGCACGACGGCCTGCGCGTTCGGCGGCCCCGGCCTGACCGACCTCTACGTCACCACGGCCCGCACCGGCCTGCCGCCTTCCGACCCTCTGTCGGGCTCCCTGCTCGTGGTGCCCGGCGCCGGCAAGGGCCTGCCCCAACCGGCGTTCGAGGGCTGAGCCCACCGACGCGGCTCGGGGGTGGGCCGCGCGACCCGGCGCTGACGGGGTGCCGCCGCGCCCACCCGTGCCGCCCCAGCGGCACGACTGCCCGCGGCTACGCCGGCCGGCAGCGGCCACGGCACCCCACAACCGACGGAACCGCAGTTCCCCAGGGGCGCGGGGAACTGCGCGATCAGCCACGACGGACCCGGAGCCGGCGGACGGCACAAGCCCCCCGCCCCCACCCGCATCCCCACCGCGCCCTACAACCCCGCAGACCGACGTTCCTCCGAAGTCAGCGGCGGAGCAGCGAGCGTCGGCTTCAGGGGCCCCGCCACCGCCGCCACCACCACACTCGGCGCCAGCAACGCCTCCGCCCCCCGCTCCAGCGCCGTCACGTCGGTCACCCGCCGGGCCACGCGCCCGTTCCCCGTGGCGGTCCGCAGCAGGCGGCCGACGTACGCGGCCAGCACCCGGTCCCGCAGTGTCGGCCCCTCCTCGGTCGCGCCGGGGTAGAACACGTCCGCCCCGACCGCGAGATCCCATGCCGCCCGGACCGTCCGCCCGACCGCCTGCTGCGCCTCCCGGGCCAGTCCCCGGCTCCCCAGCCCCCGACGCCGTACCACGTCCCGCACGGCCAGCGCCGATCGTGCGGCCACCGCCATGCCGTGCCCGTACACCGGGTTCAGCGCGCACACCGCGTCGCCGACGACCACGAGGTTCTCCGGCCACACCGGCATCCGCTCGAAGAAGTGGCGCCGGTTCGCCGTCGTCCGCGTGACCGCGACCTCGCCGAGCGGCTCCGCGCCCCCGCCCAGCAGCTCCCCGATCAGCGGATGCCGCAGCCCGTCACGGGCGTAACGCTCGAACTCCCCCGGAAGGGAAGGCGGTTCGTCACCGCGGCCCCCGAACAGCGTGACGATCCACTTGCCGTCCTCCACCGGCATCAGCACGCCCCCGCGCCCGGTCCCGGAACCCCGCGGATCGGGCTCGATGTTGACGACCGGGAAGCCGGCCCGCGCCGCCTCCGGCGCCCGGTACGGCCGGCTGGCGTACACCAGCCCGGAGTCGACCTCCCGCCGCTCGACGGCGGGCAGCCCCAGCCCGGTCAGCCAGCCCGCCGCCCGTGAGCCGCGCCCGGTCGCGTCCACGACCAGGTCGGCCGTCAGCGTCCGCTCGGCGCTGTCGTGGGCGCGGATGCGCACCCCCGTCACCACGCCGCCCGTGCCGGTGAGCCCCGTCGCCTCGGCCCGCTCCACCAGCGCGATCCGCCCGTCGGCCAGCACCAGCCCCCGTACCACCCAGTCCAGCAGGTCCCGGCTCGCCGGCAGCATGAACGCGGACTCGGCCCAGCGCCGGTACCAGCCGTACGGGGACAGCGCCACCATGTCCGTGGTCATCGGCACCCGGCTCACCCCGGCCGCGCGCAACCGCCCGATCGCCCCGGGCAGCAGTTCCTCCAGCGCCCGCGCCCCGCCCGACCACAGCTGGTGCACGTGCCGGGCCTGCGGCAGTCCCTTGCGGGGCGCGGGCCCGTCGGGCAGCGCGTCCCGCTCGACCACCGTCACCCGGGCGCCGCCGGCCGCCAGGGCGCGAGCCGTGAGCAGGCCGGCGAGGGAGCCGCCGAGGACGACGGCGCTGGGTCTGTGCTCAGTCATGAACGGCAACGCTCTCTGCTGGGACGGCCGCACGCGCGCGCACCGCCGCGATGTCGTCGGGACGGCGGAGGGCTCGGGAGACGGCCCCGATCTCCTGGAGCAGGTTCGTGGTGTCCGGCCCGGCGGCCGGCTCGGGCGACTCCGGCGTACGGGCCTTGGTCTCGACGGCGTCGAGGATGCACACCGCCGCCGCCAGCGCGCGGGCCCGCTCCGGTGGGTGGCCGAGGCCGAGCGCGGCGCCGTACGCGCGCCGGCCGAGCCCGGTGTCGATGTGCCGGGCCAGCGGCAGCAGCACGTCCCGGATGAACGTCTCGCGCCGGGTGAGCCGCAGTTCGGGCGTGGCGCGCAGCACGAACGGCACCCCTTCGCCGCTCGCGGTGCGCATCAGCTGGTACAGGGGCCGCAGTTCGCGGTGGGCGAGCCGGACCCGCCAGCGGTCGTGCAGGTACTGGCCGGCGTGCGGCAGGATGAAGCCGACGGCGATGAGGATGGCGGAGAGCGCGGCCACGGGCGGGGCCAGATTGGTGCTCAGCCAGTCCAGGTCCTGCCCGGCCCAGCGGGCGACGACGGCGATCAGCTTCACCGCGTCGAAGATCAGGTTCAGCACGTAGCCGGCGCCCAGCAGCTTCAGGCCCCAGCGCAGCCAGGCGTCCAGACCCTCGGTGCGCACCCAGTTCCAGATGAGCCGGGAGGTGATCAGGCAGGCCACGGCGTGCGCGACGAGGTAGAGGAGGATCTCCTCGCGCATGAACGGGGTGGTGGCGTAGTGGGTGTCCAGGTCCCGCAGCCGCTCCTCGGGGGCGTCGGCGAGCAGGAACAGCACCCACAGGGCGGCGATCACCCCCGAGTACACCGAGATCACCCAGCGCATGGCGCGGCGGGTGGCGGCCGAGCGGTCGGACAGGCCGTTGCGCCAGGTGATGATGAGCAGCAGACAGGAGCCGCAGAACGCGGTGATCAGCGAATAGCACCAGGGTGCCGAGATGTTGGGCACGCCGGTCAGCCGGTTGACCCAGGCGATGGTGGACGGGGTGCAGAACACGAACACCGCGCAGGCGAGCAGCAGCAGTCCGCCGACCGCGCGCAGCAGCGGGTCCCGCCACAGCCGGATGATGGTGGGCAGCTTGATCACCAGGGCGGCGGTGAGCACGGCCGTGGGGATCCAGAAGGAGATGTAGAACTCGCTGAGGAATCCCGAGGGGTTCAGCGCCAGCCGGATCACCGGGCCGTTCCTCCACGCCCCCGGTATCCGAGGGAACGCTGCACCGGGCCCGGCGGGGTGGTGCGGGTCCCGTCGAGGCGGCCCCGGAACAGGGTGGCCAGGCGGTGCCCGAAGTCGTCGGCCTCGGCCTCGTCGGTCTCCCGGGAGCCGTCACGGGCGGCCACGGTGAGGGCCGCCTCCCGCCAGCCGGGCGTGTCGGTGAGGGCCCGGGCGGCGACGGTTCCGGCCAGGTGGTGGTGCCGGTGCCCGGCGTGCAGGTGCCACAGTTCGTGCCCGAGGATGACCAGTTGCTGCACGGCCTCGGCCCGCTCCTCCACGATGACCAGGTCGAAGTCGGCGAACTCGACCCACAGGCCGGTGACCTCGATCTCGTCCGGGAAGCGTTCGAAGCGCAGCTCCACCGGCCGTCCGCCCCGCAGCGCGCTCATCTCCTCGCACAGCGCGCGGCACAACGCCCGTACGCCGTCGGGTGGTTCGGGTCGGGCGCGGACGGCGGCGGCGAGGTCGCCGGCCAGGGCGCGCATCGCCAAGCCGGGACCGGAGCGCCGTGTGCGGGCCGGGCCGAAGCGGGAGCGTCGCAGTCGTGAGGCCAGGCGTGCCGCCTGCTCCCGCGCGCCCCCGAAACTCATCTGTCTCCCTTCCCACCGACGATTGCGGCTGGTCCGAGCGTACGCGCCTGGATGTGTCCGCGTCATGCGATCCGGCGACCGTCGTTCAACGAGGAACAACCTATGAGCTCGTGTGCGGCCCATTGACGCGGAAGCGCTTCGAACCTGCGGTCCGCCACCGCCGTCCGCGCGGACGACGGCACGGTCACCGTGTTCGCCGTCAACCGGGGCCGCACCGAACCGCTGCCCCTCGACGTCACCCTCAGCGGACTGGAGCTGACCACCGTCACCGAGCACAGCGCGCTCACGGACGCCGACCCCGACGCCCGCAACACCCTGACCGACCCCGGGCGCGTCACCCCGCACCCGGTCGAGGGCACCGCCCTGAGGGACGGCACCCTCACCGCCGTACTGGAACCGCTGTCCTGGAACGTGATCAGACTGGCGTGACCGGCACGCCCCCCGCCGCCTTGCCGAGCAGCGTCAGCCGCACCGACCCGGGGCCCGACAGCGTGGTGAACTCCGAGAGGACCGCCAGCGCGAGGGTGTTGGCGCCCCGGGAGCGCAGGATGCCGTTCGGCAGGACGAAGGTGTGCTGCGGGCCGACGTTGTTGATGTACTGGCCCAGGTTCCAGCCGTTGAGGAAGATCTGCGCGCGGTAGGCGCGGTACGGGTCGTCGTCCAGGGTCAGGCCGACCGACGCGTCGACGTCGGCCGGCACCGACAGCCGGAACGTCGTCCGGTACCAGGTCACGCCCTGGTACCGCGCCGTGCGCGGGAAGGTCACCTTCTCCCAGTCCCGGTCCCGGAAGCCGGGCAGGTGCCAGCCCTCCCGCTCGCCGTACAGACCGCCGTTGTTCATCGGCCCGCGCACGGGATCGGCGGGGCCCGCGCCCTGGATGCGCCAGCGCACCTTCGGCGAGGCACCCTTGAAGGTGACCGCCGTCAGGCCCCGCGCCGCCTTGTGGGTGTCGAGCGCCTTGCCGTCCTGGTCGTGCTGCATGCGCCGGACGAGGACCGACAGCACGTGCCGGCCGGGGGAGCGCAGCCGCTCCCGCACCGGGAACACCGCCGTCGTCGCCCAGCTGCCCTTGCGGATGGTCACGTCCTTGTCCGGCACCGGCATCCGGTGCGTGCCCAGCGGCTCGCCGTCCAGCCAGGCCATCAGCAGGCCCTGCGTGCCGGTGCTGTAGGCGAGCGAGACCTCCTCGACCCCGGTGGTGCCGGTGAGACTGCCCCGGTACCAGACGTCCCCGTAGTGGAAGCCGTAGTCGTCCGCGAAGAGGACCGGCTGCCCGTCCGGGACGGCCGTGGTGCTGTACGACGACGTCTTGTCGGCGGCCTTCCACGACGAGTCGTCGAAGCTCGGGCCCGCCTCCGGGTTCTCCGTCCGCATCCGCCAGCCGCCCAGCTCGGGCAGCCGCACCTCGGGCACGTCGGGCAGCATCCCGGTGGTCAGCAGGCTGCCGGAGAGCGTGGCCCGGGTGGGCAGCTTCCGCCCGTTCCAGACCAGGGTGTCGATCCCGCGCGGGCCCCACACCTCCATGCCCGTCCGCTCGGTGATGTCACCGGTCAGATGGACCTCCGAGCCGCGCAGCTCCGCGTGCCGCAGCAGCGCCGGGCCGTAGACGAGGAGGGTCCCGGACGGGGTGTCGTACGGGAAGAGGCGTACGGCGGTGGCGTCGTCGGCGAAGAGCAGCAGCAGCGGGGTGTCCGTCTCGCCCTTGCGCACCAGCACCCGGGTCAGCCCGTCCTGGCCGAGGGGGGCGTTCACATGGAGTTCGTTCCGGTCGTACGCCCAGCCGGCCTCCGGGTCCAGCCGCTGCACGGAGGGCTCCTGCGGGCACTTCAGCACCAGCTCGGCCATCTCGTCGGTCCGCCCGGCGAACACGGCGATGTCCTGCCGGCCCGCCGTCAGGACCGTCATGGGCGCGACGGTGGCGTACTTCAGGGTCCGCCTGCCCAGCGGCAGCCCGGTGGTGAGCAGCTTGGCGTCCTTGCCGGGCACGGTGATCGGCAGCCTGCCGGCGTCGGTGGGCAGTTCGGTGGTGACCGGATCGGCGCCGTCGTTGCGGGCGACGTACACATGGGTGCCGGTGTCCGGGTTGGTCAGGTGGTAGACCTTCAGCCCGGCGGCCGTCACGTCCGCAGCCCGGTCCAGCTTGGCGAAGTCGGGCACGCGCTGGAGCAGATGGCCGAGCTGGTGCATCGGCGCGATCTTGTCCGTGACGTTCCGGCCCTCGTCGATGGCGGCGCCGTAGTCGTACGACGTGTAGACGACCGGCGCGGGCAGCCAGCCCCACGACGTCCCCCCGAACGTCATGTACACGTTGTGCAGGGTGAGTCCGTTGGCGAGGTTGGTCAGGTAGAAGCGCCGCTCGTACGCGGCGTCCCGGGTGCGCCGCGACTCGGCGTACCCCTTGCCGTCGAACCACGCCCCGCCCCACGGATCGAACCAGCCGCCCCCGAACTCGGGCACGAACCCCGGGGTGGCGGGGGAGGCGGTGGCCCCGCCCTTCGCCCCGCCGGGCCCGTAGTGCCCCCAGTCCGGCGGGGTCTGGGACGGCGACGGATACCCGTCGAACCCGTACAGCCAGCCGCCTCTCTCCCCACCGGTGTCGAACGACCCCGGCACCCAGTACCCGTTCCGCCCCTTGTCGTTGTGGAACAACGGGACGTCGATCCCGTCGCCCCGCACCTTCCGGTACAGGTGGGCCATGTAGTTCCGCCCGGTGGCCTCGTCCACATGGGCGTCGTACTCGTTCTCGATCTGGTACAGCAGGACCGTGCCGGTGCCCTGCGTGAACAGATGCCGGCGGGCGATCCGGTTCACCTGGGTCAGCCACTCGTCCACGTGCGCCAGGTAGACCGGATCGTCGGTCCGGGCCGTGCCCCTGGTCGCCGTCAGCCACCCGGGGAAACCCCCGCCGTCCACCTCGGCGTTGATGTAAGGACCGGGCCGCAGAAGGACGTACAGTCCGGTCTCGGCAGCCGTCCGCAGGAACAGATCCAGGTCCCGGATGCCGCTGAAGTCGTACTGACCGGGCGCGGGGGAGTGGTAGTTCCACGCCACGTAGATGCTCACGGCGTTGTACCCGTGCGCCCGCATCTTCTGGAGCACGTCCCGCCACAGGGACGGGCTGGGCAGCCGGAACGGGTGCATCTCGCCGGACCACACCACCAGCCGCCGCCCGTCCACGAGCAGCGAGTACCGGTCGTACCCGATGGTGTGCCGCTCGCCGTCGACGCGCGGCGGCAGCGGTGCCGGACCGGTCGGCGCACTGCTGCCCGCGTACGCGGAGGGCGCCCCGGGGCCGCCGCTGCCGCCCAGGGCGAGACCGAGCGCGGCGGAGCCGGCCAGGGCACTGAAGGAACGTCTGCTGAGCGCCAAGGTGGATCCTCCCGGCGATCTTACGGGGGCGCGGTCCGGCCATTCTCCCCACGGACACGCCCCACAATGGACCCATGAGGATCTCGGCACGGGCGGATTACGCGGTACGGGCGGTACTGGAGCTGGCCGTACGGCAGGGTAACGGCCCGGTGAAAGCAGAAGAAATCGCCGCCGTGCAGGAGATCCCGCACAAGTTCCTGGAAGGGATTCTCGGCGACCTGCGACGCGCCGGGATCGTCGACAGCCGGCGCGGCGGGGGCGGCGGCTACCGCCTGGCCCGCGAGGCGGCCTCGATCACCGTCGCCGACGTCATCCGGGCGGTCGACGGCCCGATCGTGTCCGTACGCGGCGAACGCCCGACCGGCCTCTCCTACAGCGGCACCGCCCAGCCGCTGCTGCCCCTGTGGATCGCCCTGCGCGCCAACGTCCGCCGCATCCTGGAGGGCGTCACCCTCGCCGACCTCGCGGCCGACGCCCTCCCCGAGCCGGTCCGCGCCCTGGCGGCGGAACCGGCGGCCTGGGAGAACCCGTAAGGCGTAACACCGGTCCCCCGGTCGGCGCACCGGCGGGTTTCCCCCGCGCGCGTGCGTCGTTAGGGCGGTCATGATCAAGAAACTCGCCTGTGTCACCGCCCTGACGGCCGCCCTCCTGGCGTCCGCCGCCACCGCCGAAGCCACCACGCGCCCCGCGCCGCCCACCGGTGCCCCCGGTGCCGCCCTCCTCGACGGCATCCTCGGCTCCCTGGAAATCGGCCACCCGGTCACGTCCCTCAGGACGGTTCTCCCCACGGGCGTCCGGGGCGAGTGAACGGGCGTCGGCTGGGTCGGTTGCTGTCGGCCCGCCCGGAAAGACGGTGGCCCCGCCGGTAACGGGCCCCGAGGCCAACTGGGGGCGCACCCGGCGCCAGGGGTGCGCGAACGCGCCTCGCCTGCACGCCGGGCCGGCTTGGCGGCTTGCGGCCGGTGGGGGTGCCGGGGCGGGGGTGGCTCCTGGCTTGGTGTCCCGGTGGCCCCATCAGCCCCACAGGCCACACGGGTTCGGTGAACTCCAGCCCGACACCGACCGAGAAGCGAGCGGCCCAACGGTCACTTCCCGGCGAGGGTGGCGTGCCGCCGCATGCCCCGTCCCGGCAGGTCAGAGGTGTTCTCACCGGGACCGGCGTCAGACGGCCGCTTGGCCCGTCCCCGCCGCGTTCGGCCAGCTCTGCGCGTTGGGCCAGCCCGTCGCGGGGGCCGGGGTCAGGCCGGCGGCGGGCGCCGGGGCCGTCATCCCGCGGACCTGGGCGGCGGTGAGCCCGCCCCGGGCCGGAACGCCGGGCGGGGTGGGAGCGAGCGGTACGGGCGCGGGGGCCACCGGTGCCGGTGCGGGCATCACGGCCGCCGGCACGGGTACCGGTGCCGGCATCACGGCCGCCGCCGGGGAAACCGGAGACACCGGGGCCGAGGGAGCCGCCGGAGCCGAGGGAGCCGCCGGAGCAACCGCAGCCGGTGCAGGTGGCGGTGGGGCTGCCGCCGGCATCGGCATTCCGCCGCCGGGCGGTGTCACGGCGGCGGGGAGCGGCATGCCGGTGCCGGCGGCCGGAGCGGGGCCGGCCGGTGTGAGCCGCAGGCCGGCCCCGTTGGTCTCGCTGACCAGCCGGTCGACCGCCGCCGTACCCGAGCTGTAGCCGGTCCCGGTGCCCGGCTCGGGTACGGCGGCTCCCCTCCTGGACCCGTAGAGCACCTGCTCCAGGCCGGACACCAGGCGACGCACGTCGACCTGGGGGCGCACCACGAGCCGCAGGAAGCGGCTGGAGGATCCGATCTTGTTGCCGCACTCGCGGACCAGGATCCGGTGCTCGGTGAGCATCCGGTCCCGCACCACCGTGCCCTCGGCGCCCACGGGCAGGCGCACGAAGAGGAAGTTGCCCTGGGAGGGGTAGACGGTGAGGCCGGGGAGGGCGGAGAGGTGGCTGGCCATCTCCAGGCGGTCGCGGCGGACCTGCGCCAGGCTCCGCGCGTACTCGGCGCCGTGCTCCTTCAGCATGAACACCACGTGCTCGGCGAAGGAGTTGAGGTTCCACTTCGGCAGCATGGAGCGGACCTTGCCCGCGAGCGCCGGGTTGGCGACGAGGTAGCCGAAGCGGATGCCGTGCAGGCCGAAGTTCTTGCCGAGGCTGCGCAGCACGACCACGTTGGGGCGGAGCATGGCCTCCTGGACGACGCTGGGCTCGGCCTCCGCGTCGGCGAACTCCAGGAAGGACTCGTCCACGATCACCAGATCGAGGTCCGCCATGGCGTCCATGAACCGCACGATCTGCTGCCGGCGCAGACAGCCGCCGTCGGGGTTGTTGGGGTTGCAGATCACGGCCACCCGGGTGCCGCGGGCACGGATGAACTCGGCGTACTGGCCGAGGTCCAGGGCGAAGTCGTTCGCCTCCTGGAGCGGGAACATGTCGACCCGTTTGCCGGTCTCCATCGGCTGGTCGGTCCAGCGGCCGAAGGTGGGCACGGGGACGGCCAGGGACTCGCGGACCAGCAGGTGGTCGATCCAGGTGATCAGCTCCGTGGAGCCGTTGCCCATCGCCACGCACTGCGGCGGGAGCCGGAGCAGGTCGCACAGCTCCGCCGTGATGGTGTCGGCGCTGCTGGGGTAGTACGTGACGATCTCGCGCAGCCGGCCCGCCATCTCCTCGAACATGGCGGGCGTCGGGAAGTACGGATTGCACGGAATGCAGAAGTCCACCGGGCCGGTCCCGTCGCCGCCCTCCCGCGTCAGCGCCGCCATGGAGGGGCTGTGCGCGGCGGTGCCGCGGAACAACGAGGTGACGTTGCCGGCCAAGGGAACCTCCGTCGAAGGGCGGCCCGTGCGGGGGAGCACGGGCCGCCCTTCGATACGCAGGAGACGGCAGTGGCGTTCAACTCACCCGCGGTGTGAGCCGGTTCACGCCCCGAAGGTGTGGAGGGTCGACGTCCGGTACGTCTGCCCCGGCCGCAGCACCGTCGACGGGAAGTCGGCGTGGTTCGGCGAGTCCGGGAAGTGCTGCGTCTCCAGGCACAGGGCGTCGCCCTGCCGGTAGGTGCGCCCGCCGGTGCCGGTGAGCGTCCCGTCGAGGAAGTTGCCGGAGTAGAACTGGAGGCCCGGCTGGTCGGTGGCGATCCTCAGGGTGCGGCCGGAGCGCGGGTCGCGCAGGGTGGCGATGTGCTCGGGCCTCGCCGTGATCCCCTTGTCCAGCACCCAGTTGTGGTCGTACCCCTTGGCCAGCACCTGCTGCTCGTGGCCCGCGCGGATGTCCCGGCCGACGGGCTTGGCGTGCCGGAAGTCGAACGGGGTGCCCGCGACCTCGGCCAGCTCGCCGGTGGGGATCAGGCCGGAGTCGGTCGGGGTGTACCGGGAGGCGGCGATCGTGAGTTCGTGGTCCTCGATCGTGCCGCTGCCCTCGCCGGCCAGGTTCCAGTAGACGTGGCTGGTGAGGTTGACGACGGTGGCCTTGTCGGTGGTGGCCGCGTAGTCGATGCGCCAGTCGCCGTGCCGGGTGAGGGTGTACGTCACCGTCGTCCGCAGCGTGCCCGGGTAGCCCATCTCGCCGTCGACGCTCGTGTAGTGCAGGTGCAGCCCGACGTCCGAGCCCCTGGTGAACGACTCCACGTCCCACACGTGCTTGTCGAAGCCCTTGGCCCCGCCGTGCAGGCTGTTGTCGCCGTCGTTCACGGAGAGCTGGTAGGACGTGCCGTCCAGCGTGAACTGTCCCTTGCCGATGCGGTTGCCGTACCGGCCGATCAGGGCGCCGAAGTACGGGCTCTTCGCCACGTAGTCGGCGATGTCGTCGAAGCCGGCCACGACGTTGGCGTACCGGCCGTGCCGGTCGGGCAGCTCCAGGGTCTGGACGATGCCGCCGTAGGACAGGACCTTCAGCCGGGTGCCGCCGTTCTCCAGCGACCAGCGGTACACCTTCGTGCCGTCGGCGAGGGTGCCGAAGAGTTCCTTCACCGGCTTGCGGCCCCTCGAACCGGTGCCGGCCTGGGCGCTGCCCGTGCCGAGGGTGGTGGCGGCGAGGCCCGCCGCTGCTGTTCCCGCGATGACCGTGCGTCTGTTCAGTTCCATGGGTGCGGCTCCGTTTTCTGGGCGCTTACGAACCGGACTTGCGCTTGTTCCACACGTCGAACCCGACCGCCACCAGCAGGGCGAGACCCTTGATGACCTGCTGCCAGTCGGTGCCGACGCTGAGGAGGTTCATGCCGTTGTTCAGCACGCCGAGGACGAGACCGCCGATGATGGCGCCGAGGACGGTGCCGACACCGCCGCTCATGGACGCGCCACCGATGAACGAGGAGGCGATGGCCTCCAGTTCGAAGTTGACGCCCGCCTTCGGCGAGGCCGCGTTCAGCCGGGCGGCGACCACCAGACCCGCCAGGGCCGCGAGCACGCCCATGTTCAGGAAGACGTAGAAGGTGACCTTCTTGTCCTTCACGCCGGACAGCTTGGCCGCCGGCAGATTGCCGCCGATCGCGTAGATGTGCCGGCCGAAGACCGCGTTGCGCATGACGTAGCCGTAGCCGACGACCAGCGCGCCGAGGATGATCAGCACGATCGGGGCGCCCTTGTAGCTGGCGAGCAGCAGGGTGAGGACGAGGATCGCGGCGACCAGGGCGGTCAGCTTGAGCAGGAACAGCCGGGTCGGCAGCACGTCCAGGGAGAACTCCTGCTGGCGGCGGCGGTCCCGGAACTCCTGCCACACCACGGCCGCGATCAGGACGAGCCCGAGCAGCAGGGTGAGGTTGTGGTAGTTGGTGTTCGGGCCGACCTCGGGCAGGAAGCCGTTGCCGAGCTTCTGTAGACCGTTCGGGAACGGGCCGAGGGTCTGGCCCTTGAGCAGGATCTCGGTGAGGCCGCGGAAGAGGAGCATCCCGGCGAGGGTGACGATGAAGGACGGTATGCCGAGATAGGCGATCAGATAGCCCTGGATCGAGCCGGCGACCGCGCCGACCACCAGGCACAGCACCAGGGCGATGGGCCAGGAGATGCCGTGTTGCACGGTCAGTACGGCCGCGAAGGCGCCGACGAACGCGGTGAGCGAGCCGACCGACAGGTCGATGTGCCCGGCGATGATCACCAGCATCATGCCGATCGCGAGGATCAGGATGTAGCTGTTCTGGAGCACCAGGTTGGAGACGTTGCGCGGCAGCAGCAGGTCCCCGTCGGTCCAGATCGCGAAGAGGACCACGATCAGGCCGAGCGCGATCAGCATGCCGTACTGGCGCATGTTGCGGCGCAGACCGGCCAGCATCAGGCCGAGCAGTCCCCCGTCGGCAGCCGCTCCGCTCCTGCCCGGCGGCGCGGGGGCCGGGCTCTTGGCGGTCACATCCGTGCTCATCGCGTTACCTCTTTGTCCTTCGTCATATGGCGCATCAGCACTTCCTGCGTGGCCTCGGCCCGCGGCACCTCACCGGTCAGCCGCCCGGCGGCCATCGTGTAGATGCGGTCGCACATGCCGAGCAGTTCGGGCAGCTCGGAGGAGATGAAGACGACCGCCTTGCCCTGGGCGGCGAGCTGGTCGATGACCGTGTAGATCTCGTACTTGGCGCCCACGTCGATGCCGCGGGTCGGTTCGTCGAGGATCAGCACGTCGGGACCCGCGAAGATCCACTTGCTGAGGACGACCTTCTGCTGGTTGCCGCCGGAGAGCTTGCCCACCGGCTCGAAGACCGTGGGCGCCTTGATGTTCATGGACTTCCGGAAGCCCTCGGCGACCTGCCGTTCCTCGTGCTCGTCCACCACACCCCGCTTGGCGACCTTGTTCAGCGCGGTCAGCGAGACGTTGCGGTTGATGGTGTCGATGAGGTTCAGGCCGTAGTGCTTGCGGTCCTCGGTGACGTACGCGATGCCGTGCCCGATCGCCTCCGCCACGCTCTTCGTACGGATCTCCGTGCCGTCCTTCAGGACCGTGCCGGCCGCGTACCGGCCGTAGGCCCGTCCGAAGACGCTCATCGCGAGTTCGGTGCGGCCCGCGCCCATCAGGCCCGCGATGCCGACGATCTCGCCGCGGCGCACGTTCAGGGACACGTCGTCCACGACCTTGCGCTGCTGGTCGATCGGGTGGAACACGGTCCAGCCGCGGATCTCCAGCGCCGGCGCCGCGCCCTCCTCCGGCTGGTGCGGGGTGCGCTCGGGGAAGCGGTGGTCGAGGTCGCGGCCGACCATGCCGGCGATGATCCGCTCCTCGGTCGTCTCCGGTGCCTTCACATCGAGGGTCTCGATGGACCGCCCGTCCCGGATGATCGTCACCGAGTCGGCGACCTTGCGGATCTCGTTGAGCTTGTGGGAGATGATGATCGAGGTGATGCCCTGGTTCTTCAGCTCCAGGATCAGATCGAGGAGCTTGTCGCTGTCCTCGTCGTTCAGGGCCGCCGTCGGCTCGTCCAGGATCAGCAGCTTCACCTGCTTGGACAGCGCCTTGGCGATCTCGACGAGCTGCTGCTTGCCCACGCCGATGTCGGCGACCCGGGTCTCCGGGTGCTCGTCCAGACCGACCCGGCGCAGCAGCGCGGTGGCGTGGCGCAGGGTCTCGCGCCAGTTGATGAGTCCGCGCGTGGCGTGCTCGTTGCCGAGGAAGAGGTTCTCCGCGATGGACAGGTGCGGTACCAGCGCCAGTTCCTGGTGGATGATGACGATGCCGTGCTGCTCGCTCGCCCGGATGTCCTTGAACTGGCAGGTCTCTCCCGCGAAGAGGATGTCCCCCTCGTAACTGCCGTACGGGTGGACGCCGGAGAGCACCTTCATCAAGGTGGACTTGCCGGCGCCGTTCTCCCCGCAGATGGCGTGGACCTCGCCCTGCCGGACGGTCAGGGTGACGTCCGACAGCGCCTTGACACCGGGAAAGGTCTTGACGATCGAGCGCATTTCCAGGACGGGTCCCGCCATGGTCGTGCCTTCCAATCCGTAGGAAATGGGCGGGTTACTTGAGGTCGGCCTCGGTGTAGTAACCGCCGTCGACCAGCACCTGCTTGTAGTTGCTCTTGTCGACGCTCACCGGCTGGAGCAGGTAGGCGGGCACGACCTTCGTCCCGTTGTCGTACGTCTTGGTGTCGTTGACCTCGGGCTTCTTGCCCTTCAGGGAGTCGTCCATCATCGTGGCGGCGACCTCGGCGAGCTTGCGGAGGTCCTTGTAGACGGTCTGCGTCTGCTGACCGGAGATGATCGACTTCACCGAGGCCAGCTCGGCGTCCTGGCCGGTGATGACCGGCAGCGGCTTGCTGCCCGAGCCGTAGCCGTCCGACTTCAGGGCGGACAGGATGCCGATGGAGATGCCGTCGTACGGCGAGAGGACCGCGTCGACCCGGCCGCTCTTGTAGGCGGAGGTGAGGACGTCCTCCATGCGCTTCTGCGCGGTGGTGCCGTCCCAGCGCAGGGTGACGACCTGGGTCAGCTTGGTCTGCCCGGACTTGACCACCAGCTGCTTCTTGTCGATGTACGGCTGGAGGACGCTCATGGCGCCGCCGAAGAAGTACTTGGTGTTGTTGTCGTCGTTGGAGCCCGCGAACAGCTCGATGTTGAACGGGCCCGTCTTGCCCTTGGTGAGCCCGAGCTTGTCGACGATGTACTGGCCCTGGAGCTTGCCGACCTTCTCGTTGTCGAACGAGGCGTAGTAGTCGACGTTCTTGGTGCCGAGGATCAGCCGGTCGTAGGAGATGACCGGGATGTGCGCGTCCGCGGCCTCCTGGAGGACGTGGTCCAGGGACTTGTTGTCGATCGCCGCGACGATCAGGCCCTTGACGCCCTGCGTGATCAGGTTCTCGATCTGCGAGACCTGGGTCTCCGGGTCGTCCTCGCCGTAGACCAGCTTGGTCTTGTAGCCCTTGGCCTCCAAGTCCTTGACGACGTTCTTGCCGTCGGAGATCCAGCGCTCGGAGGACTTGGTCGGCATGGCGATGCCGATGGTGGCGCCCTTGACGTCGCCCGACTTCTCCTTGCTGCCGCCCTCGCCGCTCTGACCGCAGGCGGTGAGGGTGAGGGCGAGCGAGGCGGCTCCGGCTATCGCGGCGAGTGCGGCTCTGCGGTTGCGCATGTGGGATCAGTCCTTGTCGTTCTCGTCGTTGAGAGGAGCGGAGGTGACAGGTGCGGGTGCTTCGACGGGGAAGCGGTGGAGCGTCCCCGGCAGCCGGGAGCCGAGCGGCGCCATGTCGCCGTCCGCGCCGTGCCGGGCGAGCAGGTCCAGGGCGAGCCGGCCGCGCCGCACCCGCTCCCGGGCGGTGTCCAGGGTCACGTCCCGCAGGTGGGTGCCCCACGGGTAGATGCCGGGGGCCTTGGACAGACCGAACTTCAGGTAGAGCGGCGCGCCGCGCCGGATCAGCTCGGCGACCTCGTACATCCGGATGTAGCCGCCGAGGTCGTCGGGGGCCTCGATGTACATGTCCATGGGGGCGCCGGAGACCCGGCGGATCTCGGTGAGGTGGTCCAGCGTCAGATCGCTGGGCACGTTGACGGAGTCGGCGCCGAGCCGCTCGTAGACGGCGTACGAGGCCGGGTTGACCGGGCCGATGAGCGCCGAGACCTTCAGCGTGGTGTCGGCGGGGATGATCCCGGCCTGGCGGGCCCGGTGCAGGGTCCACAGCACGCCCTCGTCGGCGACCAGCAGGCACTTGACGCCCAGCTCGGTGGCCCGCACGGCGTCCTCGACGCAGCCGGCGACGGCGTCGTGGCCCCGGGCGCGCAGTCCGGCGCCCCGCGAGTCGGACCGCACCGAGCCGCCGATGTCCCAGGTGCCGCGCGGGCCGGTGAACAGGCAGAGCTCGATGTCGCGTTCCTGGGTGGCGTCGACCATCTCGGTGATCTCGGCGTCGGTGAGCATCCACACGCCGCTGCCCTGGCTGATCCGGTGGATCGGCACATCGAGGCGCGAGGCCTCCTTCAGGACGACCGCCAGCGCTTCGGGACCCTCGCACGAGGGGATCTCGGTGCGCCAGCGACCGCCGCCCGGGAAGGTGTGGGTGGAGGCGTCGGCGGGGTCGAGGGCGGGCGCGCCGAGGCCGAGTGCGGCGAGCACCTGCTCGCCGGGCCTGCGGGCTGCCGGAGCGGAAGCGTCGGTCACAAGCTGTCCTTAGGGTCCTGAGTGTTCGGTATTTCGGACAAGGTTCGCGGCTCTGGGTGTGGAAAACCGCTGGGTGTACGCCGGTCAGGGCGCCGTCAGGTCACGCCCTGACCGGCGTACGGTCAGGGACGGAGCAGCACCTTGCCCACCTTGGGATCGCCGGCCCCGACGAGCTCGATGGCCTGCGGGAACTCGGTCAGCGGCAACTCGTGGGTGACCAGCGGCAGCGGGTCGAGCAGCCCGGCCCCGAAGACCCGCACGGTGTGCGCCCAGGCCTCCGGCGGTGCCCCGAAGACGGTGTGCACCTCGAGCTGCCGTACGACGAGATCGGTCGGGTCGAGCCCGTCCGCGCCCGGCGCCGGGATCCCGGTGAGGACCAGTCGCCCGCCGCGCCGCAGCAGCGCGGCGGCGGTGCGCGCGGCGGACGCCGACCCGGCGGTCTCGATCACCACGTCGAAGTCGTCGGGCAACCTCTGGTCCTTCAGCCGGAAGTCGCTCGCCCCGAACCGGCGGGACAGCGCCTCCCGGTCGTTCCGCGTGCCCACCACGAGCAGCTCCGCCGGCGAGACCGCCTTCAGGAACTGCACGGCGAACATGCCCAGCGTGCCCGTGCCGACCACCGCGACCCGCTCGCCCGGCTGGGCGTGCGCCTTCAGCGCGGCGGCGGCGATACAGGCGGCCGGCTCCAGCAGGGCGGCGGCGGTGAGGTCGGCGTCGTCCGGCAGGACGTGCAGCAGCCGGGCGGGCAGGGTCAGCGTGGCGGCCATGGCGCCCGGCTGGGTGAAGCCGGTCTCCTCGTACCCGGCCGAGCACAGCGTGGTCTCGCCCGCGTGGCAGCGCTCGCACACCTGGCAGTTGCGGAAGCCCTCGCCGACGACCTTGCGGCCGACCAGCGAGCCGGGCACCCCGGCACCCACCGCCGTGACCGTCCCCGACCACTCGTGTCCGGGCGTGAGCGGATACCGCACGTACCCTTCCGGCCGGTTGCCCTGGTACACCTCGCGGTCGCTGCCGCAGATGCCGGCCGCGTGCACCGCGACCAGCGCCTCGCCGGGACCGGGCTGCCGGGGTGTGTGGGCCTCGACCCGGTGCACCCCCGGCGCCTCGATCAGGACCTGGGAGCTCACTTCGTGCCCTTCGGCTTGCGCTGCTCCCAGCCCTCGGCCCACAGGTCGAACCGGGCCTGCTGCTGCGGGAACTCCGCCGCCGCGTCGACGTCCAGCTCGACGCCGAGCCCCGGCGCGTCGGAGAGGTGGAAGCAGCCGTCCTCCGGGTTCACCTGCGGCGCCCCCTTGACCACCTTCTTGATCTCCGCGTCCGCGAAGTCATTGAAGTGCTCAAGGATCTTGAAGTTCGGGGAGGTGAAGCCGACCTGGAGGGAGGCGGCGGTGAGCACCGAACCGCCCACGTTGTGCGGGGCGACGAGCATGTAGTGCGTCTCGGCGGTGGCGGCCAGCTTCCGGGTCTCCCAGATGCCGCCGATGTGGCCGACGTCGGGCTGGATGATGTCCACCGCCTGGCTGTCGAACAGCTCGCGGAACTCGATCCGGTCGTGGATGCGCTCACCGGTGGCCACGGGGACGTCCACCTTGGCGGCGACCTTCTCCAGCGCCTTGAGGTTCTCCGGCGGCACCGGCTCCTCCAGCCACGCGGGCTTGAAGGGCGCCATCTCCTTGGCGAGCCGGACGGCGGTGGCGGGGGAGAAGCGGCCGTGCATCTCCAGCATCAGCTCCGCCTCCGGGCCGATCGCGTCCCGCACGGCCTCGATGAGCGAGACCGCGTACAGGGTCTCCTGGTGGTCCAGCTCGAAGTGCCCGGTGCCGAAGGGGTCGATCTTGAGCGCCTTGTAGCCGCGCTCCATGACCCCCTGGGCCGCCTTGTGGTACGCCTCCGGGGTCCGCTCGGTGGTGTACCACCCGTTGGCGTACGCCTTGACCTTGTCGGTCACCTTGCCACCGAGCAGCTGCCACACCGGCACGCCCAGCGCCTTGCCCTTGATGTCCCAGCAGGCCATCTCGACCACCGCGATGCCGGACATGACGATCTCCCCGGCCCGGCCGTAGTCGCCGTACTTCATCCGGCGCACGAGGTCCTCGACAGCGAACGGGTCCGAGCCGAGAATGTGGTTGGCCTCGGCCTCCCGCAGATATCCGATCAGCGCGTCGGTGTGCCCGAGCATCCGGGTCTCGCCGACTCCCGTGATGCCCTCGTCGGTGTGCACCTGGACGTAGGTCAGGTTGCGCCACGGCGTGCCGACCACGTGCGTGCTGATTCCGGTGATGCGCACGGCAGTTGCCCCTCAGCTGTTCGAGATTTCGTCACACGTTCGAAATGTTGGCGTGACAGTAAGGATGGTCCGGCGGGGGTGTCAATGGGTCGAACAGGTAACGGTTTCGGCACGGCTTTCGGCAACTCTTTCGACCCCGCACCAAACCTTCACAACCACGCCTGGAACCGGAACCGCGTGGACTCTAGTCTTCCCGCGTCATGAACTACTGCCTCCCGTGCCGACGGCACCTCAACGGCGCCCTGGCCTGCCCGGGGTGCGGAACGCCCGCCGACCGGCTCGGGGCCCCCACGGCGGCGCCGGCCGCGCACGGGCACGGGCACGAGCACGGGCACGGGCACGGGCACGCGCAGACACCGGCGACGTACGAGCAGCCGTACGAGCCGTCGTTCGAGGCACCGTACGAGCAGCCGCACGAAGAGGCGCACGGCGGTCCGGAGACCCCCGGGGAGCCGGAGCGGGCGGAGGAACCGGAACCGGCGGAGGCGGAGGCCGGCGGAGCGGACGGGGCGGAGGCCGACGACGCCGACGACGCCGACGACGAGGTCGCCCCGGCCGGCCGGCGGGCCCGGGACGGAGCCGAGGGCAGCCGCCGCGACCGCAAGGCCGCCGCACACCGCCGCAGACGCCGCCGTGCCGTCCTGGTCGCCGCCGGCTTCGTCCTCGCGGCGGGCGGGCTCAGTCTCGCGGAACTGGGCACGGACGCGCCCTTCTCGCCCTTCTCGCCCTTCTCCAGCGACACCCCGGCCCCGGCCGGGGACACCTCGGCGGACGGCGGCGCCGCCTCCGTCGCGCCGGACCGCACCGCCGGCCCGACAGGCACCACCTCCGGCGCCACCCCGCGCGCGGGCGAGTCCGCCTCCCCGGACGCCTCGGCCTCCGCCTCCTCGTCGGAGTCCCCGAAGGACAAGGATTCCGCCTCCCCTTCCGTCACGGACACCGGCACGGCGCAGCAGTCGGCCACGACGAGTTCCGGTGCGACCCCGACGACCCCGGCCGCCCCGCCCCCCAGCCGGCCCGCCACCCCGACCGCGGCCCCGACGACCTCAGCGCCCACGCCCGAGCCGTCGCCCACGAAGACCTGCGACCGCTTCCTGTGGTGGTGCTCCTGAGGGCGTCCGCGGGCACGTGAGCGTCCGCGCGCGTCCGGCTCCGTCCGTGTGCACGTGCAGCACGCCCCGGCGCACCCCCGCCACCCCGCGCCATCGGCCATCCGGGCTATCCGTGACATCCCGCGGCCCTCACGGGGGTTGAGTCGAACAGGCACGTCTCGCCGTACCGGTCTCGGGACGCCCGATGCCGGGGCAGGGCGTTGTGCCGAGGGGGAGCAGCGAGCAGCGGTTCGGTCGAGGAGAGCGGATGACGCAGGAGATCACCGTCCAGGGCACGGTCGCCGAGGGCTTCGAGTCGGTGCGCGAGGAGTTCGCCGCCTTCGTCGCCGGTGAACGGGAGGACTACGAGGGCCAGTTGTGCGCATACGTCCACGGACGGCGGGTCGTGGATCTGTGGGCGGGCGCCGGGGTGACGGGTGACTCGCTGTACGCGGTCTACTCGGCCACGAAGGGCGCGGCCCATCTGGTGGCGGCGCTGCTCGTACAGGACGGCACGCTGGAGCTGGACCGCAAAGTCACCTACTACTGGCCGGAGTTCGCCGGCGAGGGCAAGGGCGCGCTGACGCTGCGGGACCTGCTGGCGCACCGCGCGGGGCTGGTCGGCACCGACACCGGGTTCAGCCCCGCCGAGCTGGCCGACGACCGGATGATCGCCGAACGCCTCGCCGACCAGCGGCCGTTCTGGCGGCCGGGCACGGCGTTCGGCTACCACGCGCTGGTCATCGGCGCGCTCACCGGCGAGGTCGTCCGCCGGGCGACGGGCCGGACGCTCCAGGAGGTGTACGAGGAGCGGGTCCGCGCCCCCCACGGCCTCGACCTCCACCTGGGTCTGCCCGAGGCGCACGAGCCGCGCTTCCGCACGGTCCGGCCGATGCTGCCGACGCCCGCGCAGCAGGCGCAGCTCGACGCCGTGCCGACCGGCCCGCACACCCTCGGGTCGATCGCCTTCAACCGGCACGGCGCGGAGCCCACCGACCTGGAGAGCCTGCCGAACGAGCGGCTGATCCGCGCCCAGGGACCCGCCTCGGTGGGCGGGGTCGGCTCGGCGCGCGGTCTCGCGGGCATGTACGCGGCGATGATCAGCGAGGTGGACGGCAGGAGCCCGCTGCTGAAGGGCGACACACTGGCGGAGTTCGCCCAGGTCCACTCCACGGGGTACGACCTGGTGGCCCGCGTCCACAAGTCCTTCGGCCTCGGCTTCCAGGCGACGGCCGACATCTGGCACCCGTTCCTGGGCGCGGGCACGCTGGGCCACAGCGGCGCCAACGGCGTCCAGGCGTTCGCGGACCCGCACGCGGGCATCGCCTACGGCTACACGAGGCGCAGGTTCGCGTTCCCGGGCGGAGCGGCCCCGGAGAACGACAGGCTCGCGGCGGAGGTCCACAAGGCGGCGCTGGCCGGCTGAGCAGCGCACGGCACGCGGCGGACGCCCCCGGCCGGGAAGCAGCCGCACCCCACGTCCAAGGATGCGGCTGCCGATGTAGGGAACGACGGAGGTCAGACCAGCGTCACGCTGATGTTCCCGCGAGTCGCCTTCGAGTAGGGGCACACCTGGTGGGCCTTGTCGACGAGAGCCCTCGCGGTGGCCTCGTCGACGTTCGGGATGCTCGCCGAGATCTCCACGATGATCCCGAACCCCTCGTCGTTCCTCCCGATGCCGACCCTGGCCGTGACGGTGGACCCGGACACGTCGGCGCCCTCCTGCCGGGCGACGACCCCCAGCGCCCCCTGGAAGCACGCGCTGTAACCGGCGGCGAACAGCTGCTCCGGGTTGGTCCCGGACCCGCTGCCGCCCATCTCCTCCGGCGGGTTGACGACGACGTCGAGTCGGCCGTCGTCCGTGGCGACCCGTCCGTCGCGGCCGTTCTCGGCGGTGGCGACGGCGGTGTACAGGACGTCGGACTGCGTGATGGGCATGCGGTTGTCTTCCTCCTCGGTCCGCCGCGACTCGCGCCCACGGTCGACGACGGATTTCGGAAAGAAGCTACCGCATGCCGGAAGCCGGGGGAAGGTCAGAGCTTGACGACCATCTTGCCGATGTTGTCGCCGCGCAGGACCCCGAGGAACGCCTCCAGGTTGTTCTCGATGCCCTCGACCACGGTCTCCCGGTACTTCAGCGCGCCCGAGGCGACCCACGGGCCGACCTCCTGGACGAACTGCGGCTGGAGGTCGTAGTGGTCGCCGACGAGGAAGCCCTCGATCCGGCCGCGGGTCTGGATCAGACGGGCCAGGTTCTTCGGGCCGGGCGCGGGCTCGGTGTTGTTGTAGACCGAGATCATGCCGCAGACGGCGATCCGGCCGCCCTGGTTCAGCGAGCCGATCGCGGCCTCCAGGTGGTCCCCGCCGACGTTGTCGAAGTAGACGTCGATGCCGTCGGGCGCGGCCTGGCGCAGCTGCTCGGCGACCGGGCCGTTCTTGTAGTTGAAGGCGGCGTCGAAGCCGTACTCGTCCACGAGCAGCTTGACCTTCTCGTCGGACCCGGCGGAGCCGATGACCCGCGAGGCGCCCTTGAGCTTGGCGATCTGGCCCACCTGGCTGCCCACGGCCCCGGCGGCGCCCGACACGAACACGGTGTCACCCTCCTTGAAGGAGGCGGTGCGCAGCAGGCCGGCGTAGGCGGTCAGCCCGGTCATGCCGAGGACGCCCAGGTACGTCGACAGGGGCGCGGCCTCCGGGTCGACCTTCACGGCGTTCTTCGCGTCCACGGCCGCGTACTCGCGCCAGCCGGAGAAGTGCAGGACGTGGTCGCCGGCGGAGATGCCCTCGGCGCGGGACTCGACCACCTCGCCGACCGCGCCGCCCTGCATGACCTTGCCCAGCTCGAAGGGGGCGACGTAGGACTTGGCCGCGCTCATCCTTCCGCGCATATAGGGGTCGACGGAGAGGTACTTGTTCCGCACCAGCACCTGGCCCTCGTCCGGGGTCGGGACCGGCGCCTCGACGAGGGCGAAGTCCTCGGGCTTGGGCCAGCCGACGGGTCGGCTGAGCAGGTGCCACTCGCGGTTGATCATGACGGAGCCTTTCGTGTCACACATTTACTTCAGTACCTGAAACAACCATGCCCCTGAATATTTCAGGATGTCAAGTAACCGGGTATCCTGGAGGCATGCCCACCCCACCGAAGACCCACCGCCCCGACCCCCTGACCATGGAAGTGGTCGAGCTGATCGGTGACGTCGTGGCCCGTTTCTACGCGGACTACGAGGAGGCGGCGGGCGAGCACACGCTGACCGGCCCGCAGGCCAGGCTGCTCAGCCTGCTCTCGCTGGAACCGCTGCCCATGCGCAAGCTGGCCCAGAAGCTCAAGTGCGAGCCGTCGAACGTCACCGGGATCGTGGACCGGCTGGAGTCCCGCGGCCTGGTGGAGCGCCGCCCCGACCCGGCCGACCGCCGGGTGAAGGTCGCCGCCGCCACCGAGGAGGGCCGCAGGGTGGCCCGGGACCTGCGCGAGGGCCTGCACTTCGCCCGCGAGCCGCTCGCCGCGCTCACCGACGACCAGCGCCGCTCCCTGCGCGACCTGCTCCGCCGCATGCTGGACGCCTGAGACCCCGCCCGGTACCGGCCGGCCCCGCCGTCACCGGCCACCCGCGCCGTCACACCGAGCCAGTAAAGTCCTCGCCATGCGCGATCTTGGGGTGGGTTTCGGGTATCTGCTGAAGGGCCAGCGATGGGTGGCCCGGCACGGGCGGAGCTACGGCTTCGGGCTGCTGCCCGGACTGATCACGCTGGTGCTGTACGCCGCCGCGCTGGTCGCGCTCGCCGTGTGGGGCGCGGACGCGGTCGGCTGGGCGACCCCGTTCGCGGACGACTGGTCCAGCCCCTGGCAGGGCCTGTTCCGCGGCTTCCTGACGGCCGTCCTCTTCGCCCTCGGCCTGCTGCTGGCCGTGCTGACGTTCACCGCCGTCACCCTGCTGGTCGGCCAGCCCTTCTACGAGAACCTGTCGGAGAAGGTCGACGCCGACGTCTCGCCCGACGGCACCGCCCCGCGGTCGGACCTGCCGCTCTGGCGCGAGCTGTGGATCTCCGCCCGGGACAGCCTGCGCGTCCTGGTGCGGGCCGGCCTGTGGGGCGTCCTGCTCTTCGCCCTCGGCTTCGTGCCGTTCGTCGGGCAGACCGTCGTCCCCGTGATCGGCTTCTTCGTCACCGGCTTCTTCCTCACCGAGGAACTGGCCGCCGTGGCGATGCAGCGCCGGGGCGTCGACCTGCGCGCCCGGCTCACCCTGCTCCGCTCCCGCAAGACCCTGGTCTGGGGCTTCGGCACCCCCCTGGGCCTGGCCTTCCTGGTCCCGTTCGTCGCGGTGTTCCTGATGCCGGGCGCCGTCGCGGGCGCCACGCTCCTCGCCCGCGACCTGCTGGGCGAGGAGACCGGCGAGGACGGCGCGGACGCGCCCCGGACGCAGGACGTCACCCCCTGACCGAGACGCTCGCCTTAAGGTCCCGTCCTGGCCGGTCCCGGCGTCAGCCCGGCCGCCGCTCCGTCGCACCGGCGGACACGGCGACGATCGACCGGACCTGCGCGATGATGTCCAGCCGGTTGCGCACGAACTCGGGGTCGGTCACCTCGGTGGTGTTCCCGGCCCCGAACTGGAGCACGGGTGTGTGCACATGCCCGCCCGGCAGCGTGTCGTGCAGCCCGAGCCGGTCCCGCAGCAGGGTGGCCCGGTAGGCGATCTCGTTGGAGAGGTAGTCGCCGCCGGCCCCGGCACGGGCGGCGGAGCCGGGGGTCGGCCCGTCCGGCCGTACGACGGGCGCGGTGCCGCCGGCCGGTATCTCGGTCACCTCCGTGTGGTCGTACACGGGGAAGCGGCCCGTCCGCGCGGCCACGACGGCGGTGTACGGCAGGGTGGTGCCCGTCCACTGCGGCTGCGACGCCGGGTCCGTGACCGGGATGGTCCCGGTCCGGCCGACGTTGTCGTTGTCCACGAAGCCGCCCCGCCAGGCGCCGTTGGTGCGCTCGATGTCGAACCGGCCGACCCGGCCCTGGCTCACGGTCGTGAACAGGTCCACCTTCGGCAGGTACGGCCGCAGCGTCCGCTCCACCGTGCCCTCGGCGAAGTCCTGCCAGCGCACCGGGAACACGGCCGTCTCCACGCGCGCCGGTCCCCGCGACGTCTCGATGACCGTGCCGTCCAGCGCGAGCGCCGTCGCCCCCGAGGGGTTGGAGATGCGGATGTCCCGGTCGAGCGTGAAGGGGTCGAACCCGGTGAGCAGGACGCGCCGTAGGTGCCCCTTGACCGGGTAGCGGATGTCGGTCTGCCCGCGCGAGGTCCGCTCCAACCGGTCGAGCAGTGCGTCCCGTTGCCGGTCGGTGAGCGCGAAGCCGGGCTCCCAGGTGCGCACTTCCCGGGTCATTCCCAGCCGGGCCCAGTACAGCGGCCGGTCGTCGTCCCGGCTCAGATCACCGCCGGCCGGTCCCCGCCCCTGCGCCCGCTCCACGGCCCGCCGCCACAGCGCGGACCCCTCGCGTACGACGATGCGGCGGGCCTGCGCGTAGGAGTGCGCATGGTGCAGGGCTCGGCCGAACTCCGGTGCCGCGCCGGCGAATCCGGAGCGCCGGAGGATCTCCTGCGGCACGGCCTGGTCGAGCCGCTGTTCCTCGACGGTGGGGGAGGGCGGGGCGGCGGCGGATGCCGTGGCGGTGGGCGCGGACAGGCCGGTCAGCAGGGCCAGCCCGATCAGGCCGATGCGTATGCGGGTCAAGGGAGTTCGGGTCCTTCCGTCGCTGTGGGGCGCGTGGTGCGGTGGGACGGCCGCAGTATCGCGTGACGGAAGTGACCCGCGCCATGGTGCGGGCGGTACCGGCGGCGCCCACCGCGGGACGCGAGGTCCGGACGGGACGGCGGGGACGCGGCCAAGTGTGAAGGGTTCGTACGAGATCTCCGCCGGACGCTCGATCGAGGGCCGCCGCGTCATCACGACGATTAACGTCTGATCCGGGACAAGTCCCCCCGGGGACGCGTCCCTCCCGCGCAGCCCCGGTCCGGGAACCTGACCCCCGGACCGGGGCTACACGGCCCCGCGCGACGGGCTACCGGCCCCGGACGCCGAAGCCGTACACCGTCTCGGAGCGGAAGACCTCGCCGGGCCGCAGCACCGTGCTCGGGAAGTCCGGCCGGTTGGGGGAGTCCGGGAAGTGCTGCGTCTCCAGGGCGATCCCGGCGCCGGGGCCCAGCGGCCCGGACAGGTGGTCGGCGGTGTAGAGCTGGAGGCCCGGCTCGGTCGTGGCCACCGTCAGGGTCCGCCCGGACGCCGGGTCGTGCAGCTCGGCCACCTCCTCCGCCACCCCGGTCACGCCCTTGTCCAGGACGAAGTTGTGGTCGTAGCCGGAGCCGGTCCTGCGGGCCGTACGGAAGTCGAAGCGGGAACCGGACACGTCCTGCGGCGCGCCGGCCGGGATCAGGTCCGCGTCCACCGGCGTGTACCGGGACGCCGCCAGCCGCAGCTCATGCCCGCCCGCGTCACCGGAACCGCTCAGGTCCCAGTACGTGTGACTGGTCAGGTTGACCACCGTCGGCGCGTCCGTGACGGCCTCGTAGGCGATCCGCAGCGCGCCCGACGCGTCGAGCGTGTACGTCACCGCCACCTCCAGCCGGCCCGGGAAGCCCTCCTCGCCGTGCGGGCTGACCCGGCTCAGGCGGACGCCGTGCGGGACCGGCGCCACCTCCCACACGCGCTTGTCGAACCCGCGTTCACCGCCGTGCAGCGAGTTCGGCCCGTCGTTGCGGGCCAGCGCGTACGTCCGGCCGTCCAGCGGGAACCGGCCGCCCGCGATCCGGTTCGCGTACCGGCCGATCACGGCACCCAGGTACGGCTCCGGATGTGCCAGATAGCCGTCGAGGTCCGGGAAGCCCAGCGCCACGTCCACCGTCCGCCCGGCGCCGTCCGGGACCTCCACGGACTGCACGATCCCGCCGTACGACAGCACCCGCACCCGCGCCCCGCCGCGCTCCAGCGTCCACCGGTGCACCGCGTGGCCGTCGGGGAGTGCGCCGAAAAGTTCGTCCATGTGGAAAACCCTAGGTCACGGATTTCCCGCCGTGATCCTCCGGTACGCGATCTCCGCCAGCCGCGCCTGACCGTCCTTGCTGGGGTGGAACCAGTCCCAGTGGCTGAGCTGGTCCGTGCCGAAGCGGTAGTCGTACACCGCGTTGCCGTCGAAGCGGCAGCGGCGGTCCTTGGCGCAGACCTCCCTCAGCACCTGGTTGTACTCCACCACCCGCTGCTGCACGGAGTCCCGGCGCAGCATCGCCGCGCTGGTCAGATCGTCCGCGTCCCCCAGCATCGACGGGCAGATGCCCAGCTTCCACACCTGCTTGCCCAACTGGTTCGTCCGGCCCTGCGACCACAGCCGCTTCAGGTTCGGCACGCTCGCCACGTACACCTGCGTCTTCGGCAGCGCCGAGCGCAGCGTGCGCAGCGCCTCCGTGAAGTCCGCGCGGAAGCCGGCCAGTGGGGTCATCGCCGACGCCGAGGCCCGGCAGGCGTCGTTCGCCCCCACCATCACCGTCACCAACTGCGGGCGCCGGGAGACCGCCTGCTCCATCTGCCCGGGCAGGTCCGCCATCCGGGCGCCCGTCACCGCGTAGTTCCAGCTCCGCTCAGCCGCCCCCGTCACGCCCAGCAGCCGCACCGCCAGGCTGTCCACCTTGGCGTCGCTGCCCGTCGCCCACGACACCTCCGGGCAGTCCGACAGCACCGTGCACGCGTCGAAGCCGCGCGTGATGGAGTCGCCCACCGCGGCGATCGAGTCCGGGCTGCGGTCCCACACCGGGAGCCGGGCCGCGCCCGCCCCGGTGCCCGCCGGCGCCGGCGCGCTCCCCGCCCCGTCGTCGCATCCGGCGGCGCCCAGCAGCACGGCCGCCACGACGGCGAGAACGGCCCGTACACGGTGGCTTCGCTTCCGCATCCCTGCTGTTCCCCTCGTTCGACGGTAGGCACTGGCTCCCCTGACAACGTGCGAGGGTTCCCGGCCCGGCGTCCCGGGAACGGCGCACCCCCGCACAAGCGTCCCCCTGGGTGAATGGCGGCGGTTTCCTGGCACCGGGACCGACCGTACGTCACACTCCTTGCCCCGCCGCAAGGTAGCCTCGCCATCAACGCGGCCGTCGCGCCACTGCCGCCCAGCCAGTCCGCAAGATGTCCCGCTCTGCCCGGAGGTTCCGGTGACGACACGTGGAGTTCTGTACGTGCACTCCGCGCCGCGCGCGCTGTGCCCGCACGTCGAGTGGGCCGTCGCCGGGGTGCTCGGCACGCGCGTCAACCTCGACTGGATCCGGCAGCCCGCGGCCCCCGGCACCTGGCGCTCGGAGTTCTCCTGGCAGGGCCAGGCCGGCACCGCCTCCCAACTCGCCTCCGCGCTGCGCGGCTGGCACCTGCTGCGCTTCGAGGTCACCGCCGAGCCCTGCGCGACCGCCGAGGGCGAGCGCTACAGCTGCACCCCCGACCTCGGCATCTTCCACGCCGTCACCGGCATCCACGGCGACATCCTGATCCCCGAGGACCGCCTGCGCGCCGCGCTGACGCGGTCCAAGCAGGGGGAGACCGACCTGGAGGCGGAGATCGCCAAGCTCCTGGGCAAGCCCTGGGACGACGAACTGGAGCCGTTCCGCTACGCCGGCGAGGGCGCCCCGGTCCGCTGGCTGCACCAAGTGGTGTGACGTCGCGCACGTACCGGACACAGCCGAAGGGCCCTCACCAGCTGGTGAGGGCCCTTCGCCGTGTTTCTCAGACCGTCCGGAACGCCAGGACCACGTTGTGCCCGCCGAAGCCGAACGAGTCGTTCAGCGCGGCGATACGGCCCTCGGGCAGGGCCCGCGCGTCACCGACGACCACGTCCGCGTTGACCTCGGGGTCGAGGTTGTCCACGTTGATGGTCGGCGGAGCCGTGCGGTTCACCAGCGCCAGGATCGACGCGACGGTCTCCACACCGCCGGCACCGCCCAGCAGGTGACCGGTCATCGACTTGGTCGCGGAGATCGCCATGTGGTCGACGTCGTCGCCGAACACCTTCCGCAGCGCCTTGATCTCGGCCACGTCGCCCTGCGGCGTCGAGGTGGCGTGCGCGTTCACGTGCACGATCTCGGCCGGCTTCAGATCCGTGTTGTCCAGCAGGTTCTGCAACGCGTGCGCGATCCCGTTGCCGGACGGCTCGGGCTGCGTGATGTGGTGCGCGTCGGCGGAGATGCCCTGTCCGACCGCCTCGGCGTAGATCCGGGCGCCGCGGGCCTTCGCGTGCTCCTCGGACTCCAGGACGATCACACCGGCGCCCTCACCGAGCACGAAGCCGTCCCGGCCGGCGTCGTAGGGACGCGAGGCGCCCCGCGGATCGTCGTTGTTCTTGGACATCGCCATCATGTTGCCGAACGCCGCGATGGGCAGCGGGTGGATGGCGGCCTCGGTACCACCGGCCACGACCACGTCCGCACGCCCGGTGCGGATCATCTCGATCGCGTACCCGATGGCCTCCGCGCCCGAGGCGCAGGCCGAGACCGGGGTGTGCACACCGGCGCGGGCACCCAGCTCGATCCCGACGTTGGCCGCCGGGGAGTTGGGCATCAGCATCGGCACGGTGTGCGGGGAGACGCGGCGTACGCCCTTCTCCTTGAGGATGTCGTACTGGTCCAGCAGGGTCGTCACGCCGCCGATGCCGGAGGCGATGACCGCGCCGAGACGGTCCGGGTTGATGGACGAGTCCTCACCGGCCCTGGCGGTGAAGCCGGCGTCCTTCCAGGCCTCCTGAGCGGCGATCAGCGCGAACTGCGCTGACCGGTCCAGTTTGCGGGCCTGCGGGCGGGGGATGATCTCGCCCGGCTCGACGGCGATCTGCGCGGCGATCCGGACGGGCAGCTGCCCCGCCCACTCCTGCTCCAGCAGGCTGACGCCGGACGTGCCGGCGACGAGGGCCTCCCAGGTCGAGGCTGCGTCGCCACCCAGCGGTGTGGTTGCGCCGATACCGGTGACGACCACGGTGCGATTGGTCGGGCTCACGGGAATTCTTTCTCCAACGGATACGGGAGGACTACCCCCGCGTCTGCGGGGATTACGGCGCCACCGCCGGGTGGCGGGGCTAGCAGCCTGCGGGCCTAAGGGGTGGCTCAGGCCTGGTGCTTGAGGATGTACTCGGTCGCGTCGCCGACCGTCTTGAGGTTCTTGACGTCCTCGTCCGGGATCTTCACGTCGAAGCGCTCCTCGGCGGCGACGACGACCTCGACCATGGACAGCGAGTCGACGTCCAGGTCGTCGGTGAAGGACTTGTCCAGCTGGACGTCCTCGGTGGGGATCCCGGCGATCTCGTTCACGATCTCCGCGAGACCCGCGACGATCTCTTCCTGAGTGGCGGCCATGTCAGGCGCTCCTTCTTCGATAATCCAGACGGTTTGTGGCAGTGGTTCCCCTGCCGGATCGCATGATCCGGCACGGAGTGCCTAGGGGAGGGTAACGACCGTGGCGGCGTAGACGAGACCCGCCCCGAATCCGATGACGAGCGCGGTGTCGCCGCTCTTCGCCTCCCCGGTCGCCAGGAGCCGCTCCATCGCGAGCGGGATCGAGGCGGCCGAGGTGTTGCCGGTGGTGCGGATGTCACGGGCGACCGTGACGTGCTCCGGCAGCTTCAGTGTCTTCACCATCGAGTCGATGATCCGCACATTGGCCTGGTGCGGGATGAAGACGTCCAGGTCGTCCGCGGTGATTCCGGCCGCGTCCAGCGCCTGCTGGGCGACCTTCGCCATCTCGAACACGGCCCAGCGGAACACCGCCTGGCCCTCCTGCGTGATCGCAGGGAACTTGATGTTGCCCTGGCTGTCCAGGGGCAGCTGGGAGACGTCACCGACGGCGAACCGGTCCCAGGAGACGGTCTGCTTGATGGTCTCGGACTTGTCGCCCTCGGAGCCCCACACGGTCGGGCCGATCGCCGGCTCGTTCGAGGGGCCGACCACGACCGCGCCGGCGCCGTCACCGAACAGGAACGCGGTCGCCCGGTCCTCCAGGTCGGTCAGGTCGCTCAGCCGCTCCACGCCGATCACGAGCACGTAGTCGGCGGAACCTTCCACCACCATGCCCTTGGCGAGGGTCAGACCGTAGCCGAAGCCCGCGCAGCCGGCCGAGATGTCGAAGGCGGCGGCCTTGTCCGTGCCGAGCTTGTCGGCGATCTCGGTGGCGACGGCCGGGGTCTGGCTGAAGTGCGAGACGGTCGAGACGACCACCGCGCCGATCCGCTCGGCGTCGATGCCGGCGTCCGCGATGGCCTTGCCGGAGGCCTCGATCGCCATCGCGGCCACGGTCTCCTCCGGGCCCGCCCAGTGCCGGGTCTCGATGCCGGAGCGGGAGCGGATCCACTCGTCGGACGAGTCGATCTTCTCCAGGATCACCTCGTTGGGCACGACCCGGGTCGGCCGGTAGCCGCCGACGCCGAGGATGCGCGCATACGGGGCACCCTTGCTGGGCTTGATCTTCGCCATGTACGGCTCCTTAGGCACCGGCGTGCTCTGCGAGCAGAGCGCGGGCCGCGTCGAGGTCGTCGGGGGTCTTCAGGGCCAGCGTCGCGACACCGGGCAGGGCCCGCTTGGCCAGGCCGGTCAGGGTGCCGCCCGGGCACACCTCGACGAGCGCGGTGACGCCCAGCTCCTTGAACGTCTCCATGCACAGGTCCCAGCGCACGGGGTTGGCGACCTGGCCGACCAGCCGCTCCAGCACCTCGGCACCGGACGCGACGATCTCGCCGTCCTTGTTGGAGACGTAGGGAATCTTGGGGTCGGCCGGCGACAGCGCCGCCGCGGCCGTGGCCAGCGTCTCGACCGCGGGCGCCATGTGACGGGTGTGGAAGGCGCCGGCCACCTTCAGCGGGACGACCTTGCGCACGCCCTCGGGCTTGTCCTCGGCCAGCGCGGCGAGCTGCTCCAGCGTGCCGGCGGCGACGATCTGGCCCGCGCCGTTGATGTTCGCCGGGGTCAGGCCCAGCTTCTCCAGGTGCGCCAGGGAGGTCTCCGGGTCGCCGCCGAGCAGCGCCGCCATGCCGGTCTCCGTGACCGCGGCGGCGTCGGCCATCGCCAGACCCCGCTTGCGGACGAGGCCGAGGGCGGCCGTGTCGTCCAGGACACCGGCGAAGGCGGCGGCGGTGATCTCACCGACGCTGTGCCCGGCGACCGCGCCGGGGTTGATGTCACCGAGTGCCGCGGCGGACAGGATGCCGGCGGCCACGAGCAGCGGCTGGGCCACGGCGGTGTCCCGGATGGCGTCGGCGTCGGCCTGGGTGCCGTAGTGCAGGAGGTCCAGTCCGATGGCGTCCGACCAGGCGGCGACGCGGTCGGCGGCACCGGGCAGTTCGAGCCAGGGGGTCAGGAAGCCGGGCGTCTGAGCGCCCTGGCCGGGAGCGACGAGTACGAGCACTCTCACACTCTCTCTTGGGGACGGGCACGGCCGCCCGTGAGGACAGGGACGAAGAACACGAAGGGCTTTTGTGGGCCTCCGACAAAACCCTATGCCTGGGATTCGGCGTCGGCCAGACGCCCCAGGATGAGCGCGATCCGTAGTGTGAACGCGGATCGTACATCCGAAGGCGACCATCCGGTGACGTCAGTCACACGTCGGAGCCGGTAGCGCACGGTGTTCGGGTGAACGAAGAGCATCCTCGCCGCGCCTTCCAGGCTGCTCGCCTGCTCCAGGTACACACTCAGTGTTTCCAGGAGTGCCGAGCCCGCCTCCTCCAGCGGTCTGTAGATCTCCTCCACCAGTTGTTCGCGGGCGCTCGGATCACCCGCGATGGCCCGCTCCGGCAGCAGATCGTCCGCCAGCACCGGACGCGGCGCGTCCTGCCAGGCGGAACAGGCCTTCAGTCCCGCGGCGGCGGCCTGCGCGGACCGGGTCGCGGCCAGCAGATCGGGTACGACGGGCCCCGCGACGACCGGCCCGGCGGCGAACGGCCCGATCAGCGACCTGGCCACGGCGAGCGGATTGGCGCTGCCCCCGGCGACGACGACCAGCCGGTCGCCGAGCACCCCGGTGAGCACCTGGAGCTTGGCGTGCCGGGCGGCCCGCCGGATGGCCTCCACCGTCAGCTCGCTGTCCCCGTCCGGCGCGGTCCCGAGCACGACGCACACGTGCTCCGGCGAGTTCCAGCCCAGCGCGGCGGCCCGGCTGACGGCCCCCTCGTCCGCCTCCCCGCTCAGCACCGCGTTCACGACCAGCGACTCCAGCCGTGCGTCCCAGGCACCCCGTGCCTCGGCGGCCTGGGCGTACACCTGGGCGGTGGCGAAGGCGATCTCCCGGGCGTACACGAGCAGCGCCTCGCGCAGCACGCTCTCGTCGCCCGGCGCCGCCACCTCGTCGATGGCGGACTCCATGACCTCGATGGTGGTGCGCACCATCTCCACGGTCTGCCGCAGCGTGATGGCCCGGGTCAGCTCACGCGGCGCGGTCCCGAAGACGTCCGTGGAGATCGCCTGGGGCGCGTCCGGGTGCCGGAACCACTCGGTGAACGCCGCGATGCCCGCCTGGGCGACGAGGCCGATCCAGGAACGGTTCTCCGGGGGCATGGCCCGGTACCACGGCAGGGTCTCGTCCATGCGCGCGATGGCCTGCGCGGCCAGGCTCCCGGAGGACTTCTCCAGACGCTTCAGGGTCGCGGCGTGCTGATGGACGTCGTGGGCTGCGGGATCGCCGTTGTGGGATTCGGGTTCGGGCACGGGGACAAGACTGCCTTATCGGGCCGGGCCCGTGCGCCGCCGGGGTTGTACTTGACGGCTCGGTCGCCTCCGGGGGCGCGCCCCCTCCGGCTCCCTCGCGGCCGGCGCGTGGGGACGGTGGGCGTTGGCGGGCCCTTGCCCCAAGGCGGGTCCTGGGTGCCCGGCCCGGCTACCGTGGTGCCGTGATGGACGTACGGCGCGCCGGTGAGCGCTATCGCGGAGGGGACCCCGAGGGCGGGATCGACACCTGGCACGCCTTCTCCTTCGGCCCGCACTACGACCCGGACAACCTCCGCTTCGGCGCGGTGATCGCCTGCAACGAGGAGCGGCTCGCGCCCGGCGCCGGCTTCGACGAACACCCGCACAGCCACACCGAGATCGTCACGTGGGTGGTCGAGGGGGAGTTGACCCACCGTGACTCCACGGGGCACGAGACGCGGGTCCGGCCCGGGGACGTCCAGCACCTCGGCGCGGCGGCGGGCGTACGGCACGTCGAGCGCAACGACGGGGACGTCCCCCTGACCTTCGTACAGATGTGGCTGACGCCACGCGAGCCCGGCGGCGACCCTTCCTACGACCTCGTCACCGGCATCGCCGACTCCACGCCGTACGCGGTGCCGGCGGCGGGCGCGATGCTCCACGTGCGCCGCCTGGACCCCGGCGAGCGGACCGCCGTCCCGGACGCGGCGTACGTGTACGCGCACGTGGTGCGGGGCGAGGTCCGGCTCGCGGGGGAGGAGCTGGGCCCCGGCGATGCGGCGAGGATCACAGGGGCGGAGGGCCTGGAGGCGGTGGCGGCCACACCGGCGGAGCTGTTGCTGTGGGAGATGACGGCTTAGCCGCGCAGCTCGGTGAGCACCGCGTCCGTGAAGGCCGGCCACGCCTCGACCGCCCACGGGCCGAACGCCCGGTCCGTCAGGGCGACCCCGGCGAGTCCGGCGTCCGGGTCGACCCACAGGAACGTCCCGGACTGCCCGAAATGCCCGAAGGTGCGAGGTGAGGAGGAACTCCCCGTCCAGTGCGGGGACTTCCCGTCGCGGATCTCGAAGCCCAGCCCCCAGTCGTTCGGGTTCTGGTGGCCGTACCCCGGCAGGACCCCCTTCGTCCCCGGGTACTGCACGGTCATCGCCGCCGCCACCGTCCGCGGGTCCAGCAGCCTCGGCGCCTGCACCTCCGCCGCGAACCGCAGCAGGTCCCCGACCGTCGACACCCCGTCCTTCGCCGGCGACCCCTGAAGCGACGTCGACGTCATCCCCAGCGGCTCCAGCACCGCCTGCCGCAGATACTCCGCGAACGGGATGTCCGTCGCCTTGGCGATGTGGTCCCCGAGCTGCTCGAACCCGGCGTTGGAGTACAGCCGCCGCTCCCCGGGCGGGGCCGTCGCCCGGTGCTCGTCGAAAGCGAGCCCGGAGGTGTGGGCGAGGAGGTGACGGACCGTCGACCCGGGCGGCCCGGCCGGCTCGTCCAGCTCGATCGCGCCCTCCTCGTACGCGACGAGCGCCGCGTAGGCCGCCAGCGGCTTGGTGACGGAGGCCAGCGGGAAGCGGTGCCCGACGGGACCGTGCGTCCCGAGGACGGTCCCGTCGGCTCGTACGACACCCGCCGCGGCGGTGGGGACGGGCCAGTTCTCGATCAGCGCCAGGCTCTGCAACGACATGCCTCCGAGCCTATGCGGCTCACAGCAGCAGCCGCATCGACGGGTCGGGGTCCCGGGTGAAGCCCAGGGAGGTGTACAGCGGCTCGGCCTCCGGCGAGGCGTTCAGCAGCACGTGCCCGGCACCCCGCGCCCGGAACCAGCCCAGCAGCTCCTCCATGCACGCGCGCGCGTACCCCCGCCTGCGGGCGTCCGGATCGGTCGCCACACTGAAGACGTGCCCGACCCGGCCCCGCGGGTTCCCGGCCTTGCCGATGCGGTACTCCACCGTCCCCGCCACCAGCGCGGCCAGCGCCCCCGGCCGTCCGGAACGCTCCACGACGAACGCGGCGAAGTCCCCGTCCTGCTCGGCGAGCCGTTCCCGCAGCGCCGGCAGCGACTGCGCGTGCCACTCGGTCGACCCGGAACCTCCCGCGCTCCACAGGGAGTCGATCATCACCTGGCGCAGTCGCAGCACTTCGGCGGCGTCCTCGGGCCGGGCCCGGCGTACAAGACTCATGGGCCGCACGCTAATCAGCCGCCCGGGGTGCCGTCCTGCGGATTTCTCGGCGAACCCGCTTGCTTGGAGTCCACTCCAAGGCCATAGCGTGGGGGCATGACGGTGATGCAGACCACGCCAGCGGCCACCGAGCACGCCACCCCCGCCGACATCTGCTCCGCCCCGTCCCGGCGGCACCCCCGCCCCGACGGCCAGGACCGCTACACGATCAGCGAGGTCGTCGCGTTCACCGGCCTCACCGCGCACACGCTGCGCTGGTACGAGCGGATCGGGCTGATGCCGCACGTGGACCGCTCGCACACCGGCCAGCGCCGCTACAGCAACCGCGACCTGGACTGGCTGGACTTCGTGACCAAGCTCCGCCTGACCGGCATGCCGGTGGCGGACATGGTGCGCTACGCGGAACTCGTCAGGGAGGGCGACCACACGTTCGCGGAACGCCGTCAACTGCTGGAGTCGACCCGCAGGGACGTCCTGTCCCGGATCGCGGAACTCCACGACACCCTGGGCGTCCTGGACAAGAAGATCAGCTTCTACGGTCGCGAGCGGTAGCTACAGCTCGGCCAGCAACTCGGCCTTCTTGGAGGAGAACTCCTCGTCGGTGACCAGCCCCGCCTGGTGCAGTTCCCCGAGGTGCCGGATCCGTTCGGCGATGTCGGCGGGGTCACGCCGGGCCGGGGCCGGTACGGCGGGTACCGGCCCCCGCGTCCGCACCGCCGCCAGCACCGCCGCGGCGAACGGCAGTGACTCGTGCACCGGCCCGTACCCCAGGCCGAACACCACCGACGCCGGATCCTGGTCCGGCTGCAAGGACCGCGCGGAGCCCGGATCGCGGGGCACCAGCCGCAGGTGCCCCTCGAAGATCTCCGGCGACCGCCACTCCACCCCGCTCAGCCCGGCCACCGGAAAGCTCTGGTCGCCGGCCTTCCACTTCGCCGACGACGCCCCGGTCCAGGACCAGCGGAACTGAACGGACGTCCCGTCGAAGGACGCCTTCCCGTCGTACGCCTTGAACTGCAACGGCGCCTCGGGCGCCGCCACCAGATGCCGCTCGGCGGGCCCCGACTCGGTCAGCAGGCCCTTCAGTTCGTCGGCGTAGTACTCGGCGAGGGTCTCCCGCTCGGCCGGCAGCACCAGCCGGTAGGGGTCGGAGCCCTCCTTCAACTGGCCGTCGGCCGCCTCCATCAGCGGATCGGCACCCGGACGTGGCGTCAGGCGCAGGACGACCGTGCCGCGCTTGCCCGGGGCGAGGGTCACGCCCTCGACCGCGGACAGCGGGATCCGGCGCTCGCCGAGCGCCTGGAACAGCTTCGGTGTTCGAATCCCCCGTTCGTAACGGATGAGCACGGAGTCGGACTCGAACTCCCAGACGGCATGAAAACCCGCCAGTACGTCACCCATGCGGCTCATCGTATGCGGCACGTGCTCCTCCGTCGCCACCCGCGCAGACCGCACTTCCTGCTGTTTCTACGCGCGTCCGGCCGTCACCGTGCCGGACAGACCGGACCGGCACGCATCGTTCTCCCGTGCGCACGTCACCGCGTCGTACGCGCCCACGCCGATGGCGGCGAGGTTGCGCAGGCTGTCCGTGCCGGGCTGGAAGTAACCGCTGTGCCCCTGGGCGTCCCGGGCCGACACCACCCGCGCCCCGAACGCCGAGGAGACCGGATCGGCGCCGTGGCCGAGACCGCCCAGCTCCAGGTACGGAACATCCTGCACCCAGTCACTGGCGTCCCGCATGGCCCACACCCGGGCCGTCGTGCCCAGGTGGGAGGCGTTGCCGACGCGCATGCCGGGGCTCGCGGCCACCGCTATGTCGGCGACCCGGCGGGGCATACCGTGTGCGGCGACCCCGCAGACCACCGAGCCGTAGCTGTGACAGAACATCGACACCGGGGCCCGGCCGGGCAGCGCGCGCAGCAGCGCGTTCAGCCGTACGGCCCCCTCCTCGGCGCGCAGTCCGGTGGCCGCGTCCACCCCCAGCCCGTCGGGGGAGGTGTAGTCGGCCCAGGCGATCACGGCCGTACGGGTCTTCGGGCTCGCCTCGCGCTCGGCCGCGTACAGGGCTTTGGCCATGCCGACCGGGGCGCTGTACTTGCGGTTCGTCCGCTGGAAGGTGAGCAGGTCGGTGTCGACGCCGGGGACGACGACCGAGATCCGCTGTGCCCTGGAGAGGTCGCCGAAGACCTCGGCGACCCGGCCCGAACCCTCGGGGTCGAAGGCCAGGATGTGCCGGCCGGGGTTCAGCAGGGACGCGTAGCGGTCCATCCGGCGGGCCGCGTCCTGCTGGCCCGCCGTGCTGAGCCGGCTGTCGTGCAGGCGCTTGTGCTCGACCTGGCGGGCCTGCGCCAGCGCGATGCGGTTGGCCCGGTAGCGCAGGGAGACGGGCGCGCCGTTCATGTTGCCCACCGCCAGCGGATAGCGGTGGGCGAGGCGGTCGCGGTCGTGCGGGGTGAGCGAGGCGAAGAAGCGGGCCAGCCGGGACGGCGCGGCTTCGGGGTCCGGCAGGCCGAGGCCGTGGAGGCGGCCGTGCTCCCACTTGGTGAGCGAGGCCTGAAGGGCTGTCGACTCCCGGTGACTGCGCAGGGCGGTCCAGCCGGTGGTCGCGAGCATCACGAACACGACGGCCAGCGCCAGCAGTGCGCGCCAGACGTTCCATTGCGGGGAGGTGTCGAAGGAAGTCACTGGGAGGACACACTAGGAGAACGGGAGGGTCTCGCGGTAACCGAGTGACAGGGATCACGTTTCGGCGGTAACCGAACATCGTGTCCGGCGCTTCGCCAACGGTCTCAGGCGCCGCGCCAGTTACCCGTGAGCGCCGGACCCACCTGATCGAGGTAGGCCGCGCTGAGCGTCCGGAGCGCTTCCGGGCCGAAGTCCTCGCGTGCGCAGCACTGCCGTTCGGTGACCCGGATCACCGCGGCGAAGACGGCCACCGCCAGCCGGGGGCGCGGATCGGTGTCCACGTCGACGCCCTCCCGCTCGGCCAGCAGACGGGCGATCGTCTCCTCGGTCGCCGCCGACCGGCGCAGATGGGCGGCGAGCAGCGCGGGCGTCGACTCGATCGTCCGGTACATGCGCAGGTACAGCTCGACCGGGACGATCGACTCGACGGTCTCGCGGATCGCGTCCCAGCCCTCCAGGAACGCCTGCCGCAGGGCCTTCATCGGCGCCTCGTGCGGCGGACGCGCGCGGACGGCCGCCACGAACGCCGCCTCCGTGATGTTCTGCACCGCGAAGGCCACCTCCTCCTTGCCCGCGAAGTAGCGGAAGAAGGTGCGTTGCGAGACGTCGACGGCCTCGGCTATCTCGTCGACGGTCGTGTGCTCGTACCCCTGTGTGGTGAACAGTTCGAGAGCGGCCCGCAGCAGCGATTCCCGTGTACGCCGCTTCTTGCGCTCGCGCAGCGTCTCCATGGCCTCTCTCCCGTGCGTGTCCGGCCGGCCCAGCCTATGCGCCGCTGTCGTGTCAGTAACCGACGAGTGAATTGGTTTGTCAACTGTCAGCGACTGTCACTAGCCTGAGAAGTATGACTAGTCAGACCACCGTCGACGCGCCGGGGCCGGGGGGCAAGGCGCCGGCGGCCCCGTCGGGGCCCCCGTCGGCCCCGGGCCTGCGCGGCCACCCGTGGCTCACCCTCCTCACCGTCGCCGTAGGGGTCATGATGGTGGCCCTCGACGGCACCATCGTGGCCATCGCCAACCCGGCCATCCGCGACGACCTCAACGCGTCCTTCGCCGACGTGCAGTGGGTGTCCAACGCCTACTTCCTCGCCCTCGCGGTCACGCTGATCACCGCGGGCAAGCTCGGTGACCGCTTCGGCCACCGGCAGACCTTCCTCATCGGCGTGACCGGCTTCGCCGTCGCGTCCGGTGCCATCGGGCTGTCCGGCTCCATCGCCGCCGTCGTCACCTTCCGGGTCTTCCAGGGCCTGTTCGGCGCGCTGCTGATGCCGGCCGCGCTCGGCGTGCTGCGGGCCACCTTCCCGGCCGAGAAGCTGAACATGGCCATCGGTGTGTGGGGCATGGTGATCGGCGCGTCCACGGCGGGCGGCCCGATCCTCGGCGGTGTCCTCGTCGAGCACGTCAACTGGCAGTCGGTCTTCTTCATCAACGTGCCGGTCGGTGCCCTCGCGCTGCTCCTCGGCACCGTGATCCTGCTGGACCACCGGGCCGAGAACGCCCCGCGCTCCTTCGACCTCCTCGGCATCGCCCTGCTGTCCGGCGCGATGTTCTGCCTGGTCTGGGCGCTCATCAAGGCGCCGACCTGGGGCTGGGGCGACGGCAAGACGTGGGTGTTCATGGCCGTGTCCGTGGCCCTGTTCGTGCTCTTCGCCTTCTGGGAGACGAAGGTCGCCGAACCGCTGATCCCGCTGGGCCTGTTCCGCTCGGTGGCCCTGTCGGCGGGTGTCATCCTGATGGTCCTGATGGCCATCGCCTTCCTGGGCGGCCTGTTCTTCGTGACGTTCTACCTCCAGAACGTCCACGGGCTGAGCCCCGTCAAGGCCGGCCTGCACCTGCTGCCGCTCACCGGCATGATGATCGTCGGCTCGCCGCTCGCCGGTACCGCGATCACCAAGCTCGGCCCGCGCGTCCCGCTGGCCTTCGGCATGGCCGTGACCGCGGTCGCGCTGTACGGCATGTCGACGCTGGAGCCCGACACCGGCAGCGGTCTGATGTCCCTGTGGTTCGCGCTGCTCGGCCTGGGCCTCGCACCGGTCATGGTCGGCGCCACCGAGGTCATCGTCGGCAACGCCCCCCTGGAGCTGTCCGGTGTGGCCGGCGGCCTCCAGCAGGCGGCCATGCAGATCGGCAGCAGCCTCGGTACGGCGGTGCTGGGCGCGGTGATGGCCTCCAAGGTCGACCGCGATCTGCCGGGCAACTGGGCGGACGCGGGGCTGCCGAAGCTGACCCCGGATCAGCTCGACAAGGCCTCCGAGGCGGTCCAGGTCGGCGTGGCCCCGGTGACGAAGGACATGCCGGAACCGATCGTCGCGAAGATCACCGCCGTCGCCCACGACACCTTCATCTCCGGCATGAGCCTCGCCTCCCTGGTCGCGGCCGGCGTGGCGCTGGTCGCCGTCCTCGTCGCCCTGTTCACCAAGCGGGGCGCGAACGCGGAGGCGGGCGCGGGCATGGGCCACATCTGAGCCCGGGTTCCCACGTCCCCTCCCCGGCGGAGTTCCCCTATCAGGGTGACGCCGTTGAAGATCGCTCGCACCGGCGCGCGCCGCGGGTCACAGTGGGTCAAGTCCTCCGCAGGACATGGGGGACGCCGGGCCGCGGCGCGCGCTGCTGGAGGGGGGCAGCGCGCGCAGGTCTGCCGAAGCGGAACCGGGGTACCCGCACACCGAAGCCGAACTGTCCATTCGCCTCAAGGAGTTGATGATGGCGGGCTTCGGGCGAGGAACGAGCGGGTACCCCCGGTCACGCGGCCGAACGTGGCAGCGGACCGGGCCGGACCGTGCGACGCTCGGGATCATCGGCACGATCTGTGCCGTGGCCGGATTTTTCGCATTGGGCATCGTCCTGGGCCCGGTGGCGATGTTCTGCGGCTGGCAGTCGATGGGCCGCAAATGGTCCAACGACGGCAACGTCCCCGCACTGGTCGCCCTGATCCTGGGCGCGATCGACACGTTGCTCGCCATCATCGCCCTGGCGGGCGCGGCGACGTGGGGCCACGGGCTCCTCTAGCCGACGGCGTCCCGCCGCAGGGGCGTGGGCGCGTTGGCGGCCGTGGGCACGTCGTGGCCGCTCGCGCGGTTCTCCGCGCCCCCGTCGGGGCGCTGCTGTTCGGCCAACCGGGCCACCTCCGCCCGCAGCAGCCGTACCTCTTCGGCCAGGGCGGCGATGGCCTCGGTCTGCCGCCGCTCCTCCACGTCGTCCTTCTCGAACCGCGAGATGAACCACGCGGCGATGTTCGCGGTGACGACACCGAGCAGCGCGATCCCCGACAGCATCAGCCCGACGGCGATCATCCGTCCGAGCCCGGTGGTCGGCGCGTGGTCCCCGTACCCCACGGTCGTCATCGTCGTGAACGACCACCACACGGCGTCACCCAGTGTCCGGATGTTTCCGTCCGGTGCCTCCCGCTCCACGGACAGCACCGCGAGCGACCCGAACATCAGCAGACCGACCACGGCCCCGACGACATAGGTGGTCAGCCGGATCTGCGGGGCCATCCGCGCCCGCCGGCCGACCAGCAGCAGCGTGGACACCAGCCGGAGCAGCCGTAGCGGTTGCAGGACCGGCAGGACCACCGCGCACAGGTCGGGCCAGTGCTGTCGTACGAAGTCCCGCCGTTGCGGGGCGAGGGCCAGCCGGACCAGGTAGTCGAGGGCGAACGCCGCCCACACCACCCACTCGACCCCCGTGCACAGGGCCGTCAGGGAGTGACCGGCGGGGGCGTCCACGATCGGGACCGCGTACGCCACCGCGAACGCCACCGCGAGCGCCAACAACGGCCGCTGCGTACGCGCCTCCCACCGAGCCTGCGCCGACACTTGATCCATGCCCGCATAGTAAAGAAACCGTAAGGCCGACGCGCCCCCGAAGAGGCGCGGGGAACTGCGCGATCAACCCCAGCCGACCCGCAGCTCCCCACGACCCTCACCGCCCTTGTCGGCCGAAGCCAAGGGCACCGGCTACGCGTCGCCGCCCGCCGCCCCCGGATCCGCCGCCGAGACCTCCAGCAGCTGGTAGCGGTCGATGGCCTGCTTGAGTACGGAGCGGTCGACCTTGCCCTCGCGGGCCAGCTCGGTCAGCACCGCCACCACGATCGACTGGGCGTCGATGTGGAAGAACCGGCGCGCCGCGCCCCGGGTGTCGGCGAAGCCGAAGCCGTCGGCGCCCAGGGACTGGTACGTACCGGGCACCCAGCGCGCGATCTGGTCCGGAACCGATCGCATCCAGTCGGACACGGCCACGAACGGCCCCTCGGCGCCACTGAGCTTCCGCGTCACGTACGGCACCCGCTGCTCCTCCTCCGGATGCAGCAGGTTGTACTCCTCGCACTCCACGGCCTCGCGGCGCAGTTCGTTCCAGGAGGTCGCGGACCACACGTCGGCCCTGACGTTCCACTCCTCGCCGAGGAGCCGCTGCGCCTCCAGGGCCCAGGGGACCGCCACGCCCGACGCCATGATCTGTGCCGGGACGGAGCCGGTCGTGCCCTGCCTGAGCCGGTAGACGCCCTTGACGATGCCCTCGGCGTCCACGCCCGCCGGCTCGGCCGGGTGCTGGATGGGCTCGTTGTAGACGGTGAGGTAGTAGAAGACGTCCTCGCCGTGCGGGTGCTCGGCCGAGCTGCCGTACATCCGGCGCAGACCGTCCTGCACGATGTGCGCGATCTCGTACGCGTACGCCGGGTCGTACGCCACGCACGCCGGGTTGGTGGAGGCCAGGAGCTGGGAGTGGCCGTCCGCGTGCTGGAGGCCCTCACCGGTCAGGGTCGTACGACCGGCGGTCGCACCTAGGACGAATCCACGCGCCAGCTGGTCGGCCATCTGCCAGAACTGGTCACCCGTGCGCTGGAAACCGAACATCGAGTAGAAGACGTACACCGGGATCAGCGGCTCGCCGTGCGTGGCGTACGCCGAGCCCGCCGCGATCAGCGACGCCGTACAGCCCGCCTCGGAGATGCCGTCGTGCAGCATCTGGCCGGTCGGCGACTCCTTGTAGGCCAGGAGCAGCTCGCGGTCGACCGACTCGTACTGCTGGCCGAGCGGGTTGTAGATCTTCGCGCTCGGGAAGAAGGAGTCCATGCCGAACGTGCGGTACTCGTCCGGTGCGATCAGCACGAAGCGCTTGCCGATCTCCTTGTCCCGCATGAGGTCCTTGAGGAGGCGTACAAAGGCCATGGTCGTCGCGATGGACTGCTGGCCCGTGCCCTTCTTCACGGTCGCGTACGCCTTGGCGTCCGGCAGGGCGAGCGGCTCGGAGCGGACGACGCGGGTCGGGACGTAACCGCCGAGGCCCTTGCGGCGGTCGTGCATGTACTGGATCTCCTCCGAGTTCCGGCCCGGGTGGTAGTACGGCGGCAGACCGGACTCCAGCTCCTTGTCGGAGATCGGCAGGTGCAGACGGTCCCGGAAGCGCTTGAGGTCGTCGACCGTCAGCTTCTTCATCTGGTGCGTGGCGTTGCGGCCCTCGAAGTTCGGGCCCAGCGTCCAGCCCTTGATCGTCTTGGCCAGGATGACCGTCGGCTGGCCCTTGTGCTCCTTGGCCGCCGTGAACGCCGCGTAGATCTTGCGGTGGTCGTGGCCGCCGCGGCCGAGGTGCAGGATCTGCTCGTCGGTCATGTTCTCGACCATCGCGCGCAGGCGCAGGTCGTCGCCGAAGAAGTGCTCGCGGATGTACGCGCCGGACTCGGTGGCGTACGTCTGGAACTGGCCGTCCGGCGTGATGTTCATCTTGTTGACCAGCACGCCGTCCCGGTCCTGCGCGAGCAGCGGGTCCCAGGTGCGGTCCCAGATCAGCTTGATCACGTTCCAGCCGGCACCCCGGAAGACCGACTCCAGCTCCTGGATGATCTTGCCGTTGCCGCGGACGGGGCCGTCCAGCCGCTGGAGGTTGCAGTTGACCACGAAGGTCAGGTTGTCCAGGCCCTCGCGGGCGGCCAGGGAGAGCTGGCCGAGCGACTCCGGCTCGTCCATCTCGCCGTCGCCGAGGAACGCCCACACGTGCGACCGGGAGGTGTCGGCGATGCCGCGCGCCTGCATGTACCGGTTCATCCGCGCCTGGTAGATCGCGCCGAGCGGGCCGAGGCCCATGGAGACCGTCGGGAACTCCCAGAAGTCCGGCATCGAGCGCGGGTGCGGGTAGCTGGACAGGCCGTCGGGATACTTCGACTTCTCCTGCCGGAAGCCGTCCAGCTGTTCCTCGGTGAGCCGGTCGAGCAGGTATGCGCGCGCGTAGATGCCGGGGGAGGCGTGGCCCTGGAAGAAGACCTGGTCGCCGCCGTCGCCCTCGTCCTTGCCGCGGAAGAAGTGGTTGAAGCCGACGTCGTACAGCGACGCGGAGGAGGCGAAGGTGGCGATGTGGCCGCCGACGCCGATGCCCGGGCGCTGGGCGCGCGAGACCATCACGGCCGCGTTCCAGCGGGTCGCGTTCAGGATCCTGCGCTCGATCTCCTCGTTGCCCGGGAAGAACGGCTCGCTCTTGGTGGGGATCGTGTTGACGTAGTCCGTGCTGCGCATCTCGGGTACGGCCACGCGCCTCTCGCGGGCGCGCTCGATCAGACGCAGCATGAGATAGCGGGCCCGCTCCCGGCCGCGCTCGTCGACGGCGGCGTCCAGGGAGTCGAGCCACTCCCGGGTCTCTTCGGGATCGAAGTCAGGAACCTGACTCGGAAGGCCGCCAATGATGATCGGATTGCGATCGGATCCGGAAGCCACGCTGTTCCTTACCTGTCAGAGGGCCAAGTTGTTGCACCTGCCTACACCGTTCCCCATCGTGTACCTCGGGAAGGCGTACGTCATCCGCACCGTCATCTGTACCGGTCAAAACGCAACGATACGCCCGGGGTGTGACGTGTTTGGCAAAGTTGTTCGAGTGACGTAACGCTGGATGATTCCGAACGTGACAAACCGGGCGCATCGGCGTGATGTGGGGGGCGCGGAATCGAGATACGGTGCTGGGAGTTGCGGCGACACGGCCGGGATCGTCACCGTTTCGGCGGTCCCGACGGCCGGGTACTTGCGCGATCCGCCCCGCCCGTGTGGACTACGGCCAATGCTTCGCGCACGCGCGTGGCTGAGATACTTACCAAGACATGATCAGGAGGCAACCCGTGAGCGCGACCGCGGACCACGCGGAGGAGCGGACGAACCCTGCCGCCAGGCTGGGGTTCCAGCCCGGGCAGGTGGTCCAGGAGATCGGCTACGACGACGACGTCGATCAGGAGCTCCGCGAGGTCATCGAGGAAACCATCGCAGGCGACCTCATGGACGAGGACTACGACGACGTGGCCGACGCCGTTGTGCTGTGGTTCCGTGACGACGACGGCGACCTGACGGATGCGCTGGTGGATGCCACCACGTACATCGAAGAGGGCGGCGCGATCCTGCTCCTCACGCCGAAGACCGGCCGTTCGGGGTACGTGGAGCCGAGCGACATCCAGGACGCCGCCACGACGGCCGGCCTGACCGCTTCGAAGAGCGTCAGCGTCGGCAAGGACTGGAGCGGCAGCCGGCTGGCGACGCCGAAGGCGGCCAAGTCCAAGAGGTGACCGTCCTCGGACGCCGGACGGGCTGGAAATCGCCCCAGCCCGTCCGGGAGTCCCCGGTGACCGCTGCGTAGGGTGGAACCGAGCCTCAGCGCTCTCATCCGAACAGCCCACCGAAGGGAAGCACGACGATGGCGATCCAGGTCGGCGACAAGGCACCCGACTTCGAGCTGAAGGACAACCACGGCCGGACCGTGAAGCTCTCGGACTTCCGCGGCGCGAAGAACGTGGTCCTGCTCTTCTACCCCTTCGCCTTCACCGGCGTGTGCACCGGCGAGCTGTGCGAGCTGCGCGACAACCTGCCGAAGTTCGAGGACCGCGACACCCAGCTGCTCGCCGTCTCCAACGACTCCATCCACACCCTGCGCGTCTTCGCCGAGCAGGAGGGCCTGGAGTACCCCCTGCTGAGCGACTTCTGGCCGCACGGCAACGTCTCGCGCGCGTACGGCGTCTTCGACGAGGACAAGGGCTGCGCCGTCCGGGGCACCTTCGTGATCGACAAGGAGGGTGTCGTGCGGTGGACCGTGGTCAACGGCCTGCCGGACGCCCGCGACCTGAACGACTACGTGAAGGCGCTCGACACCCTGTGAACGGGCCGCGGGCGACACCTGTGATTCTTCGGGTCCAGGGTCTGCGGGGCGCGGGAACCCGTCACTAGGATCGGCACGTTGATCCCATATCCGAAGCACGACGGGGCTCCCCGCCCCCGAACACCACATGGAGGACCCGTGGGAGTCAGCCTCAGCAAGGGCGGCAACGTATCGCTGACGAAGGAGGCCCCGGGCCTGACCGCCGTCATCGTCGGCCTGGGGTGGGACGTGCGCACGACGACCGGCACGGACTTCGACCTCGACGCCAGCGCGCTGCTGCTGAACAACTCCGGCAAGGTCGCGAGCGACCAGCACTTCGTCTTCTTCAACAACCTCAAGAGCCCCGACGGCTCGGTCGAGCACACCGGTGACAACCTCACCGGTGAGGGCGAGGGCGACGACGAACAGATCAAGGTCAATCTGGCCGGTGTCCCGGCCGACGTCGAAAAGATCGTGTTCCCGGTGTCGATCTACGACGCCGAGAACCGCCAGCAGTCCTTCGGCCAGGTCCGCAACGCCTTCATCCGCGTCGTGAACCAGGCCGGCGGGCAGGAGATCGCCCGGTACGACCTCAGCGAGGACGCCTCCACCGAGACCGCCATGGTCTTCGGCGAGCTGTACCGGCACGGCGCGGAGTGGAAGTTCCGCGCCATCGGCCAGGGCTACGCGTCGGGCCTGCGGGGCATCGCGCAGGACTTCGGCGTCAACGTCTGACACGAACGGCATGTGAGGCCGCACGGCCCGTGAGACCGGCGCCGTCCCGTTTAGGGGCGGCGCCGGACGTGCAGGACAACCAGGGAAGCACCACCAGGGGAGGACCAGCGTCATGGGTGTCACACTCGCCAAGGGAGGCAACGTCTCCCTCTCCAAGGCCGCACCGAACCTCACCAACGTCATGATCGGACTGGGCTGGGACGCCCGGTCCACCACCGGCGCCCCCTTCGACCTGGACGCCAGCGCGTTGCTGTGCGGGGCCGGCAACCGGGTGCTGGGCGACGAGTGGTTCGTCTTCTACAACCAGCTCACCAGCCCCGACGGCTCCGTGGAGCACACCGGTGACAACCTCACCGGTGAGGGCGAGGGCGACGACGAGTCGCTCCTGGTGGACCTCGCGAAGGTGCCGCCGCAGTGCGAGAAGATCGTCTTCCCCGTCTCCATCCACATGGCGGACGAGCGCGGGCAGACCTTCGGCCAGGTCTCCAACGCCTTCATCCGCGTCGTCAACCAGGCCGACGGCCAGGAACTGGCCCGCTACGACCTCAGTGAGGACGCCTCCACCGAGACCGCCATGATCTTCGGCGAGCTGTACCGCCACCAGGGAGAGTGGAAGTTCCGAGCGGTGGGTCAGGGGTACGCGTCGGGTCTGCGGGGCATCGCTCTAGACTTCGGAGTCAACGTTTCGTAAAACTCGGTACGACTCAGGGGAGACCCTCCCCCGGACTCCGTCTGGGAGGTGCCCCCCACACATGATGGGGTAGCCAGTGCTTCTGAAAACCTTCGGCTGGTCGTTCGCGGTCACCGCGCTCGGTCTGGTCGCGGCGGCGTTCTACGGGGGGTGGACCGCCTTCGGCATCGTGGCGATCCTGGCCGTCCTGGAGATCTCGCTGTCCTTCGACAACGCGGTGGTCAACGCCGGGATCCTGAAGAAGATGAACGCCTTCTGGCAGAAGATCTTCCTCACGGTCGGTGTCCTCATCGCGGTCTTCGGCATGCGGCTGGTCTTCCCCGTCGTCATCGTCGCGATCAGCGCCAAGATGGGCCCGATCGAGGCCGTGGACCTGGCGCTCAACAACAAGGACCACTACCAGCAGCTCGTCACCGACGCCCACCCGGCGATCGCCGCGTTCGGTGGCATGTTCCTGCTGATGATCTTCCTCGACTTCATCTTCGAGGACCGGGACATCCAGTGGCTGCGCTGGATCGAGCGGCCCCTGGCCAAGCTCGGCAAGGTCGACATGCTGTCGGTCTGCATCGCCCTGGTCGTCCTGCTGATCACGTCGTTCACCTTCGCCACCCACGCCCACCAGCACGGCGGCGCCCACGTGGACAAGGCCCAGACGGTCCTGATCGCCGGTATCGCCGGCCTGATCACCTACATGGTCGTCGGCGGCCTCTCGGGCTACTTCGAGGACAAGCTGGAGGAAGAGGAGGAGCGCGAGCACGAGGAGGAGGAAGAGGCCGCCCGCACCGGCAAGCGGAAGCCCGCGATCGTCCTGGCCGGCCAGGCCGCGTTCTTCATGTTCCTCTACCTGGAGGTCCTGGACGCCTCTTTCTCCTTCGACGGCGTGATCGGCGCCTTCGCCATCACCAACGACATCGTCCTGATGGCCCTCGGCCTCGGCATCGGCGCCATGTACGTCCGGTCGCTGACGGTCTACCTGGTCCGCCAGGGCACCCTCGACGACTACGTCTACCTGGAGCACGGCGCCCACTACGCCATCGGCGCCCTCGCCGTGATCCTGATGGTCACCATCCAGCACGAGATCAACGAGGTCGTCACCGGTCTCGTCGGCGTCGTCCTGATCGCGGCGTCCTTCTTCTCCTCCGTCCGCCGCAACCGCGCTCTGGCCGCGGCGGGCGAGGGCAGCGACGAGAAGGCCGAGGTCTCCTCCGGGGTGTGACACCCCGGACGGTGAGGAACGCTCTGAGCGGGGCGGCCGGCACGGTCGGCCGCCCCGCCGGCGTCACAACAGGTAGCTGGGGGCGGGAATGGGTTTCTTCGACGGACTGCTGGGCGGGCGCGCCGCCGACTTCGACTCGGGCAACGCGTCGAGCAACGCCATAGAACTGACCAGGCGGCACCAGACGGTGTCCCTCACCAAGCAGGAAGCGGCCACCGGCCACCTGCGCGTCAACCTCTCCTGGCGGATGCGGACCTCCGACCTGGACGGAGTCCAGCGCACCAGCCTGTTCCGGCACCCCTTCAGGGCCCTGAAGCCTCCGGAGGTCCTCGGCCACGGCCAGAGCATGGTCAACGTCGACCTGGACCTCGGCTGCCTGTACGAACTGACCGACGGTACGAAGGGGGTCGTACAGCCCCTCGGCGGCTACCTCGGCGACGTCAACGCACCGCCGTACATCAAACTCAGCGGCGACGACCGGTTCGGCTCGGCGTCCGGCGAGACGATGTACGTCAACCTCGACCACCGGGACGCCCTGAAGAGACTGCTGGTCTTCGTCTACATCTACGACCAGACCCCCGCCTTCGACCGTACGCACGCCGTCGTCACCCTCTACCCCAGCAACGGCCCCCGCATCGAGATAGGCCTGGACGAACGCCACCCCCAGGCCCGCTCCTGCGCCGTGGTCATGATCGAGAACGTCAAGGGCGAACTGATCGTCCGCCGCGAGGTGAAGTTCGTCTACGGCTTCCAGGGCGAACTGGACCGCCTCTACGGCTGGGGCCTCCAGTGGGGCAGGGGCTTCAAGACGAAGGTGGACAGGTGACCACCGGTCGCTTCCCGGGGTGACTACCGCCCGAGGAACTGCGGCCCCTGCGGCGGCAGCCGGAAGTACGGGTCCCCCGGCACAGCCGCCGGCGCCGACATCGGCTGCGGATAGCCGTAGGCGGGCGGCTGTGCCGGAACCGCGGCCGTCGGCTGCTCCGGAGGCAACGGCTGGGACGAGGCCGGCTCCCCCTCCATCTCGGACTCGTCCACCGAGATCCCGAAGTCCGTGGCGAGCCCCTTCAGCCCGTTCGAGTAGCCCTCACCCAGCGCCCGGAACTTCCAGCCCTCCCCGCGCCGGTACAGCTCACCGCAGATCAGCGCCGTCTCCGCGCCGGTCTCCGGCTTGATCTCGAACCGGGCCAGCGGCTCCCCGTCGGCGACCGCCGCGTCGTACAGCAGGACGCACAGCGCCGGCACCTGGTCGAAGGCGACCCCGTCCGCGGAGGCGACCAGCAGGATCCGGCCGACCCCCGGCTCCACCCCGGAGAGGTCGGTCTGGATCGTGTCCGTCAGCCCCTCGGCGATCCGCTTCTTGCCGAGCCGCCACACCTTCCCGGAAGGGTGCCGGGGCTGGTTGTAGAAGACGAAGTCCTCGTCGGAGCGCACACGGCCGTCCGGACCCAGCAGCAGCGCCGAGGCGTCCACGTCCGGGACCCCTTGCCCGGGCGTCCAGCGCAGCACGGCGCGCACCGTGGTGGCCTCCAGCGGGACGTTCGACCCTTTCAGCATCGTGTGCGTCATGCGGTCATCCTGCCCTCTCGGTCCTGGTCACGACAATGCGGGGGCGGTGCCGCCGACATGGGCGAGTTACCGGGAATTCATGTCCACAGGGAACCCCGGACACGGATCCCCACGTACTATTACCGGCCACCTTTTACCCAACCCAGAGGCTCGGCTCGCGCCCTTAGGGAGTCCTATGCGTCATTTCGGGCACATCGCCCCCGAGGTGCGGCAGCGCCTCTTCCACCAGGAGCCGTGCGCGTTCACCGCCGACTCCCCGGCCCGGCTGCTCTCCGCGGCCCTGGGCGCCACGCTGTACAGCCCGGCCACCCGGCCCCGGCTCGCCGACGACATCGTCAAACAGGCCGACAACGGCGTGGTCTCGATGGTGCTGTGCCTGGAGGACTCGATCGACGACGCGGACGTCGAGCCGGGGGAGGAGAACCTCGTCCGGCAGTTCGCCGACCTCGCCGCCCGGCCCGACGCGGAGCCGCCCCTGCTGTTCATCCGGGTGCGCACCCCGGAGCAGATACCGGACCTGGTCCGCCGCCTCGGCCCCGCCGTGCGCCTGCTGTCCGGGTTCGTGCTGCCCAAGTTCACCGAGGAACGCGGCATCCCCTTCCTGGAGGCCCTGACCGCGGCCGAGAACAGCAGCGGCCGGCGGCTCTTCGCCATGCCCGTCCTGGAGTCCCCCGAACTGCTCTACCGCGAGTCCCGGGTGGAGACCCTGGAGGGCATCTCCCGCGCGGTCGGCAAGTACCGGGACCGGGTGCTGGCCCTCCGCCTCGGCGTGACCGACTTCTGCTCCTCCTACGGCCTGCGCCGCGCCCCCGACATGACCGCCTACGACGTCCAGATCGTCGCTTCCGTGATCGCCGACGTCGTGAACATGCTCGGCCGCGCCGACGGCACCGGCTTCACCGTCACCGGCCCGGTCTGGGAGTACTTCCGTCTCTCCGAACGCATGTTCAAGCCGCAGCTGAGGCAGAGCCCCTTCCTGGAGGTGCAGGCCGTCTCCCTGCGCGAGAAGCTGATCGAACACGCCATGGACGGACTGCTCCGGGAGATCTCCCTCGACCAGGCCAACGGCCTGCTCGGCAAGACCTGCATCCACCCGTCCCACGTCCTGCCCGTGCACGCGCTCTCCGTGGTCAGCCACGAGGAGTTCAGCGACGCCCAGGACATCCTGCGGCCGGAACGCGGCGGCGGGGGTGTACTCCGGTCGGCCTACACGAACAAGATGAACGAAGTGAAACCGCACCGCGCCTGGGCCGAGCGGACCCTGTTGCGCGCCGAGGTGTTCGGCGTCGCCAACGAGGACGTTGGCTTCGTGGAACTGCTCGCCGCCGGCATACCCGGCTGAACGTCTCTCCACCTCCACTTCCACCTCCGCCTCTCCAAGGAACGAATGAACAACGCAGTGAACGACGCGGTCTGGTCCGGCAGCTGGGTCGCCGAGCGACTCGGGGTCGGACTCGTGGGCGACGACGGGCTGCCGGCCCTGCTCGGGCTCGCGCTGCGGCGCAACCCCAAGCGGGCGCACCTGCTGGTCTCCAACGTCCTCGGCAAGCACGTCCCCCAGTCGCCGGCCGTGGTGTACGGGTACGGCTTCCGCCTGGGCCGGCGGGTCGCCGCGCTGCTCGGCGAGGAAGGGGCCGGGGCCGTCGTCCTCGGCTACGCGGAGACCGCGACGGGGCTGGGGCACGCGGTCGCCGACGGGCTCGGCGCGGTGCCGTATCTGCACTCCACGCGGCGGGCGGTTCCCGGGGTCGCCCCCGCGGGCGGCTTCGAGGAGTCGCACTCGCATGCCACGTCGCACCTCCTGCTGCCGGAGGACCCCGCCCTGCTGGCCGGGGACGGGCCGCTGGTGCTGGTGGACGACGAGTTCTCCACCGGTAACACCGTGCTGAACACCGTGCGTGACCTGCACGCGCGGTATCCGCGGCGGCGGTACGTGGTGGTCGCTCTGGTCGACATGCGGTCGGCCGAGGACACCGCTCGCCTCCAGCGGTTCGCGGGGGAGATCGGAGCCCGGGTCGAGGTGATCGCCGCTGCGTCCGGGACCGTACGACTGCCGGAGGGGGTGCTGGAGAAGGGGCAGGAACTGGTGGCCCACCACGAGTCCGCCGGGTGCGGGTCGAGCGCGGTCGCTCGCGCCCCTGGAGGGGCGCACCAGCCGGGCCGGGTCACCGAGGTCGACCTGCACTGGCCCCCCGGTCTCCCCGACGGCGGCCGGCACGGCTTCACCCCCGCCCACCGGGCCCGGCTCGAAGCGGCGCTTCCCGCCATGGCCGGGCGCATACGCGCGGCCCTGCCTGCCGGGGCCCGGCGCGTCCTGGTGCTCGGGTCCGAGGAGCTGATGTACGTTCCGCTGCGGCTCGCCCAGGAGGTGGAGCGGGGTACGGACGCCGATGTGCGGTTCTCCACGACGACCCGGTCGCCCGTGCTCGCGGTCGACGACCCCGGCTACGCGATCCGCAGCCGCCTGGTCTTCCCGGCCCACGACGACCCGGCCGACGGGCCCGGCGAGCGGTACGCCTACAACGTGGCCGGCGCCGGCTTCGACGCCGTCGTCGCCGTGGTCGACTCCGTCGCCGACACCCCCGTCCTGCGCGCGCCCGACGGCCTGCCGGCCGCCCTCGCCGCGCATGTCCCGCACGTCCTGCTCGCGGTCGTACCCTCGTACGTTCCGCACGCTCCCGAAAGGCCGGCCATGCTGCCCGAGCCCCTCCGTGGCCCCGCGTTCTCCTCGTACGCGCCGGAGGAGGTCGGCTGGCTGCTCCAGGACCTCTCCGACGTGACCCTGGAGGCACCGACGGAGGAGCGGGAGGAGGCCATCCAGAGCGGCGGCGCGCACTACGCCGAGTCGCTGCCGGTGGAGTACCAGCCCAGCGCGCGGTACCAGGAGCTGTTCCACGCGGCCCTGGACGCCTCCGCCGCCCGCCTCGCGCGGGCCGTCGGTGTCGTGACCGAGACCGTCCTCACCGAGCGGTCGCCCCGTCCGGTGCTGGTCTCCCTGGCCCGCGCCGGCACCCCGGTCGGCATCCTGATGCGCCGCTGGGCCCGGTTCCGGCACGGCCTCGACCTGCCGCACTACGCCGTGTCGATCGTGCGCGGCCGGGGCATCGACGCCAACGCGCTGCGCTGGCTGGCCGCCCACCACGACCCGCGGGACGTCGTGTTCGTCGACGGCTGGACCGGCAAGGGCGCGATCACCCGTGAACTCGCCCAAGCGGTCGAGGAGTTCGAGCGGAAGGAGGGCGTCAGCGGATTCGACCCGGAGATCGCGGTCCTCGCCGATCCCGGCTCCTGCGTACGCACCTACGGCACCCGCGAGGACTTCCTCATCCCCTCCGCGTGCCTCAACTCGACCGTCTCCGGGCTGATCTCCCGCACGGTGCTGCGCGCCGACCTGGTCGGTCCGCACGACTTCCACGGCGCCAAGTTCTACCGGGAACTCGCGGGCGCGGACGTCTCCGTGGCCTTCCTCGACGCCGTCGCCGCCCGCTTCCCCGAGGTGGCCGAGGGCGTGGACAGCGCGGTGAAGGAACTGCCGGCCGCGGACCGCACCCCGACCTGGGAGGGCTGGCGGGCGGTCGAGCGGATCAGCGAGGAGTACGGCATCCACGACGTCAACCTCGTCAAGCCCGGCGTCGGCGAGACCACCCGGGTGCTGCTGCGGCGGGTGCCGTGGAAGATCCTCGCGCGGGCGGGGGCGGGCGCGGACCTGGCCCATGTGCGGCTGCTCGCCGAGCAGCGCGGGGTGCCGGTGGAGGAGGTGGACGACCTGCCGTACACCTGCGTCGGGCTGATCCACCCCCAGTACACGCGGGGCGCCACGGGCGCCGACGGCAGGGCGGTGAACGTCTGATGCCGGTGCTGGTGGCGAGCGACCTGGACCGCACGCTGATCTACTCCTCGGCGGCCCTCGCGCTGACCATGCCGGACCCGCGGGCGCCCCGGCTGCTGTGCGTGGAGGTGCACGAGGCCAAGCCGCTGTCCTACATGACCGAGACCGCGGCCCAGCTGCTCACCGACCTCGGCGACACGGCCGTCTTCGTGCCGACGACCACCCGGACGCGCAAGCAGTACCAGCGGATCAACCTGCCGGGCCCGCCGCCGGCGTACGCGATCTGCGCCAACGGCGGCCATCTGCTGGTCGACGGGGTCACCGACGACGACTGGCACGCGGGCGTCCAGGCACGGCTCGCCGACGAGTGCGCGCCGCTGGCGGAGGTCAGCGAGTACCTGCTGCGGTCCGCCGACCCGGTGTGGGTACGCAAGCACCGGATCGCCGAGGACCTGTTCGCCTACCTCGTGGTGGAGCGCGAACTGCTGCCCGGGGACTGGGTGAAGGAGCTCGCGGTGTGGGCGGAGAACCGGGGCTGGACGGTGTCCCTGCAAGGCCGCAAGATCTACGCCGTGCCGAAGCCGCTCACCAAGAGCGCGGCCGTCCGTGAGGTGGCCCGGCGCACCGGCGCGCAGCTGACGCTGGCCGCCGGGGACTCCCTGCTCGACGCCGACCTGCTGCTGGCCGCCGACCGGGGCTGGCGCCCCGGCCACGGCGAACTCGCCGACACCGACTGGACGGCCCCGCGGATCAGCTCCCTCCCGGAACGCGGTGTCCTGGCGGGAGAGCGGATCCTACGGGAGTTCCTGAGGGCGGCACGGCAGCCGACCTGAGGGGTGCGGGGCCGCATCGACGTGCGGCCCCGCACGGCACCCCCGTGGCGGCTACCCGCAGCACCCGCCCCCACAGCACCCGCCCCCACCGGCCCTCGGCGAAGGCGCGGGCGCGGACGTGTTGTTCGACACGCCCACCGCCACCGTCGACAGGAGCTTCACCGTGTCGTCGTGCCCCGCGGGGCACGACGCGGGGGCGGCGGACTGGGCCATGGGCCGGTTGAGTTCGAACGTGTCGCCGCAGGTCCGGCAGCGGTACTCGTAACGAGGCATGGCCCCAGGTTAGCCGTCAAGGCCCCGGCCGGGGACGTCTCAATGTTTCACGAGCGTTGCTTTCTATCCGGCATATGTGCAGGGCATTCGAAAACGTTACTGATAATTTGTGAACGCCGTTGCGAGGATGCTCAGCTCACCCGCGCGAGCAAGACCGAGTGCGGAGGGAGACGCAGGCGTGACCGATGCGTCGCAGGGGGAGGACGGCCCCATGGGGGGTGGCCGTGGCGAGGAGCCGTTGGACGCCGATGAGACGCTGCATCTGAGAGTGGACGCCCTCAGGGCGGACCAGACCATGCAGTTGCGCGTGCCCCCGCCGCCGGAGCCGCCCGCTCCGGGCGGCGGCCGGGCCGAACGCCGGCGTGACGCGCGCTCCGCCGGACGGGAGCGCGTCGCGCCCGCGAGGGCGGCCCTGGGCGCCGTCGTCCGGCTGCTCGGCCCGCTGGCCCCGTACGCGCGCCGCCTGAAGCCGGTGTACCCGCGCCCCGGGCGCACCGGCTGGCGCCGCTGGATGCCCTCCTGGCGCCAGTGGCTCGGCGCCACCCTGACCTCGTTCGGTCTGCTCAGCGCGTTCCTCGTCACCGCGTACGCGCTGACGGACATACCGCAGAACCTCAACTCGTACGCCACCCAGCAGGACAACGTCTACTTCTGGTCCGACGGCACGCCCATGGCCCGTACGGGCTGGGTGCAGCGGCAGGCGATGCCGCTGAAGGACATCCCCCCGGACGTCCGCTGGGCGGTGCTCGCGGCGGAGAACGAGAGTTTCTACTCGGACCCGGGCATATCCGCCAGAGGCATCACCCGGGCGGTGTTCCGCACGCTGGGACAAGGGGACACCGAGGGCGGATCGACCATTACCCAGCAATACGTCAAGAATGTCTATCTGACGCAGAACCAGACCATCAGCCGCAAATTCACCGAAGCGATGATCGCCCTCAAACTGGACAACAGGATGAGCAAGGACCAGATCCTGGAGGGCTATCTCAACACCAGCTGGTTCGGCCGCGGCAGCTACGGCATCCAGCGCGCCGCCCAGGCGTACTACGGCAAGGACGTCGGCAAGCTCAACGCCTCCGAGGCGGCCATGCTCGCCGGGCTGCTCAAGGGCGCGGGCCTGTTCGACCCCACGCTCAGCAAGGCCAACCACGCGCGGGCCGTGGAGCGCTGGGCCTGGATCCTCGACCGCATGGTCAAGATCGGCAAGCTGTCGCCGCAGGAACGGGCGAAGTACACCGAGTTCCCCGAGCCGCTGAAGAGCAACCCGCTGTACAACACCGGTGCGCAGAGCGACTACCTGGTGGAGCTGGCCTCGCAGTACGCCAAGAAGGCCGGGCACCTGACGGACAAGCAGTTCGACCTGGGCGGCTACCAGATCTACACGACCTTCGACCGCAAGCGGGAGAAGGCCCTCACCGACGCCGTCACCAAGGCCCGCAAGCAGGCCAGGCAGGACAACCCGGCGGCGGCGAAGAACGGCCACTACGGCGCCGCCTCGGTGGCCGCGGACGGCCGGATCCTCGCCGTCTACGGCGGCCCCGACCACCGTACCCAGGGCTACAACGAGTCCAACGCGACCACCGTCCCGGCCGGCACCGCGTTCACGCCGTTCGTCTACGCCGCCGGGCTCGAACACGGCGTGCACAAGACGCGCACCGGACCCGCCACCCCCGTCACCCCCGACAGCGTCTACGACGGCGACGACGGCGTGCCCGTCACCACCCCCGAGGGGCCGTACTGGGACCGCAGCGGCAAGAAGGTCGCCGCGCACAACGACGGCGGCCGGTCGTACGGGGACATCAGTCTGCGCGAGGCCGTGGCCCGGTCCGTGAACACGCCGTTCATGCAGCTCGGCATGGACACCGGCCTGGACAAGGTGCGCCAGACCGCCGTGGCGTCCGGGCTGCTGTCCTCCAGCATCGGCCCCCGGGTTCCGGCCCTGTCGATGGGGAACTCCACCCCCAGCGCGATCCGGATGGCCGGCGGCTACGCCACCTTCGCCGCCGGCGGCAACCACACCGAGCCGTACTCGGTGCGCCGGATCACCCGCAACGGCTCCCCGGTCCCCCTGGCCACCCCGCGCCCGGAGCGCGCGGTCGGCGCCAAGGTGGCCGAGGAGGTCACGGAGGCGCTCACCGACTCCTTCCGCACCGCCCATCCGGAGGCGGCGGCCGGCCGGGCCGGGGTGTCCGGGAAGGCCGGCACCACCGAGAAGGACACCGCCGCCTGGTACGTCGGCACGGCCGACTCCGTGTCCACCGCGATCGTCGTCTACCGGATCGACCTGGCCAAGTCCCTGGAGCCACTGCCGCTCAAGGGCCTGGCCGGCTCGTCCGCCCACAGCGTCCCGTATGCCCTCTGGTCGGCAGCGACGGGTCTCGGCTGAGCCGGGGCCCGTACCCCCTCCCCTTCCGCAGAATGAGCCGCGCATGCCCCGCAAGATGTCGTCGTCAGGCCGCCGCCGAGCCCCCCGCAGCCGCAGCGCGCCCCGCGCCACCCGGCCGCAGGTTCTGACGCTGGCCGCCCTCCTCGTCGTCGCCTCGCTGGTCGCCGGGTTCCTGGCGCTGTCCGGCACGGACGGCAACAGCACACCGGCCGCCGCGGCCGGCAAGAGACGGAAGAGCGCGCCGAAGGCCAGTCCGACCCCGGAGTGGGACGGCAGGACCAAGGTGCTCGGGGACGGCTCCACCTCCTACACCGGGCCGCAGAAGGGGCAGTTGAAGCCGGTGCCGCTCAAGCCCGGTGAGAAGCCGCCGCAGTTCGTGGTCTTCTCCTGGGACGGCGCGCTGGAGGGCAGCGACCACCTGTTCTCGCACTACCGGGAGCTGGCCAAGGAGTACAACGCCCACATGACCTTCTTCCTCACCGGCATCTACCTGCTGCCCAAGAGCAAGAAGTCCCAGTACCACGGCCCCATGCACTCCCCGGGCGACGCCGCCATCGACTACGCCACCGACGACCACATCCGCACGACGGTGGAGCAGCTGGGCAAGGCGTACGAGGACGGCAACGAGATCGGCACCCACTTCAACGGCCACTTCTGCGGCGCCAAGGGCGGCGGCGACTGGAGCGTCGAGGAGTGGAAGAGCGAGATCGACCAGTTCTACTCCTTCGTGGAGCACTGGAAGACCAACACCGGCTTCAAGGACCTCGCGCCGCTGCCCTTCGACTTCAAGAAGGAGGTCACCGGCGGCCGGGCGCCCTGCCTGGAGGGGCAGCCGAACCTGCTGAAGGCCATGAAGGACTACGGCTGGCGCTACGACGCCAGTTCACCGGGCGACTTCCAGATATGGCCGTCGAAGAAGAAGGGCATATGGGACTTCCCGCTCCAGATGCTGCCGTACGAGAGCGGCAAGTACCAGGGCCTGTCCATGGACTTCAACTTCCTGTACAACCAGTCCGAGGGTGAGACCCAGGGCGACCCGGCCAAGTTCCCCCAGTGGCAGCAGCAGACCGTCGACTCCTACATGGCCGGCTTCAACCGGGTGTACTACGGCAGCCGGGCCCCGCTGTTCATCGGCAACCACTTCGAGGACTGGAACGGCGGCATCTACATGAAGTCCATCGACCAGGTGGTCAAGAACGTCTGCACCAAGGAGGGCGTCAAGTGCGTGTCCTTCAAGGAGCTGTCCGACTGGCTCGACGCGCAGAAGCCGCAGACCCTGGCCGCCCTGCGCAGCCTCGACCCGGCCCAGTCGCCCGACTGGTCGACGGTCGTCAAGTGACGGGCGCGCACGGGGGATTCCACTTGTGCAACCCCCTTCACAACCGACGCACACGGCGTGCGAAGATGCCCCTCGCCCGGTAGGTGTACCGGCGTAGAGGGGAACATCATTGAGATCTAGAAGACTGAGCCGTGGGCGGCGCCGCACGGGCATAGTCACCGCCGCGGCCGCCTCGGTGGTCGCCGGCGTGGCCCTGGTGCCCAACTGGAGCGCCGGTGCGGCGGTGACCGACGACCCGACGGTGGACGCGGCGACCAAAGCGACCTTCCAGCGGCTGGCCGACGCGGTCTTCACCGACCGCACGCAGGCCCTCGTGGAGGGCGCCGGGAAGGCGGAGACCCGGCACACGTCCGGCTTCTCCGGTTCCGTGCGCCTGTCCGGCGGGCAGACCCGCCAGGAGAAGTCCGCGCTGGACGAGCTGCGTGACCGCCGCGGCCGGCTGGCCCGGCTGGGCGAGACGTACCGCGCGGGCAGCACCAAGGTCACGCTCGACGCGACCCGGGTGAAGGGCCGGCACGCCAAGGTAGCCGTCACCGAGACCACGTCGCTGACCTACGGCGAGGCCACCGCCAAGGGTCCCAAGTCGACCGGCTTCCAGGCCCACCACGAGCTGACCTTCCAGGCCGACCGGCACGGCACCTGGCGGCTCACCGGCATCCGGGACACCGACGACGGCTACCTCGCGGTGAACCAGGTCGCCAAGCCCGCCGTCACCTCGGCGAAGACCGCCACCGCGGACGACGGCCCGCCCTCCGCGGCCCGCGCCGCCACCACCTGGCCCGCACCGGTCAACAAGAAGAACTTCTCCGCGACCGGCTACGACTACAAGGCCATGGTCGCGTACGCGCAGAAGTACTGGAACAAGTACAACCCGGCCTACCCGGACTTCAACGGGCAGGGGGCCGGCGGCGACTGCACCAACTTCGTCAGCCAGGTCCTCAAGGCCGGCGGCTGGAAGCACGTGCCCGGCTACACGTACGACTGGAAGAAGTGGTTCGGCACCGCCGACATCCAGTCCGACTCGTTCGTCGGCGTCAACGAGTTCTCCTGGTTCGCCCTGTCCTCGAAGCGCGCCACCAGCCTCGCCAACGTCTACCAGATGGACCTCGGCGACGTGCTCCAGATGGACTTCAACCGGGACGGGTCCAAGGACCACTCGATGATCGTCACGAACCGGGACAGCCGGGGCGTGCCGTACGTGAGCTACCACTCGACCAACACGTACAACCGGTCGGTGGCCAGCCTCGTCGCCTCGTACCCGAACGCGGCGTTCTACGCCTACAGGACCTGACCCGGTCCAGGCTGCCGCGGGCCCCGCTGCTCCGGCCCCTCCCGCTGTTCGTCCCGCGGGCGCCGCTCCTGCCGCGTCAGCTGCTCGGGCGGCGTCCGCTGTTCCTGCGGGGGGGCGTCGGGGTGGCGGGCCCGCCAGTAGGGGTTGTCGTGCGGCAGGTTGTGGCCGACCCGGCCGTACATGCCGAAGGTCATCAGCAGCAGGCCCACGATGAAGCTGAAGAACACGTTCTGGATCTTGAACGCCAGGAAGTTGCTGGCGGTGTCCAGCAGGCCGAGGAAGAAGAAGCCGTTCAGCAGGAACAGCACGCCGAGGACCATGTTCAGGGTCGACGCGAGGTTCCCGCCGATCACCATGCCGGCCAGCAGCACCGCGCCGATGACGATCGACAGCACACTCAGCGCGCCGTTGGAGTTCAGCCCGGCGACCGTGTTGCCGCCCGTGCTGAAGAAGCCGATCTGGTCGATCAAACCGAGAATGCCGAAGGCGACCAGGAATCCGCCGATGAGGCCGGCGCCGATCCGGTAGACCTGGTTGAGCCGGTGGTCGACGGGCAGATGGTCGTCCAGCCGGGGCCGTCGTTCCTCGGCCTTCCTCGTGTGCACCGCGTGTGTGGCCATGTCCGCCTCCCTCGGGCGCTAGCGGAGGCCATCCGTCCTCTTAATATCCGCTGCCGCACAGCACCCGGCAACACGCACGTCAGTGCCCGGCGCCGCGCTCCTCGCGGATCTGCGCCACCACCCGCGCCACCGTCTGCCGCACCCCTTCCGTCTCGGTGAGGAAGTGCCAGTAGTCCGGGTGCCGCCCCTCCAGGGCGCCGATCGCCCGCTCCAGCCGGGCCACCGCGTCGTCCAGCGGCCGGGCGTGCCGCGGATCGGGGGTCGTACGGCCCGTCATGGCCAGCCGCTGGGCGTCCCGGATCGCGAACCGGGTCCGCTCGATCTCCGCCTGCGGATCCTTCTGCACCGCGTTCAGCCTGGCCAGCCGGTCACCGGCGGCCGACACCGCCTCGTCGGTGGCGTTCAGCAGGGCGCGCACCGTCGACAGCAGCGAGGTCGCGTCCGCCCAGTGCTGGGCGTCCCGCGCCGCCTGCGCCTCCCGGAGCTTCAGCTCGGCCTGCCGTACGTTCTCCGCGGCCTGTTCCGGCACGTGCTGGAGGTCCTGCCAGCAGGCGGCGGTGAAGCGGCGGCGCAGCTCGCTCAGCACCGGCTCCACCTGTCCGGCCCGCGTGGTCAGCGCCTGGGCCCTGGTGCGCAGGCTGACCAGCCGGTGGTCGGTCTCGGCCGCCCGCTCCGGCAGCCGCTCCGCCTCCGCCAGGACCGCCCCGGCCTCCCGCTGCACCCGCTCGGCCCGCTCCAGCGTCGCCTGCACCCCGTGCCGCCCGGCACCCTGGTTCAGCTTGGTCAGCTCCGGCGACAGGGCCGCCAGCCGCGCGGCCAGCTCGTCGGCCCGCAGGTTCCGCTCCCGCACGGCGTCCAGGGCGTTGCTCGCCGCCAGCAGCGACTGCCGGGCCCGCTCCACGGCGGGCGCCAGCCGGGCCAGCTGCGTCTCCGCCTTGCCCAGCAGCGGCTCCAGCGAGCTTCCGAACCGGTCCAGCTCCTGCCGGACCCGGTCCAGCTCGTCCTTGGCCGCGGTCAGCTCGGCCCGCGCCCGCGCCGCCGTGCCGGCCTCCAGGTCGTGCCGGTCCAGGTCGTGGGCGTCCACGGCCTGGATGTAGCGCCGGCTGGCCTCGTCGATCCGGCGTCCGAGCGCCTCGAAGTCGGACACGGCCCGCCGGGCGGCGGGGGAGTCGTCCACCGCCGAGACGGTCTCCACCGAGATCCGCAGATCCCGCTGCGCGGTGTCGAGTTCGTAGAACGCCGTCGCCGCCGCGTCCTTCGCGGCCTGCGCGTCGGCCCGGTGGCTCTCCGCCCGCCCGCCGAACCAGCGCCGGGTGCCGCCGCCGGCGAAGGCGGCGGGCAGCGCGAGCGCGGCCAGCACCGGCAGGCCGAGCAGCGCGAGGGCGTCCCGCAGCGGGGAGGGGCCGCGCCGGGCGCGTGCGGTGGACGGCGGCGGGTACGGCTGGCTGGCTGGCGTGCCCGGTGTCGCCGTCACATCCCTCTCCCGTGCTGTGGTCCGCCCTGGGTGGTGTCATTCTCCCACCCGTTGAAGACGAACACACGGGCCGGTCAGTTCGCCGTGCGCACCGTGACCTTCCCGTCCTGGGTGTGCGCCGACACCCGGTGCGGGCTGCTGTCGTCGCGGGGCACGGACACCGTCACCGACCCGTCGTCGGCCCCCGCCGACACCCGGTACGCGCCCTTGGGCAGGCCGACCGTCACCGATCCGTCGTCGCTGCGGACGTCGACCAGGTCCGGCGGGCCGGTCAGCTCGACGTCCACGGAGCCGTCGCTGGTGGCGGCCTTCACCCGGCGCGAGGAGACCACCGCGCGCACCGATCCGTCGTCGGCCCGCAGGTCCAGCGGGCCGCTGGTGTCGGTGACGCGCACGGCGCCGTCGCTGACGTGGATGCTGACCGGGTCCCGGAACCCGGAGGCCCGCACGGCGCCGTCCTCGTTCACGACCGTGACGCCGACCCCGCGCGGCACCTCGATCCGGTGCCGGGCCGAGCAGTCGGCGATGATCCCGGAGCAGTGCACCCGCAGCACGAGCCGGTCGCCGTCCATGGACCACCGCACCTCGGGTTCGCCGCCGGCGACCACGGACCCCTCGAACCAGCGGGTCACCCCGACCGTGCCGGCCTTCTGCCCCCGAGCGGCGACGATCTCCAGCGCCGAGTCGTCGGAGTCGACGGTGAGGGTACGGCCGTGCAGCGCGAAGGACCGGTGATCCGGATGTGTGTCGTCGCCGGCGGAGGCGCCACAGGCGGTGAGCCCCGCGAGGAGCGCACCGGCGAGCACGGCGGGCCGGGCCGCGCGGAACGAGAGCGAACGGACCATGTGATGTCTCCCCCTGAACCGGCTCCACGGCGTGCACCGGTCTGATCCGGCGCGCGGGACGCGGCGCCGGAGTGCTTCGGTCGAGGCCGACGCTAGGGCCCGCGGGCCCGCGCCGACGATCCGGCGGCCTCCCGGAACGGGGTGGGGTTAACCCCCCTGTCCGGTGTGCAGGGCAGTCGCTCGGGCAAGGTAGGCTGTCCACCTGTCCCGGGTGCGTAGCTCAGGGGTAGAGCGCCTGCCTTACAAGCAGGATGTCGGCGGTTCGAAACCGTCCGCGCCCACCGGTCCGGCCCCTCGGAGCAGTCTTCCGAGGGGCCGTTTCCTTGCGCTATTCCCCTTCCGCCGCCGTCTCGTGGGCGTGCTTCAGCCGGGAGCGGGCCTCCACGCGGTCCGCCGCCGCGACCTCGGCCCAGAAGCGGTGCGTGCTGACGAAGACCGCGAGTTCGTGCTCGCGCCGCCGCAGTTTCTCCACCTCGGCCTGCTCGTCCTCCGTCCAGCCGGGGGACGCGGGCCGCTCCACCTTGCGCCAGCCGGTGTCGTCGCTGAAGCCGTCCATCGGCTCGACCGACCAGGGCAGCCGCTTGAGCAGGGCCGAGAGCTCGGCCCGGACCTGATGCAGCTCCTCCTGGCCGGCGAGGAGGTCACTGGGGAATTCATAGGTCGTAGCCACGCGGCAATGCTACGCCTGTTCGATTTACGGGGGCGAGGCCGTCCGCGGGGTCAGGGGGGAGGTTCAGCCGAACGGGTGGCGCGGGGCGTACGGCGTCCGGCGAGCACGTGATCGCCGACCGCCCCTGCCCCTGGGCTCCCGGCGGGGCGGGGAGGGCGGCGCCGGATCAGGGGGCGGAGTCCCGCAGCTCCCGGACCAGCCGTGCCGCCACCGGCACCGGTACCCCGTGCCGCTCGGCCGCGCGCAGCAGCGCCCCGCCGATGGCGTCCAGTTCGAGCGGGCGGCCCGCCTCGGCGTCGCGCTGCATGGACGACTTGGCGGTGGGCGGGAAGGCGTCGTACCGGGCCAGGGCCTGGGCCGGGTCGGCCGGGGCGCCGCAGGCACGGCTGACCGCGGTGGTCTCCGCGACCAGCGCCTGGAGTTCGTCCCGGTGACGGGTGCGGGCCACGCCGAGCGGGACGCCGTACCGGGTGGTGAGCAGGGCGAACGGGGCGAGGAACGCCATCTTGGCCCACAGGGCCGCCGTCTCGTCCCCGGCCACGCGGGTGGTCGTACCGCAGGCGGTGAGGTGGGCGGCCAGCGCGTCGAGCCGGGCGCGGGGTACGGCGTCCCCGGCGAGGTCCATCTCCGTGAACGGGCTGCCGTGCTCGATCACGCCCGGGGCGATCCGGGTGGACTCCACGCGGATCACGGCCGGGGCGACCCGGTCGGGACGGTAGCGGGCGCGCAGGGTCCCGGGGTGTTCGACACCGTTCAGCAGCGGGACGACCAGGGCGTCGCCGAGGACGGCGGGCGGGACCCGGGTCAGGGCGTCGCCGAGCGCGGTGTGCTTCACGGTGACCAGGCAGGCGTCCACCGGCTCGCGCAGTTCGGTGTCCGCGTCGACGGCGGCCGTGAAGTCGCCGAACTGCGGGCTGCGGACCGTGATGCCGGTACCGCGCAGGGTGTCGGCCGTGGCCTCGCCGGCCAGGCAGATCACGCGGTGCCCGGAGCGGGACAGCAGGGCGGCGAGCAGGCCACCGGTGCCGCCGGGGCCGAGGACGGCCACGGTGAGGGGGTGCGTCATGAAGTTGTCCTCTCGACGGTCGGCCCCGGGTGTCGGTGGCCGCCTTCGCGCAGATCATCGCAGGGCACGGCGGGGCGCGCGAGACTGGGCGCATGTGCCGGAGCATCAAGACGCTGCGTCCGCCCGTGCTGCCCGGTGAGGCCACGGACGAGGACATCCACGCGGCCGCGTTGCAGTACGTGCGGAAGATCTCGGGCTTCCGGGCCCCCGCCGCCCACAACCGCGAGGCCTTCGACAAGGCGGTGCAAGCGGTGGCGCGGGCCACGACGGAGCTGCTCGGGGAGCTGGAGGTGCGGGGGCAGTCGGTGCGGCGAGGGGGGTAGCGCCCCGAAGGGCGCCGGGGCCGCGGCCGGCCGGCCGGGGGCGCCGGGCACCCGCCTGTCGGCGTACTCGGCGTACTCGGCGTACTCGGCGTACTCGGCGTACTCGGCGTGTGACGCCTCCCATGCAGGCGCGGTCATCCCGCTGTGCGGCGCACGGCCGAGGCGGTGCCCGCGAAGGGCTGCCGACCGCACGCCGTGGACGGTTATGAGACAGGTGGGCTGGACGTGGCGCGGGCGGCCGTACTGCTTGACGGCCCATCAAAGGTGCGCATGTGTAGGGATGTCGGCTTCCGGGAAGCTCGCGGAAGACGTGCCCTCTGTGCCCGTGGCGGGCGCCCGGCCAGGGGCGGACCCGGTCACGCCGTCGGACGCCGACGCGGTGGCGCGGACGGGGCCGCGGGGCGCGGTGCCCGGCGCCGGGCCGCCGGGCCGCCGGCGCCATGGCCGAATGTTGAACTTGCAAGTACTCGTTAGGCACCCCTAACCTAGGTCACCTGTTCGGTACTGCCGTCCCCACGACCGGCCTTCTCCGTCCCCGGCCGGCCCGACCGTCACCGAAGAGGAGATCTCTCCATGTCCGCACGCCTCAATTCCGCTCAGCCCTATGTGATCGGGCTCTTCCGCGTCGTCTTCGGCCTGCTCTTCGCGGTGCACGGCGCCGCCTCCCTGTTCGGCGTCCTCGGCGGCGCCGCAGGCACCGACGGCGGCACCCTCGCGACCGGCGCCTGGCCCGGCTGGTACGCGGCCGTGATCCAGCTGGTCGCCGGCGGCCTGGTGGCGCTCGGCCTCGGCACCCGCGGTGCCGCGCTGATCGCCTCCGGCTCGATGGCGTACGCCTACTTCGACGTCCACCAGCAGGCCGCCCTGTGGCCCATACAGAACGGCGGCGAGCTGTCGGCCCTGTTCTGCTGGGCGTTCTTCCTGCTCGTCTTCACCGGCTCCGGCGCCTTCGGCCTGGACCGGCTCCTGGTCCGCCGCGCGGCGGAGGACGGCGAGCACGCGCCGGAGCAGTCCCCGGTGGCCGCCTGACGGCCCGGCCGGCCGGGCCGTCAGGCGGCCCGCCGCCCGTGAACCGTCCGTGATCGTCCCGCGAGCCCCCCGCGAACCTCCTGTCACACCCCCGGCGTACGCTGTATGGCTGTCAACGGGGGAGTGTCGGGAGTCGTGGTGTTCGAGAGCGTGGGGTCGCTGGCGGCCGGGCCGTGGATCTATGCCGTGGTGGCCCTGTCGGTCCTGCTCGACGTGTTCCTGCCCGTCCTGCCCAGCGGTGTGCTCGTCATCACGGCCGGCACGGCGGCGGCGGCCGGCTCGGGCGCGGCGGGCCAGGTCCCGCACGAGGTGCCGGACATCCTGGCCCTGATCCTGTCCGCCGCGACCGCCTCCGTCCTCGGCGACCTGGTGGCGTACCGGCTGGCCTGGCGCGGCGGGGAACGGCTGGACCGGGCGATAGCCCGCTCCCGGCGGCTGACCACCGCGCAGGAACGCCTCGGTGACGCCCTGGCCCGCGGTGGCGGCGCGCTGGTCGTCCTCGCCCGCTTCGCCCCCGCCGGCCGCTCGGTCGTCTCCTTCTGCGCCGGTGCCGCCCACCGCCGCGTCCGCGACTTCCTGCCCTGGTCCGCCCTGGCCGGCCTGTCCTGGGCCGCCTACAGCGTGGCCCTCGGCTACTACGGCGCCCAGTGGCTGGGCGCCACCTGGCTGGCCACGGGCGTCTCGGTGGCGGCCCTGTTCGGCGCCGGCGCGGCAGCGGCCTTCCTGATGCGCCGCCGTCCGGTTTCCTGAGCGCCCCGGCTCAGCAGCCGGCCAGGTAGTTCGTCAGCGCGCTCTTCTCGGCGGAGTCGACCGAGAGGTTGTAGTAGTACTTCACCTGCACCCACGCCCGCACGTACGTGCACAGGTACGCCGACCGGGACGGCACCCAGGTGGCCGGGTCCTGGTCGCCCTTGGCCTGGTTGACGTTGTCGGTGACGGCGATCAGCTGGGGCCGGGTGAGGTCGTTCGCGAACGCCTGCCGCTGCGCGGTCGTCCACGTGCTCGCGCCGGAGTCCCACGCCTCGGCCAGCGGCACGAGGTGGTCGATGTCGAGGTCGGCGGCGGCGGTCCAGGTGGCGCCGTCGTAGGGGGAGTACCAGCTGCCGCTGGTCGCGGCGCAGGAGGAGTCGGTCACGACGTTCGAGCCGTCCCGCTTGAGGACCGTCTCGCGGGTGTTGCAGGTGCCGCTGATGGTGATCCAGTGCGGGAAGAGATCGCGGCTGTAGCCGGTGCGGTTCTCGGTGGCCACGGTGAGCTGGGAGAGGTAGCTGCGGGCGGTGGCGCCGCTGACCGGCGTGGGGAGGGCCGCGGATGCGTTCGGGGAGTTGAACAGGGCGACGGAGGCTATCAGGCCGGTGAGGACCGCGAGTATGCTCGTCCGTCGACGCGCGTAGAACTTCGGCATGCGTGAACTCCCTTGTGGAGTGGCGGTGTTGGAGCCGGAGCGAGGGAATGCTCGCGGGGCGGAGTTGCCGGGGGGTGAGCGCTCGGTAAGAAGTTAGTGACGTGCGCATGTCACGACAAGGTTGACGGCGGAACTTTCACATCCCTTACGATGGGAAGCGCAGAAGGGGAGTAGCTCTTCGCCGGACCGTCGACATACTGCTCAGCGAGCCTGAGCCGGCGCCCGGAGGCGGACCGCGTTTCACCGGGGTCCGCCAGCGAGACCTTCGGCAAGCAGTGCACGCCCGTGCCCCCCGGCGCGGGCGCCGAGTGTGCTGCCGTGCCGAGGTGTCATCGCATGACGTACCGCACTCTCGGCGGGGCAGCCCGACCGATTGAGGAACCTTGATCAGCATCACCGTGACGGCGCTCGTCTTCGGCGTCATCTTCCTCGCCGAACTGCCGGACAAGACCGCGCTCGCCGGCCTCGTCCTCGGCACCCGCTACCGCGCCTCGTACGTCTTCGCGGGCGTCGCCGCCGCCTTCCTGCTGCACGTCGTGCTCGCCGTCGCGGCCGGCAGTGTGCTGACCCTGCTGCCGCAGCAGATCGTGCACGCCGTCACCGGCGTCCTCTTCCTCGGCGGGGCCGCGATGCTCCTGCTGAAGAAGGGCGAGGAGGACGAAGAGGTCAAGAAGCCCGCCGACCAGTCGTTCTGGAAGGTCGCGGGGACCGGCTTCATGCTCATCCTGGTCGCCGAGTTCGGCGATCTCACCCAGATCATGACCGCCAACCTGGCCGCCCGCTACGACGACCCGATCTCCGTCGGCCTCGGCGCGGTACTGGGCCTGTGGGCCGTCGCCGGACTCGGCATCGTCGGTGGCAAGGCCCTGATGAAGCGGGTGCCGCTGCGGCTGATCACGCAGATCGCGGCGCTGCTGATGCTGGCGCTCGGCGTGTGGAGCCTGTGGGAGGCCGTGCGCGGCTGACCGGGACGGCCCGGCCGTGCGGCCGGTCCGGGCCGAACGCCGGGTGAATGCTCGCCGGGGGTGGTGGCGGGAACGCGGGCTGGTTTTGTACCGTGGGGAAACAAAGTGGCTCCCGCCCGTTTTCCCTGACCGGCGGGCGGGGCCGCCTTGTCCCACCCGACGTCCGCCCGACCCGGGTCCTCCCGTTCCTGGAGCTGCCGATGCCGGCCACCGCCACGCCCGCCGTCCTCACCGCCCGCGCCCTCCTGCTCGACATGGACGGCACCCTCGTCAACTCGGACGCCGTGGTCGAGCGCATCTGGCGGCGCTGGGCCGAGCGGCACGGGCTGGACGGTGACGAGGTGATGAAGGTCGTGCACGGCCGGCAGGGCCACGCCTCCATGGCCGTCCTCCTCCCCGGCCGGCCGGTCGAGCAGAACCTCGCCGACAACGCCCGCATGCTCGCCGAGGAGACCGCCGACACCGACGGCGTGATCGAGATCCCCGGCGCGCGTGCCCTCCTCTCCTCGCTGGAGGGGCTTCCGCACGCCCTGGTGACCTCCGCCGACGTCGCCCTGTCCACCGCCCGCATGAACGCCGCCGGGCTGCCCCTGCCGGCCGTCCGCGTCACCGCCGAGTCGGTCGGCGCGAGCAAGCCGGACCCCGAGGGCTTCCTGAAGGGCGCCGCCGAACTGGGCGTCGACCCGGCCGACTGCATCGTCTTCGAGGACTCCGGCGCGGGGATCGCGGCGGGGCGCGCCGCCGGGATGCGCGTGGTGGGGGTCGGGCCGCGCGCGGTGTTCCACGAGCCGGACGTGGCGGTGCCCGATCTCACGCAGGTGCGGGTCGAGGCGGTGGCCGGCGGGGGGATCCGGCTGCACATCGGCTGACGGCCCGGTTCGACGCCGTGGTCGTGCGCGCACGAGGCGCTACGGCTCCGGCGTCTCCGACTCCAGGCTCCTGCGCGTCGCCGGGCCGTACGTTCCCAGGCCGTCGCCCATGATGCCCCGGGCCAGCTGGTAGTTGCGCACCGCGTCCTCGACCGGGCGGGTGAAGATGCCGTTGATCTGGTCGCCGTAGAGGTTCAGCCGGCGCAGGCGCTGCTGGAGCTCGGTGACCTCCGGGCCCGTGTCACCGCGTCGCAGCACCGGTGGCGTGGCGGGCGTGGTGCCCGGGGTGCCCGACGGCGTCGTGGACGGGGTCGGTGAGGCGGCGGCGCGGGAGGCGCTCGGGGAGGCCGTCGGGGACGCGGTCGGGGACGGCGAGGCGGAGCCCTGCGACGGGCTCGGGTCGGCCGTCGCCGAGGGAGAGGGCAGCGGTGGACGGGATGTCACCGGGGGAGCCGGGGCCGTCGCCGAGGACGGCGCCCGTGTCGTCGTCTCCGGGATGCTCTCCCTGACCTCCTGGGCCGCCCGGCCCCGGACCGGCGCCTGGTACGAGAACAGCGCGGAACCGGCCACCGCGACGACGGCCACCCCCGCGCCCCCGGCGGCCAGCAGCACCGTACGACGGGAGCGGCGCCGGGGCCGGTCGGCCTCGGTTCCGGCCGTGGGCGCGTCCGGCTCCGCCGCCGCGCCGAGCGGTGACACGGGCAGCTGCGGATGAGGCGGCGGAGCGGTTCCGGCGGGTGGTGCGGGCGGGGGCTCCTCGGGGGCCGGCCGCATCTCCACGTACGGCCGTATCCGCAGCGGGTCGAAGTCCTCCGCCGCAGCCGCCTCGGCCGTGCGGATCTCGCGCAGGGCCTGCGACGCGCGCGCCGTGCAGTCGCACGACGGCGTGTTGTCCGGCCCCCTCGGCGTCCCGCACTCCGGGCACGTGGTGCCCTGCTCTCCCGTCACGCGTGTGTCCCCTCCCCTCGGGAACTCCAGAGATTATGCGGATTTCCTCCGGATCCGCAGCACTCGGCAGGCCATAAGTGGTGACACCGATCACCATGGAGGAGATGCACCCGACCCCCGGGAGGTCCCATGGCCCTGGAGACGCACGGCACGACGAAGGGCGTGAGCGGCGGCGAACACGTTCCGGGCAGCGTGCTGGTGCCGATCGGCGCGCTGCTGCTCGGGCTGCTGCTCGCCGCGCTCGACCAGACCATCGTGTCGACCGCGCTGCCGACGATCGTGAGCGACCTCGGCGGCCTGGAGCACCTCTCCTGGGTCGTCACCGCCTATCTGCTGGCCTCGACCGCCGCGACCCCGCTGTGGGGCAAGCTCGGTGACCAGTACGGCCGCAAGCGGCTGTTCCAGACGGCCATCGTGATCTTCCTGATCGGATCGGCGCTGTGCGGCATGGCGCGGGACATGCCCCAGCTCATCGCCTTCCGGGCGCTCCAGGGCCTGGGCGGCGGCGGGCTGCTGGTGCTGTCCATGGCGATCGTCGGCGACCTGGTGCCGCCGCGCGAACGCGGGCGCTACCAGGGCCTGTTCGGCGCCGTCTTCGGCACGACCAGCGTGCTCGGGCCGCTGCTCGGCGGGCTGTTCACCGAACACCTCAGCTGGCGCTGGGTGTTCTACGTCAACCTGCCCATCGGCGTGATCGCGCTCGCCGTGATCGCCACCGCCCTGCGCATCCCGCGCCGCACCGCCCACCACGTCATCGACTACCTGGGGACCTTCCTGATCGCCGCCGTCGCCACCTGCCTGGTGCTGGTCGCCTCCCTCGGCGGCACCACCTGGCCCTGGGGATCGGCGCGGATCATCGGGCTCGCCGTCCTCGGCGTCGTCCTCGCCGCGGCGTTCGTCGCCGTCGAGCGCCGGGCCGCCGAACCGGTCCTGCCGCTGGGGCTGTTCCGTATCCGCACCTTCACCCTCGCCGCCGTCATCAGCTTCATCGTCGGCTTCGCCATGTTCGGCGCGCTGACCTATCTGCCGACCTTCCTCCAGGTCGTCCACGGCATCTCCCCGACCCTGTCCGGCGTCCACATGCTGCCGATGGTGTTCGGCCTGCTGCTGTCGTCCACCCTCTCCGGGCAGATCGTCAGCCGCACCGGCCGCTGGAAGGTGTTCCCGATCGCCGGCACCGCCGTCACCACCCTCGGCCTGCTGCTCCTGCACCGGCTCGACGAGCACAGCTCGACCGCCGTGATGAGCGTCTGCTTCTTCGTCTTCGGCACCGGCCTCGGCCTCGTCATGCAGGTCCTGGTGCTCATCGTGCAGAACGCCGTCTCCTACGAGGACCTCGGCGTCGCCACCTCCGGCGCCACCTTCTTCCGCTCCGTCGGCGCCTCCTTCGGCGTGGCCATCTTCGGCACCGTCTTCGCGAGCCGTCTCGGCGACAAGCTCACCGACGCCTTCCGGGGCGTACGCCTGCCACCCGGCGCCACCCCCGGCGCGCTGAAGGCCGACCCCCGGGGCATCGCCGCCCTGCCGCCCCCGCTGCGCCCGGCCGCCCTGCACGCGTACGCGTCCGCCATCACCGACGTCTTCCTCTACGCCGCGCCCGTCGCCCTCCTCGGCTTCCTGCTCGCCTGGCTGCTGAAGGAGGACCGGCTGCGCGGCTCGGTCACCGCGCCCGACGCCTCCGAGACCATCCCGCCCAACCCGGTCCAGCGCTCCTCCTACGACGAGGTGTGCCGCGCCCTGTCCGTGCTCGGCACCCGCGAGGGCCGCCGCGAGATCTACCGGGAGATCACCGAACGGGCCGGGTACGACCTGCTGCCCGCCGCCAGCTGGATGCTGCTGCGCATCCGCCGCTACGGCTCCGTCGAACCGGCGGTGCTCGCCGAGCGCAGCCCGGTCCCGCTCCAGGCCGTCATGGCCGCCGCCCGCCAGGTCGAGGAACGGCGGCTCGCCGAGCGCCGGGGCCTCGACCTGGTCCTGACCGACGCCGGCCGCGAGGTCACCGAACGGCTCGCCACGGCCCGCGAGGAGTCCCTGGCCGAACTGCTCGGCGACTGGTGGCAGCCCGGCCGCTCGACCGACCTGACCCGGCTGGTCCGCGAGCTCACCGGGGAACTCTGCGGCGCCGAACGCGAACGCCCGCACAACGGCACGGTGACGAAGATCAGTTGACGGCCCGCGCCGGCGGCAGCTCCTTGCGGAACCAGTGTTCGGCGTACCGGTCGGTGTTGTGCGGGGCGGTCTCCGTGTAGCCGAGGCGGGCGTACAGGGCGCGGGCCTCGACCAGGTCGCCGCGGGTGTCGAGGACGATCCGCCGGGCGCCGAGAGCACGGGCGGCCTCCTCGGCGGCGGCCACGAGGAGCGGGGCCCCGCCCCGGCCGCGCAGCTCCGGCAGCACGAACACCCGGGTCAGCTCCGCCGTGCCGGGGTCCAGCGACCGTACGCCCGCCGAACCGGCCGGCGTGCCGCCGTACCGCCCGACGAGCAACTGCCCGCGCGGGGGCGCGAGGTCGGCACCGCTGTGGGCCGCGATCTCCCGCTCCAGCTCGTCCGGGTCGGTGCGACGCCCCTCGTGCAGCAGGTACCAGCGGTCGCTGACCTCCGTGTAGTACGCCCGCCACAGCGCGACGGCGGCCGGGGAGTCGTACGGTTCCGGAGCGATCGTCCACGTCATGCCGGCCATTGTCGGGAGCCGCCCCGCCCCCTCCGCAACCGGATATGGCGGGGCGAACCGGGGCGGGCAGCCGTTTGTGGGCGAACTTCCGGGTCACCCGAAGGGAGAACCGGCCAGCGGGGCCGGTCCGACCGGAAGGCAACCATGTCCACAGGCCTGATCATTCTGTTGATCGTGATCGCGGCGGTCGTGGTCCTCGGCGCCGCCGCCCTGACCGTGCGGGGCCGCACCCGGCGCGGCGGTCCGAACCTGAAGCGGCGCTTCGGGCCCGAGTACGAGCGGACCGTGGCCCTGCACGACGGGGACACCACGGCCGCCGAACGGGAGCTGACCGAGCGCCTCGAACGCCACGGCGACCTGCGGGAACGGCCGCTGGACGGCGCCGAGCGGCAGCGGTACGCGGACCGCTGGACGGCCGTGCAGGAACACTTCGTCGACTCGCCCCGCCAGGCGGTGGCCGAGGCCGACCTCCTCATCGCAGAACTCGCCGCCGCGCGCGGCTACCCCGACGGCGCACGCCACGAGGAGCAGCTCGCCGCGCTCTCCGTGCACCACGCCGACCACGTCGACGGCTACCGCCAGGTGCACCGGGTGGCCCACGCCGCCGCCGGCACCGGAACGGACGGGACCGGCGCGGGGACCGAGGAGATGCGGTCGGCACTGCTCGGCGCCCGCGCCCTCTTCGAGGACCTGACCAGCGCCGAGCCCGGCCGGCACCGCGCCCGCGCCGGAACGGACCGCTCGTCGCCGCCCGCCGCGACCCGCTCCCACGCCCGCTCCCACACGCCGTGGGCCCTGCACCGGAGCCGACCGAAGGAGAGCTGAACGCCATGACGGACAGGACGAGCGGCTCCGGCGGCGACCGGCACCGCCCGCAACGCCTCTCGCGCGGGGACGAGTGGACGCCGGAGCAGGAGTCGGAACAGCAGAGGGACGAATGGACGCCGGGCGACGCGGCCCCCGGCCGCCGGACCCCGAGAAGGCCCCTGCCGGAGGAACGCCTGCCCGGTGAACCGGGAGCACGCCGGCCGGCGGACGGCGGGGTTCCGGGCGCGGGGCCCGGCGGAGGCGGCCGGCTGCCGGGCTCGGCCGGTCCCGGCAGGGAAGGGCTGACCGGGGACGACCGCACCCCGAAGGACACGCCCCAGCCGCCCCCGGGCCCGGCGGGCGTGCCCGAGTCCGGAAGGTCCGAGGACATCGAGCCGTCCCCGGGCCCGGTGGAGAGCCCCGCCTCCGGTATGGCCGGGAGCCCCGGTTTCCCAGGCGGCGACCCGCGTCACGGCTCCGAGGGGCTGCGGCCCGGCACGGAGGAACCGGGTCCGGAGACACCCGGTGCACAGGGGCGGGCGTCGCAGACGTACCGCGGACGCGACAGGGACGCCGGTGGCCCGGAGTGGGCCGGGGAGGAGGAAGGCGTGATGCCGGACAACGGGCTCGGGGCTCCGTCCGTCGGTGAGGTCACCGGGCGCGAGGCCCGGATGACCGAGGCGCGGGCCGCGGACACCTGGCCGACGGGGCCGGGCAGCACGGCCGCACCCGGCCGCGGCGCCACCGGCACCGTCGGGACGGCCGCCACCGCACCCTCCGGGACCGGCGCCCCGCTGCTGCCGCACGAGGAGACGGAGCAGTGGGAGCGGCGGCTGCGCGAGGTGGTCACCGGGTTCGTGGACGAGCCCCGGCAGGCCGTCGAACAGGCCGACCGGGCGCTGGAGGAGATCGCCGCGCGGTTCACCGAGGCCGTCACGCGCCGCCGCCGTACCCTGCGGATGTCCTGGGAGGGCACCGAGGGCCGCGGCCCCGGCGCCGAGACCGACACCGAGCAACTGCGACTCGCCCTGCGCGACTACCGGGAGCTGGCCGGGCGGCTGCTACACGGCTGAGCCCGCCACGCCCCCGTCACCCCTGGCGGCAGCCCTGCGCTGCCGCCATTCGCGTACGACCTCCTCGACGTCGTACGGCTTCTTCCCCAGCGGCGGACCGGGCGGCGGCTTGAACATCATGTCCTTGATCCGGACGTTGACGTCCTCGATGATCTTCCGGGCGATCCGCTCCGAGGGCGCCGCGTACGCCGCCTCCAGCGCGTCCTCCGCCTCCTTGCGCAGCGCCAGCGCCGGCGGCAGCACCGCCAGCCCCTCGCGGACCAGCTTCCGCTTGACCCACCACAGTTCGTCGTACGTGGAGTCGACCTCCGTGGGCAGCGGCGCCCCCGCTCCCGGCAACCGGTCGAACTCCCCGCGCCCCTGAGCGTCGCGGATCTGCTTGTCCACCCAGGACTCGAACGGGACCCCCGGTGGCTTTCGCTCGGTCATGAACCCATTGTGCCGGACGCGACCCCGCCGGGCGTTTTATCATGCGGCGGCGGTACGGCACCCCGCCCGCCGCGACAAGCCACCGCACAGGACGTCTCAGGGGGAACCTCGTGCTCGAACTCACCATGGCCACCGTCTCCGGGGCGGACGCGGGTGCCACCGCCGGCATGACGATGGCCGAGGCGCCCAGCGAGCCCGGCGCCGTGCTGCGGATCGGCCGGGACGGGGCGGCGTGCCGGCTGGTCACCCCCGACGACTGGCTGTTCGTCTCCCGCGTCCACCTGGAGTTCCTGTGCGGCCCGGACGGCGCCTGGCAGCTGACCTGGCTGCGCGGCTCCCAGCCCGACCCGGCCTCCGAGGTCCGGCTCACCGTCGGGGAGTACGCGCAGCCCCTCGGCTACGGCGCGACCGTCCCGCTGCCGCACGGCGGGTCCGGCGAGATCGTCATCCAGGACCGCACCGAGCCGCGCAGCGTCAACGTCGGCTTCTACCACGAGCTCTGAACCGGCGGGGTCTTCGGCCCGAGCGGCCTCAGCCGAGCACCCGGGCCAGCGCGAACCCGTCGTACCCCTTGCTGCCGACCGTCTGGATCGCCGTACCGGTCAACCGGGGATGCGTGGCGATCAGTTCGAGCGCGGCGCGGGTGCCGACCACGTCCGGCTCGGTGCTGCCCGCGTCGGCCACCCGGCCGCCGCGCACCACGTTGTCCAGGACGATCATGCTGCCCGCGCGGGTGAGCCGCAGCGCCCACTCCACGTAGTGCGGGTTGTTGGCCTTGTCCGCGTCGATGAAGACCAGGTCGAAGGGGGCCGGGTTCTCGTCGGCGAGCTTGGGCAGGGACTCCAGGGCCGGGCCCACCCGCACCTCCGCGATCCGGTCCAGGCCCGCCCGGGCGATGTTCCGGACGGCCACCTCGGCGTGCTTGGCGCTGTACTCCAGCGAGATCAGCCTGCCGTCCTCGGGCAGCGCGCGGGCCAGCCAGATCGTGCTGTACCCCGCGAGCGTGCCGATCTCCAGGATGTGCCGCGCCCCCTGGAGCTCGGCGAGCAGCCGGAGGAACTTGCCCTGCGCCGCCGTGACGGCGATGGCGGGCAGTCCGGCGGCATCACTGTCGCGCAGGGCCGCGCGCAGCACCTCGTCGTCCGGTGAGAGCGTGTTGATGAAGTAGTCGTCGACGTCGTCCCAGACCTGCGACCCGCTCATAGCGCCAGCTGCCTTTCCCGAGTGTCCTCCCTCGATGATCGCAGCCGAGGGCGCGGATGGGTACGACTGCCCGCGGGGCATGGCGGCGGGGACGCCCCTCAGCGGCCTTCCACGGACGGCGCGGAACCGGGCAGCGGGCGCCCCGCCGACTCCGACATCCGCCACACGGCGACACCGCCCACGACGGCCGCGGCCATCATGTAGTACGCGGGCATCATCATGTTCCCGGTCGCCCCGATCAGCGCGGTCACGACCAGCGGAGTCGTACCGCCGAACAGCGACACGGACACGTTGAACCCGATCGACAGGGACCCGTAGCGCACGCGCGTCGGGAACAGGGCGGGCAGCGCGGCCGGCATGGCCGCCGTGAAGCACACCAGGAGCAGACCCAGCGCGCCCATGCCCAGCCCCACGGCCAGCAGGCTGCCGTCGCGGATGAGCAGCAGGGCCGGGACGGACAGGAACAGGAAGCCCGCGCAGCCCGCCGCGATCACCGGCCGGCGACCGACCCGGTCGGTCAGCGCGCCCACGAACGGCTGGACGACCATCATCAGGGCCATCACACCGAGCACGACCAGCAGCCCGTGCGTCTCGTCGTACTTCAGCTCACTGGTGAGGTAGCTCGGCATGTACGACAGCAGCATGTAGTCGGTGACGTTGAAGACCAGGACCAGGCCCATGCACAGCAGCAGGGACCTCCACTGGCCGGTGATCATCTCGCGCAGCGGCACCTTCGGCCGGGCCGCCTCCGCCTTCTCGACCTCCGCCGCGAACGCCGGGGTCTCCTCCAGCCGCATCCGCAGGTACAGGCCGATGATGCCCATCGGGCCCGCGATCAGGAACGGGATGCGCCAGCCCCACGAGGTGAGGTCGTCCGAGGACAGCAGCGCGGTCATGAGCGTGACCAGACCCGCGCCGCCGATGTAGCCGGCGAGCGTGCCGAACTCCAGCCAGCTCCCGAGGAAGCCGCGCTTCTTGTCCGGCGCGTACTCGGCGATGAACGTCGTCGCACCCGCGTACTCACCGCCGGTGGAGAAGCCCTGCACCAGACGGGCGGCGAGCAGCAGGAGCGGCGCGCCGACGCCGATCGTCGCGTACGACGGGATCAGGCCGATCGCGAACGTACCCGCCGCCATCATGATCATCGTGACCGCGAGGACCTTCTGCCGGCCCACGCGGTCGCCCAGCGGGCCGAAGACCATGCCGCCGAGCGGACGGACCAGGAAGGCCGCCGCGAAGGCGCCGAACGTGGACAGCAGCTGGGCGGTCGGGTTGCCGGACGGGAAGAAGACCTTGCCCAGGGTGACGGCGATGTAGCTGTAGACGCCGAAGTCGAACCACTCCATCGCGTTGCCGAGTGCCGCCGCCTTCACGGCGCGCTTGACGAGCGCGGGGTCGGTGACGGTCACGTCGCGGGCGGTAGGGGCCTTGGCGGCCCGTCGTGACTTGAGGGGCGGGGTGAGGGCTGAGGCGGTGGTAGCGGACGCCAAAACGGGGCTCGCCTACCTTTCGACGGGGACAGGGACGGACCCGGACGGCGACGGTGACGTACGACGGGCCGAAAATCGACCATAGGCGGAGTTCCGCCCCTTACGTCCTGCACGCGCACCGATGCACAGTGCAGCTAAAGGGCGTGTACGCAGGTACGTCTGCCCCCTCACGCGGCGCCATGCCGACAGCGCGGTGTGATCCTTCTCGCGCCCCCCACACGGAACCGGCCGCGCCCCGGACCGCGGCCTTTCGGACAAAAGAGGACAAAGTGGGGGTGATGACCGCGATCCTCGCCGTACGGCAGCCGGTCGTCGTCCTGACCACCCCCTTCGGCACCCTGCTGCTCGTCGTCGCCCTCGGCCTGGTCGCCGCCCGCGCGCTGCCCCGGCGCGCCTCGCTGCCGGCCGCGCCGGTCGCCATCAGCCTGTTCATGCTGTCGCTGCCGGTCCGCAACACCCCGTGGCCCGGGCAGACCGGCGTCATCCCGGTCCTGCTCGTCCTGCTCTTCACCCCGCTGCTGTGGTGCACCGGCCGCCGCCGGGCCGCCCTCACCACGGCCGGCACCTTCGGTCGCGGTCGTCCTCGTCACCACGCTCCCGGCGACGATGATGCTGCCGCACCTGCCGGTGGTGTACCCGCTGCGGGACAACCTGGTCCTGCTCGCGGCCCCGGCCGCCGCCACGGCCGTCCCCTTCCTGTCCCGTACGTCGCCGCACTTACCCGCAGGCCCCGGCCCGCTTCCGCCGCGTCCTCCTCCCGGAGCCGTTCCTCCTCCGCGTCACGTACGCGGCCTACCAGCGGGTACGAGTCCTCCCGCTTCGTCGTCCCGCTGACCGTCCTCGGCGTCCCGGTACTGGTGCCGCCCGGTCGAGGGTGGTGATCGCGGTGACCGCCCCGAAGCGGTGATGAAGGCGCTGGGCCTCCTGCACCCGCTCTTCGCCGTCTCGGCCATCGTCGCCACCGGCAACCACCGGGTCCTGGACGCGGTCGGGGGTGCGGTGGTGGTGAGTCCGGGCTCCGGCACGAGGAAGAGGAATTTGCGCGCTAAACAGAAAAAGGGCCGTCTCGCGGGAAGTTGAGGCAGGCTAATACCCGCCGCTGGTGCCTGCAAGCCTAGATGCACCAGCAGGGTAGCGGAGTTAGCGTGCTGTTATCCGGACGGAAACGTCTCCGGTCGCTGAATTACGGCCCCAGCGAAGGAGAGCTTCATGCGAGGGAAATCAGTACTGAGCGCCGCCGCCATGGCTGTGCTGGTCGGAGGAATGACGGTCGGCGCGATGGAGTCGGCCTCCGCCGCCCCGAACCAAAGCTGTCGCGTCTCAGGGGGGAGCCTGACGGGCAACGGCTTCGCCGGCAACGGAAATTTCACCGTCTCGCCCGGCGGGGAAAGCGTGAATGCGTCTTCCGACGGCAGTATCGGACCGACGTCCGTCTCGGGAACAGGGCCTTTCTCCGTAGGTTCCGTGACATGCGCGGGAGGCACGGTAGGGTCCTCGTCCGCCGCGGGGAATTCGGGGCAGGCGTCCGAGGCTGTGGCGGCCGGTTCGGCCGCTGCGCAAGCGGCGATAAAACGGGGCGCCACCCCGCAGCAGGCGAAGGCACAGGGTGTAGCGGCTGCACAGGCCAAGGCGCAAAGCCTCGGTCTGCCGGCGTCAGTGGTGAATCAAGTCGTCAACCAGACGACCAACAACGTAAGCAACATCACCAATAACACGAACACGAACACGAACATCAACGGGTCGTTCAATTCGGGCACGCCGAACGCTCCGAACGCTCCGAACACGCCGAACGCTCCGAATACGCCGAACACGCCGAACGCTCCGAACACGCCGAATACGCCGAACACGCCGAACGTTCCGAACGCGCCGGGTACGGGGAACGCTCCGGGCACGCCGAACGTTCCGAACGCGCCGGGCACGGGGAACGCTCCGAACACGCCGAACGTTCCGAACGCGCCGGGCACGGGGAACACGCCGAACGCGCCGAACGCGCCGGGCACGGGCAACGCGCCGGGCACCCAGACCACGCCGAACAATGAGGGCACCCAGACCACGCCGAACAACGAGGGCACGCAGACCACGCCGAACAACGAGGGCACCCAGACCACGCCCGAGGAGAGCGTGCAGACGCCCGCCGTGTGAACAGCCTGAGTGCGTCTCGACTCCTGGAGCCCCCGTCTGACGGCGGGGGCTCCTCCGTTCAGCATGGCGTAAGTCCAGCTGAAGCGGAGACCAGGGCGGCTCGTGCGTCGAGGTCGCCGAACTGGCGGAAGCCACCGTCGTCGTCCGCGACAGCGAGAACCCGGCGGGACCCATCCTCACCCTCGACCCCGCCGCCTTCTCCGCCTTCGTGAGCTGGGCGTCTACAGGCGCTGAATGATCGTCCCGGTCGCCAGACCACCGCCCGCGCACATGGTGATGAGCGCGAACTCCTTGTCCGCGCGCTCCAGTTCGTGCAGGGCGGTGGTGATCAGGCGGGCGCCCGTCGCGCCGACCGGGTGGCCGAGGGCGATCGCGCCGCCGTTGACGTTGACCTTGTCCAGGCTCTGTTCGAAGACCTGGGTCCAGCTCAGTACGACGGAGGCGAAGGCCTCGTTGATCTCGACGAGGTCGATGTCCTTCAGGGACATGCCCGCCTTGCCCAGCACCGTGCGGGTCGCGTCGATCGGGCCGTCCAGGTGGAAGTGCGGGTCGGCGCCCACGAGGGCCTGGGCGACGATCCTCGCCCTCGGCTTCAGCTTCAGGGCGCGAGCCATCCGTTTGGACGCCCACATGATCGCCGCCGCGCCGTCGGAGATCTGGGAGGAGTTGCCGGCCGTGTGTACGGCCTTCGGCATCACCGGCTTCAGGCCCGAAAGCGCCTCCGGGGAGGTGTCGCGCAGGCCCTCGTCCTTGTCGACCAGGCGCCACATGCCCTGTCCGGCGTACTGCTCCTCCTCCGTCGTGGGCACCTGCACGGCGAAGGTCTCCCGCTTGAAGCGTTCCTCCGCCCAGGCCAGGGCCGCTCGCTCCTGGGAGAGGAGGCCGAGCGCGTCGACGTTCTCGCGGGTCAGGCCCCGGTGGCGGGCGATGCGCTCGGCCGCCTCGAACTGGTTGGGGAGGTCGACGTTCCACTCGTCGGGGAACGGCTTGCCGGGGCCGTGCTTGGAGCCGGAGCCGAGCGGGACCCGGGACATCGCCTCGACGCCGCAGCTGATCCCGACGTCGATCACGCCCGCCGCGACCATGTTGGCCACCATGTGCGAGGCCTGCTGCGAGGATCCGCACTGGCAGTCGACCGTCGTGGCCGCCGTCTCGTACGGCAGTCCCATGGTCAGCCAGGCCGTGCGCGCGGGGTTCATGGACTGCTCGCCGGCGTGGGTCACCGTGCCGCCGACGATCTGCTCGACGGCGTCGGCGGGGATGCCGGTGCGGCCGAGGAGTTCACGGTAGGTCTCGCCCAGGAGGTAGGCGGGGTGCAGGTTGGCGAGCGCGCCGCCGCGCTTGCCGATCGGGGTGCGGACGGCTTCGACGATCACGGGTTCGGCGGCCATGGGTGCGGGTCCTCTCCGAGAGGGCTCTCCTCCAGAACTAGTACGCGTTCTAGTTCTGTTCAGCAGTCTGCTGACGTGACGACCGTCACCGCAAGGGTCTTGCAGGTGTCGAGGGTGGGATCCGTACGACTTCCGAGCCGATTGGGGGCGCCGTACCCCTTGCGACTTGTAGAACCCGTTACTACCTTCGCGGCACCCGCTGATGGACCGTCAGATGGCTGGAGTCGCCGATGCCCTGTCCAGCGCTGCCCGACGGGTTCGACCTCACCGACCCCGATCTGCTGCACCACCGTGTGCCCCTGCCGGAGTTCGCCGAGCTGCGCCGTACCGAGCCGGTCCGCTGGATCCCGCAGCAGCGCGGCATCGCGGGCTTCGCCGACACCGGCTACTGGGCCGTGACCCGGCACGCCGACGTCAAGTACGTCTCCACGCACCCGGAACTCTTCTCCTCCTCCCTCAACACCGCGATCATCCGCTTCAACGAGCACATCCGGCGCGAGGCGATCGACGCGCAGCGGCTGATCCTGCTCAACATGGATCCACCGGAACATACGCGGGTGCGCCAGATAGTGCAGCGCGGGTTCACGCCACGCTCCATCCGTGCGCTGGAGGACCGGCTGCGGGCGCGCGCCGAGGCGATCGTCGCCGCCGCCCGCGACCGCTCCGGGCCCTTCGACTTCGTCACCGAGGTCGCCTGCGAACTGCCGCTCCAGGCCATCGCCGAGCTGATCGGGATCCCGCAGGACGACCGGTCCAGGATCTTCGACTGGTCCAACAAGATGATCGCCTACGACGACCCCGAGTACGCGATCACCGAGGAGGTCGGCACGCAGTCGGCCGCCGAGATCATCGCCTACGCCATGAACATGGCCGCCGAGCGCAAGCGGTGCCCGGCCCACGACATCGTGACCACCCTGGTGGCGGCGGAGGACGAAGGCAACCTGAACTCCGACGAGTTCGGCTTCTTCGTGCTGATGCTGGCGGTGGCCGGCAACGAGACCACCCGCAACGCCATCACCCACGGCATGCACGCCTTCCTCACCCACCCCGGGCAGTGGGACCTCTTCCGGCGCGAGCGCCCGTCCACCACGGCCGAGGAGATCGTCCGCTGGGCGACCCCGGTCAACTCCTTCCAGCGGACGGCGACCCAGGACACGGAACTGGGCGGCGTACTGATCAGGAAGGGCGACCGGGTCGGTCTGTTCTACGCCTCGGCCAACCACGACCCCGAGGTCTTCACCGACCCCGACACCTTCGACATCACCCGTGACCCCAACCCCCACCTGGGCTTCGGCGGAGGCGGTCCCCACTACTGCCTCGGCAAGTCCCTCGCCGTCCTGGAGATCGACCTCATCTTCAACGCCGTCGCCGACGCCATGCCCGGCCTGCGCCTGGCCGACAGCCCCCGCCGACTGCGCTCGGCCTGGATCAACGGCGTCAAGGAACTCCGGGTCAGCGCCGGGTGACGGGACCGGCCGCCGGATCGCCGTCCGCAGTCGTCACTCCCGGCCCGAGGCCGCCGCCGCAAGGGCACCCGACACCAGTGCCGCCAGCAGCAGGGGGACGCCCAGGCCGTGGTGGAGCACCAGCCAGGCGCCCAGGCAGGCACCGCCGGCCATCGCGAACACCGAGGCCGCGCGGCGCACGGTGTGGTGCTGCGTGGCGTCACCGAGGCGGGACTCGGAGGCCAGGCCGGTCAGGGTCATCGTCACGACGGTGGTGACGATCAGGTCGGGCACGCGGAACGTGCGGACCGTCGCGGTGCGCAGGCCCATCGCGAAGGCCGTGAGGGCGATCAGGGCGTCCCGGGTTCCGGTGGTGTCCGGCCGGGCGAAGGCCACGGCCGCCGCCACCCCGACCAGCACCGCCTCCACCGCCAGGGCCAGCCGGGCCGAGCGGCGGCGGGAGCCGCGGCCGTACCGGCCCGCCACCCGGCCGCCGGTCACCGCGCCCAGCAGGAAGCAGACCAGGGACATGACCGCGTGGCGCACGGAGAAGCCCGGGACCCCGGCCGCGGCGAAGCCGAGGATGACCACGCTGCCGGTCACGTTGGCCGTGAACACCCGGCCCAGGCCCAGGAAGCTGACGGCGTCGATCAGGCCGCTGACCCCGGTCAGCGCCAGCAGTACGGCCACCAGTCGCAGTCCGCGCGTCTCCGGGTCCCGTACCGGCGGCGTCGGCGTCGTCATCGTTCCTCCGAGGGGACGGGAGGTGGAAAGAAGTCCACCCGGCGCGCGAAAGAAGTCCACCCGAGGACGGGGGGCTCTCGGATGTCCGGGCGCAGCGTGCGTCCGTAGCGTTCGGGACATGACTCAGGACACGCGCAACACGGTGGAAAAGCAGCCCGGTCGGCCCATCCGCAAGGGCCCCGCGGTCACCCTGGGTGCCCTGGCGCTCGTCGGGGTCGCCGGGGTGGTGCCGGGGGTCCCCGGCGCCGACGGACAGCGCTCCGGTGAGCGCGGGGAGGTCGTGTCCGTCGTACCGGTCGCCGCGCACAGCCGTACGGAGGTCGCCCGGGCCCTGCGCGCGCAGCACATCGGTGCCGCCCCGGTGCGCTACGGCGTCCTCGCCTACCGGGTGACGTACCGCACGGTGGACCCGCAGGGCCGGCCCACCACCGCCACCGGTCTGCTCACCGTCCCGTCCGGTGGCGGGCACCGCCTCGGGCTCGTCTCCGACACGCACGGCACCATGGCCAACCGGTCCTACGCGCCCTCCGTGGCCGAGGCCGCGCGGACGCAGTCGTACCTCTTCGCCGCCACGGGGCGCGCGGTGGCCGCGCCCGACTACCTGGGCCTGGGGGAGGGGCCCGGCCGGCACCCCTACATGGACACCCGGTCCGCGGTGACCGCCTCGGTGGACATGCTGCACGCGAGCCGGACGGCGGCCGGGCTGCTGGGGCGCTCACTGACCGGGGACCTGTACGTCACCGGCTTCTCCCAGGGCGGGCAGGTGGCGATGGCGCTGGCCCGGGCGGTGCAGGGCGGGGACGCGGCCGGGTTCCGGCTGAAGGCCGTCGCGCCGGTGGCGGGGCCGTACGACCTCCAGGGCACCGAGGAGCCGGCGCTGACCGACGGCCGGGTCAACGACGTGAGCGGGGTGTTCTACCTCTCCTACTTCCTCGTGGCCCAGAACCGCCTGCACCCCATCTACAAGGACCCCGCCGAGGTCTTCCGGCAGCCGTACGCCGAGCGGGTCGAGCGGCTCTTCGACGGGCGGCACAAGGACGAGGACATCGTGCGCCGGCTCGCCCCGACGGTACGGCAGTTGCTCACCGACCGCTTCTACCGGCAGCTCCGCGAGCCCACCGGCGGGCTGCTCGCGGCCCTGCGCGCCAACGGCCACGCCTGCGACTGGAAGCCCGAGGTGCCGGTACGGCTGTACGCGGGCAACCGCGACACCGACGTGCCCATCGGCAACGCCCGGACATGCGCGCGCACCCTCGCCCAGCGGGGGGCGAGGGTGCGGGTGCTGGAGGTGGGACCGGTCGACCACTTCGGGTCGGACCGGGCCGCGCTGGCCGGCATCGCGCGCTGGTTCAGCGGGGGCACGGCTCGGTGAGGGGGCGGCCGGACGGCCGGTGGCTCGGTGCCGGGTGGCTCAGTACCAGCCGTTGGCCTGCCAGAAGTTCCAGGCCTTGGCCGGGCTGCCGTAGCGGGAGTTCATGTAGTCCAGGCCCCACTTGATCTGGGTGGCCGGGTTGGTCTTCCAGTCGGCGCCGGCGGAGGACATCTTGGAGGCCGGCAGGGCCTGGACGAGGCCGTAGGCGCCGGACGAGCTGTTGGTGGCGGCGGGGTTCCAGCCGCTCTCGTGCTCGACGATCTTGCTGAACGCGGTGAACTGCGCGGAGTCCGGGATCATCCGGTGCGCGATCGCCTGGGCGGAGGAGGCCGACGTGGTGGCGGCCTGGGCGGGCGCCGCGGTCAGAGCCATGCCGGCGGTGGCGGCGGCCAGGGCGGCGGTGGTGAGGGCCTTCTTCGGGGAAGCGATGCGACGGATGAAGGAGACGGACACGGAGAACCTCTTGCGTCGGGAACGGGGATCACCCGCATGGGAAGGACCACGTGGTGTGGTCTCATGCGGCGGCGCCGCGGCCCGGGTGGGCTCGTGGCGCCTGGCGACGTCGTCCAGAGAAGCAGGCCCGGAACCCGTCCGCAATGACCCCTTTTACTAGTTGTGGCCGGATCTGCGGCGAACGTCGCCTCTGTGATCTGGGTCGCAACGTGCAGGTCAGAAGGGGTGCAGGAGTGGGTGTATCGGGCAAATAGGACTACGGTCCCGGGTCGTAGGTGACGTGCGTCATGTGGGGCGCTTCACCGGGCCGCACACGCGCCGGTAGCGAACCCTCACCCAGCGGGACCGTCGAATGTGACCGCGGTCTCGAAAGCGGCCCGTCGCGTGGCCCGGCGCAGCGCCCGCAGCACCGCCGGACCGAGGACGACGGTCAGCACCACCGTGCACAGCGCCCGGCCCAGGTCCCAGCCGAGCGAGGTGGCCAGGCAGTAGGCGACGAAGTGGGCCAGGTTCTCGGCGACCGGGGCACCGCCGTGGAAGGAGATGTTCGAGGCCGCCGCGTCCAGGAAGGGCCAGCCGGCCAGGTTCATGCACGTGCCGTAGGCGAAGGCGGCGAGAAATCCATAGCCGGCGAGCAGCAGCAGCTCACCGCGACCGCGCAGCCGGACCGGTCCGGGCAGCAGGCCCGCGCCCATGGTGAACCAGCCCATCGCCAGCATCTGGAACGGCAGCCACGGTCCGACCCCGCCCGTGAGCAGCGCGGACGCGAACATCGTCACCGAGCCCAGCGCGAAGCCGAAGCCCGGGCCGAGCACCCGCCCGCTGAGCACCATCAGGAAGAACATGGGCTCCAGCCCCGCCGTACCCGCGCCGATCGGCCGCAGCGCCGCGCCCGTCGCGGCCAGCACGCCCAGCATGGCCACGGCCTTCGGACCGAGGTCCGACTCCGAGATCGTCGCCGCGACCACCGCCACCAGCAGCACCAGCAGTCCGGAGAAGAGCCAGGGGGCGTCCTGAGCGTGCGCGTTGAGCTGGGAGGCGGGCGGGGCGAGGAACGGCCAGCCGAAGGCGACCACACCGACCGCGCTGGTCAGCGCCAGCGCGGCGAGCGAGCGGGGGCCGAGGCGGACGGCGCGGGTCCGTGCGGCGGTGCGTGTGCCGTGGCTCACGTCAGCGCCTCCCGCACCTGGGCCACCGTCAGCCACCGCTGCGGGGCCAGGATCTTGGTCACCTGCGGCGCGAAGGACGGGGAGGACACCACGATCTCGGCCGTCGGCCCGTCGGCGATCACCTCGCCCTCGGCGAGCAGCACCACCCGGTGGGCCAGTTCGGCGGCCAGCTCCACGTCATGCGTGGCCAGCACGATCGCGTGCCCCTCGGCCGCCAGCCCGCGCAGTACGGCGACCAGGCGGGCCTTGGCCGCGTAGTCCAGGCCGCGCGTCGGCTCGTCGAGGAGGAGCAGGGGCGGGCGGGCGGTCAGGACCACGGCCAGCGCGAGCGCCAGGCGCTGGCCCTCCGACAGATCCCGGGGATGGGTGTCGTCCGCCACGCCTGGCAGCAGCTCGGACACCAGGGCGCGGCAGGTGCCGGGCGCGGCAGCCGCGTCCCGGTCGGCCGCGGCGCACTCGGCGGCGACGGTGTCCGCGTACAGCAGGTCGCGCGGTTCCTGGGGGACGAGACCGACCCGGCGCACGAGGTCCTGGGGCGGGGTGCGGTGCGGTACGGCGCCGTCGACGTCGACGGTTCCGGAAGCGGGCGCCACCAGGCCGACGAGGGAGCCGAGGAGGGTGGACTTGCCGGCGCCGTTGCGGCCCATGAGCGCGACGGTCTCGCCGGGGGCGACGGTCAGGTCGACGCGCCGGAGGGCTTGGACGTGGTCCCGGCGCACCGAGAGGGCGCGGATCTCCGCGAGGTGCCCGCGCGGGGGTTCCTGGGCGGGGGCGGGGCGCCGGCGGAAGAAGGAGCGGCGGACGGGGGTGCCGGGTGCCCGGTGCGGGGGCCGGCCGGGGGCGGGGGCGGCTTGCCCACGCGGGCGGGGTACCACCGCGGCGCCCACCCGCACCGCCCCGGCGACACGACTGCCTGCGGGTACGGCGGCTACGGCGGCGGGGTCGCCGGTGGCGGGGGTGGTGGCGGTGCCCGTGGCCGGGGTGGTGGCGCGATCGGCCGGGGCTGCGGCGGCGGGGTCGCCCGTGGTCACGGGGGCGGGGTCGCCGGTGGCGGGGGTGTGCGCGGGTGGCTCCGTGGCGGACAGGCGGGTGCGGAGGGCGGGGGCCTGGCGGCGGGCGTCGCGGACCGTCAGGGGGAGGGGGGACCAGCCGGCCAGGCGGCCCAGGGCCACCACCGGGGGGTAGACCGGGGAGACGGCCATCACCTCGGCCGGGGGGCCGGTGACCGGGGCGGCGCCGGGGGCCGGGAGCAGCACGACCCGGTCGGCGTACTGGATGACCCGTTCCAGGCGGTGCTCGGCCATCAGGACCGTCGTCCCCAGGTCGTGCACCAGCCGTTGCAGCACGGCCAGCACCTCCTCGGCGGCGGCCGGGTCCAGCGCCGAGGTCGGCTCGTCCAGGACCAGCACCCGGGGGTGCGGGGTGAGGACCGAGCCGATCGCGACCCGCTGCCGCTGTCCGCCGGAGAGCGTGGCGATCGGCCGGCCGCGCAGTCCGGCGAGGCCCAGCAGGTCGAGGGTCTCCTCCACCCGGCGCCGCATCACCGCCGGGGCGAGCCCCAGGGACTCCATGCCGTAGGCGAGTTCGTCCTCCACGGTGTCCGTCACGAAGTGCGCGAGCGGGTCCTGGCCCACGGTGCCGACCACGTCGGCCAGTTGACGCGGCTGGTGGGTACGGGTGTCCCGGCCGGCCACCGTCACGCGACCGCGCAGGGTGCCGCCGGTGAAGTGCGGGACCAGCCCGCTCACCGCGCCCAGCACGGTCGACTTGCCGACCCCGGACGGACCGGCGAGCAGCACCAGTTCGCCCTCGGGGACCTCGAAGTCGACGCCGGCGACGGTGGGCCGGGCCGCCCCCTCGTACGTCACGCTGACCTCCTCGAAGCGGATCACGACGGCTCCCTCGGGACGACGAAGGCGGGCAGCAGGGCGAGCAGGACGGCCACGGCGGGCCAGAGCGGAAGCGTGGGCGCGACGAGGGGCACGACCCCGGGGTGCAGCGCCCGTGGATCGCGGACGGAGGCGAGTGTGAGCAGCGCGGCCACCGCGGCGCCCGAGCCCGCGACCAGCCAGGCGCGCGGACCCCAGGGGTCCGGGCGGTACCGGGTGCGCGGGGAGCGCCGGCCGCCCAGCCGCAGCCCGGTGAGCGCGGCGCCGACTCCGGCGAGCAGCACGGGAAGCCCGTACGAACCCCCTGCGGCCGTCAGCAGCCCGTACGTTCCCGCGCACACGCCGAGCAGGCCGCCGAGCGTGAGCGCGGCCGTCGTACGGCGGACCCGGGCGGGGACCTCGGCGGTACGGCCGTAGCCGCGGGCCTCCATCGCGGCGGCGAGCGCGACCGAGCGCTCCAACGCGCCCTCCAGGACCGGCAGTCCGACCTGGAGCAGGCCCCGTACGCCCCGGTCCGGACGGCCGCGCAGGCGGCGCGCGGCGCGCAGCCGCTGCACGTCGGCGATGAGATGGGGCGCGAAGGTGAGGGCGACGACCACGGCCACGCCCGTCTCGTACAGCGCGCCGGGCAGGGACTTGAGGAGGCGGGTGGGGCTGGCGAGGGCGTTCGCGGCGCCGACGCAGATGAGGAGGGTGGCGAGCTTCAGGCCGTCGTACGCGGCGAAGACGACCGCCTCGGCGGTGACCCGGCCGCCCAGCCGGATGCCCTGCGCCCAGTGCGGGAGCGGGACTTCGGGGAGCGTCAGGAGGGTGTGGGTGCCGGGGATGGGGGAGCCGAGCGCCACCGCGAACAGCACGCGGACGAGGAGGACGGCGAGGGCGAGTCTGGCGAAGGCGGTGTAGGAGCGGGCCCAGGGGGCGGGGGAGCGGTGGGTCGCCACGACGTAGGCGGAGGCGGATATGAGGAGGGCGAGGAGCAGGGGGTTGGTGGTACGGGTGGCGGCGACACCGAGGGACACCGCCCAGAGCCACCAGGCCCCGGGGTGCAGGGCGGCACGGTGCGGGCGCCCCGTGGAGAGGCGGGGCGCCGTCTGCTCCGCGGCCACCGCCGCGTGGGCGCGATCGGCCGCCGCACGCCCAAAACCGCACGACTGCTTCGGCTCACCCGGACTCATCGCGCCGCCGACGTGCCTGCCACACCGCCGCCCCCGCCAGGAGGACGACCACCCCCGCGCCGATCGGCAGCCCCAGCGAGGGCCCGCCGTCGGTCCCGCTCCCGCTCCGCTTCCCCCCGGCGGAGACCTGCTCCCCGCACCCTTCCTGCGGGTACCCGGCGATGGCGCACAGCAGGGCGTTGGCGTCGTACCGGAGGGGCTTCGCCACGGCGGCCAGCGCGTCCGCGGTGGTCGCGTCGGACGGCACCCGCGCGCACGCCGTACGGCGCGCCGGCGGGGTCTCGCCGGACGGCGCGTCCGACCGCGTGCCGAAGTCGAGGACCAGGGCCACCCGCTTCGTGCCCGGCCCGGCCGGCGTACCGGCGCAGATCGTGTCGAAGTCCGCCGTACCGCGCGGCCGGCTGGCGTCCGCCGAGTCCGCGCTCACCGCGAACCGGAAGCCCTGGACCGCGCCGTCGTCGGGGCGGACGAAGGCCGGGCCCTGGGTGGCGTACGTCCAGTGGCCGCCGGTGCGCTCCCAGAAGGACCAGTAGCGGTAGCCGGTGGCACCGGCCGGCCCGGCGGAGCCGAGGAGCAGCAGCGCGGCGACGAGCGCCGGCAGGGTACGGCGGACGACGGTCACGGCTGCTGCTTCTTCCGGCCGCTGAGCAGGAAGCCGATGCCGATGCCGGCGACGAGGCCGACGCCGACGATCCACCAGACGCCCGTGCCGGAGCCGTCGTCGGACTTCTCCTCGTGCTCGGCGGCGGAGTCCATGCGCGGGGCGGGGCCGAGCGCGTTGAGGGAGCGGACCAGGCTGGTGCCGCCGAAGTCGCCCGGCTGCTGCCCGAGCGCGTGGGCGGCGAGGATCAGCTGGGCGTACGCGGCCGGGCCGTTCTGCGTCGCCCACGGGCCGGCGTTCTTCTCCAGCCAGGCGTAGGCCTTCTTGGCCGGCTCGGTCCGGCCGTCCGCGGCGAGCGCGACGACGGCGTCGGCGGTGTTGCCGAAGTCGGGCTGGTCCTCGGCGCCGGGCAGGGCGGACGTGAGGTGGCCGGTCTTGGCGACGGCCGCCGCCAGGTAGGCGCCGGCGTTGTCGGCGACCTGGGTGCGGGTGCGGGCCTCGGCGCAGGTGTCCCGGGCCGGGGCCTTGCCGGCCCGCGCCACGAAGCCCTTGCCGAGGGCGCCCAGCAGGCCGGCCGCCGTGGCGTCCGCGTTGGGGAGCAGCTTGCCCTTCTTGTCCGCCTGGTAGGCGAGGGCGCCGCCGCCGTCCTGGTCGCAGGGGATGGACCAGGCGGGCAGGGCGTCGTAGGGGGACTTGCCGGACTTCCGGACGTCCGCCGGGTCGGTGCCGGCCGCGGTGAGCGCGCCGATGACGACGGAGGTGGAGTTGGTGTCGCTGGGGCCGCCGGGGTAGTAGCCCCAGCCCCCGTCCTCGTTCTGCACGGACTTCAGCCAGTCCACGGCCTTGCCGACGGCGATGCCGTGCCCGTCGGCCGCGGCGAGGGCCTGGACGGCGGCGGCCGTGCTGTTGGTGTCGGCCTTGACCTTGGCGTCGCACGGCTCGGCGGGGGCGGCGCGGAAGGCGGCGAAGGAGCCGTTCGCGCACTGCTGGCCGGTGAGCCAGTCCACGGCCGCGGCGGCCGGCCGGTAGCCGAGGGTCCGCTGGGCGACCAGCGTCAGCGACTGCCGCCACACGCCGTCGTACGTCGGGTCTCCCTTGCCGTACAGCCCGGACGGGACCGTCACCTTCGGCGACGGGGACGGTTCGGCGGCCGTGGCGGGCGCGGCGGCGGCCAGCACGCCTACGGCGGCGAGAGCCGCGGCGCTGCGGCGGACGTTCATGGTCGGCGACTGCCTCTCCTGCGGGGAGCCGGGCGGCGCACGGGTGACACCCCGGGCGGCTCGGCTCCGTAGACCTCGACGGTGCCGTGCGCGGCGGGCCGCCGACGCACGCGAGCCGGTCAACGTCCCGTCCGGGGCGGTCCGGCTCACCGCCTCGCTGGCGGCACACGGATGGGGGCGCCCCCGGCGCGAGCGCGGCCGGGAGCTGGGGGAGGGTCAGCGCCGGAATTGCACCGGCTTCCCCCCGTACGGGTGTGATGACGACCCGCGCCACTTTACCGGCCGCCCCGCGCGGGCCGAGGGGTGGCCGTGCGCACCCGGACGGGGTGACCGGGGTCACGGCCACCAGGGCCCCGGGGAGACGGGGTCACCGGGTGGCGGGATCGCGGCACGGGTCGGCCGGGCGGCCGGTGGCGCCGGGGTGGGCGCACTGGACGTGACGGCCCGCTGCCGGTGGGGGGCCGGTCCGGTCGCCCGCCGGTGCGAAGGGCGCCGCCGGTGGGCGACCGTTCCATCGGCGGCGGGGGCGAGTTGCCGGGCGGATGCGGGGCGGCGGTGAGGGCGCGGGGGCGCGGGCGGTCGGGTGCAGGCTGACGGCGCCCGGTGCCCCGTAGCGGCGGTGACCGGGACGCGGCTGTCGCGGGCGGCAGGCTCCGGTGACCCGGGCCGGGCCGTGAGCCGCGCCGGGGCGGTCAGGGGGTCCGTGTTCCGGGCGGGACGCCGCGGCCGGGGCGCGTGTTCCAGTGCCGCATCAGGCGGCGTGTACCGGCACCGCATCGGGCCGCCGGGCCGGGTGGGCCGTGGCGCTCCGCGTCGGCGGGAAGCCCTCGCAGGTGTTCCCGCGTCCGGCCGGCACGGCGGCCGGACGTCCCCCGGGCTGAAGGCGGGCGCGGAGGCGCCCCGGGTGCCGCTTCCCCCGTACGCGGCACCCGGGGCGGGTCGGAATCTTGCTCTCCGTGCCGTGATCCTCACCCACGGCGCCCCTAACTGTCAACGATAGCTGCCTAATTAGGCAGGGAGCGTTGTCACGTCTGGTCGCCGAACGGGCGAACGGGTAGCCTCGCCGTCAGCCCAGCCACCGAACGGACGACACGCCCAGGGGGGACCTCGGTGAGTGACGCCTACGCCTCGCTGGCCGATGTCCTCGACCGGCTCGGCGAGTTGACCGGCCGGCCCGGACGGTTGCCGGAGGTCCTGGACGTGGCCGGCCTCTCCCACCGCACGGGCATCCCCGTCGGCGTCGTCGTCGACCTGCTCTCCGGCGGCCGGGCCCCCGAGACCTGCCTGGCCGAACGCGTGCGCCAGCGGCTGGACTTCATCCGGGAGACCCGGCGCCGGCCGGACGGCAAGCGGTACTCGCTGGACGAGCTGGCCAGGATCGCCGGAACCAGCCGGCAGTGGCTCAGCGAGTGGCGCAAGAGCGGGATGCCGAGCCTGGAACACGCCGACCGGCTGCGCCGGTTCTTCGGCCTGCCCGCGGGCTTCTTCACGGCGGACGAGCCGGAGGCGCTGCACGAGGCGCTGCAACCGGTGTTGCAGAGCCTGGAGGCGGAGGCGGACCCGCTGCTGCGGCTGCGCGAGAGCGGGCTGGTGCGACTGGCCGCCCGGGCCCCGCAGATGAACGCCCGGCAGCTCGCCACCCTCGCCGACCTGGCCGAGATGATCATCGCCTCCGAGCGGGCCGAGGACGCCGGGCGTGCGTGAACCGAGCGCCAGGGCCCCGAAGCCGGCGCCGTACCCGCGGCTGGCGCGCCCGCCGAAGCACTCCAGGTCCCCGAGGCGCTTCCTCGACCGGCTCGTACGCGACACCGTCCGCACCCTCACCCCGCCGACCGGCCCGGAGGCGTTCCTGCACGCGCTGTGCGCCACGCTCAGCCCGCAGCTCGACCGCCCGGTCCGGCTGAAGTTCGTCACCTTCCCGCCGGGCCTGGACGTCTCCGGGATCACCCTCGCCGGGACGAGGACTACATCGTCGTGGTCGAGGACCGGGCCCCGGACCCGCACAAGTTCGTCATCGCCGGGCACGAGATCGGGCACATCCACTACGGCACGCTGGACGTGCACTACCCCTCCGGCCCGCCCGCCGGGACCTGGCCGGAGGGCTTCGCCGTCCTCGGGGACGCCGTCGCCGGCTACAACCCGGTCTACGGCCACGGCCTGTCCGTCGCCGCGCAGAGCGCGCTCGCCCTCGGCCGGACCCTCGACCGGTACGGCCCCACCGCGCCCGGCACCGCCCGCCGGATCCAGCGCGCGGTGGCCCGGCCGGTCGGCAACGCGTGGAACCTCGCGGTCGGCCAGGACGCCTACTACCCCGGGGCCGCGCCCCAGCCGCCGGCCACCGTCGAACGCCTCCTCACCGCCTACGTCGACAGGGCCGTGGCCGCCGGCTCCGAGAACCCGCGCGCCCTGCGCGGCCTGCTGGACGTCATGAGCCTGCGCACCCCGGCGGCCCGCCTGTTCGCCCCGGACATGCTCTGGACCCTCTCCTTCGGCTCCCGCAAGGGCCCCCTGCCGGGCCCGCCGCTGACACGGACGGAACGGGAGGCGGCGGGGCTGGACTGACCTGACGGCCTCGACGGGCCGGTGCCGCCTGGGGGGTCGGCCCGCCGAACGGGAGGTGCTTCACACCGCCACGTACGTCACCGGCTCGCTCCCCGGCACCGGTTCCGCGCGGCCCAGTTTCACCAGGCGGCGCAGGTGGGACTCCGCCTCCGAGACGGCGATGGTGCGGGAGCCGTGGGGGATGTCGGCCCAGGGGCGGTTCCATGCCATGCGCTCGGCGAGCTGCCAGGGGGTGAGGGGCTCGGCGAGGAGGGTGAGGAGGCCCGCCAAGCGGCTCTCGTGGTGGTCGAGCAGCGCCCGGACGCGGCCCGGGGCGTCGGTGAAGGGGTGCTGGTGGGCCGGGAGGACCTCGGCGGGGGTGAGCCGGCCGATCCGCTCCAGGGAGTCGAGGTAGTCGCCGAGGGGATCGGTGACCGTCGCGTCGTCGGGGTCCTCGTACAGGCCGATGTGCGGGGTGATCTCCGGCAGCAGGTGGTCGCCGCTGAACAGGCGCCCCCGGCCGGGCAGTCGGGCCGGGTGCTCCTCCTCCAGGTGCAGGCAGACGTGGCCCGGCGTGTGCCCCGGGGTCCAGATCGCGCGCAGCCGCCGGCCCGGCAGGTCCAGGAGCTCACCGGGGACGATCTCCCGGTCCGGCAGGGCGGGGGAGAGGCCGGGCAGGGTGCGGGCGCGGGGCGCCCGCAGCGGCGCCACATGCTCCTCGGGCGCCCCGGCGGCCGTGAGCTTGGCCGCCATGTACGAGAACCACCGCCCCGGCCGGGTCTCCCGCGTCCGGCGCACGATCGCCGCGTCGGCCGCGTGCAGCGCCACCCAGGCGCCGGACGCCTCGCGGACCCGCGCCGACAGGCCGTGGTGGTCCGGGTGGTGGTGGGTGATGACGACGCCGTGGACCTCCCCGACCGCCGTACCGCAGGCCGCGAGCCCCGCCACCAGCGTGTCCCAGGAGCCGGGGTCGTCCCAGCCGGTGTCGATCAGCACCGGGCCCCGGCCGGTGTCCACCACGTACACCAGCGTGTGGCCGAGGGGGTTGTCCGGGATGGGCACCCGGACGGACCGTACGCCCCCGCCGTGATCGAACGTCGTCGCCATCCGCTCTCCGCCCCTCCACCCGTCCGCCCCGCCGCCCCCGGGGCCATTGCCCACTATAACTAGAACTGATATCAGTTCTGAAACAGTGTCAGAAACGACGGATGCGGTGCGGTGCGGCGGGAGGCAGTCGGCCATGACCGAGCTCGTGGAACACGGACAGCTGTTCATCGGCGGGGAGTTGACCGACCCGCTGGGCCGGGACGTCATCGAGGTGATCTCACCGCACACCGAGGAGGTCATCGGCCGGGTGCCGCACGCCTCCCGGGCGGACGTCGACCGGGCCGTGGCCGTCGCGCGCCGCGCCTTCGACGAGGGCCCCTGGCCGCGCGCCGGCCTGGAGGAGCGGATCGAGGTCGTCACGCGCATCAAGGACGGCATCGCCGCCCGGCACGAGGAGATCGCCCGGGTGATCTCGTCAGAGAACGGCTCGCCGTACTCCTGGAGCGTCCTCGCCCAGGCGCTCGGCGCGATGATGGTGTGGGACGCGGCGATCCGGGTCGCCCGGGACTTCACCCACGAGGAACGCCGGGACGGCGTCCTGGGCCCGCTCCTGGTCCGCCGCGAGCCGGTCGGCGTGGTCGCCGCCGTCGTCCCGTGGAACGTCCCGCAGTTCGTCGCCGCCGCCAAGCTGGCGCCCGCGCTGCTGGCCGGCTGCACGGTCGTCCTCAAGCCGTCCCCGGAGTCCCCGCTGGACGCGTACCTGCTGGGCGGGATCGCCCGCGAGGCGGGCCTGCCCGAGGGCGTGCTGTCCATCCTCCCCGCCGACCGCGAGGTCAGCGAGTACCTGGTCGGGCACCCCGGCGTCGACAAGGTCTCCTTCACGGGCTCGGTCCCGGCCGGCAAGCGCGTGATGGAGGTCGCCGCGCGCCGGCTGACCCGGGTCACGCTGGAGCTGGGCGGCAAGTCGGCGGCGCTGGTGCTGCCGGACGCGGACCTGGAGGCGGCCGTCTCCGGGATCGTCCCGGCGGCCTGGATGAACAACGGGCAGGCCTGTGTCGCCCAGACCCGCATCCTCGTCCCGCGCGCCCGCTACGCCGACTTCGCCGACGCCTTCGCGCAGGCGGCCCGCGCCCTCGTCGTCGGGGACCCGCTCGACCCGGCCACCCAGGTCGGCCCGCTGGTCGCCCGGCGCCAGCAGCAGCGCAACCTGGACTACATCCGCATCGGCCAGGAGGAGGGCGCCAAGATCCTCACCGGCGGCGGCCGTCCGGACGGACTGGAGCGCGGCTGGTACGTCGAACCCACCCTCTTCGGCGACGTCGACAACGCGATGCGCATCGCCCGCGAGGAGATCTTCGGCCCGGTCATCTGCCTGCTGCCGTACGGCGACGAGTCCGAGGCGGTGAAGATCGCCAACGACTCGGACTACGGCCTCTCCGGCAGCGTGTGGACGGCGGACGTCGAGCACGGCATCGACATCGCCCGGCAGGTCCGCACCGGCACCTACTCCGTCAACACCTTCAGCCTGGACATGCTCGGCCCGTTCGGCGGCTACAAGAACTCCGGCCTGGGGCGGGAGTTCGGCCCGGAGGGGTACGGCGCGTACCTGGAGCACAAGATGATCCACCTCCCGGCGGGGGCGTAGCCCATGGGCGACCGCTGGCACGTCGAGGTCGACCGGTCGCTGTGCATCGGCTCGGCCCAGTGCCGTCACCACGCCCCGGACGACTTCCGCCTCGACTCGGCCCGCCAGTCCCACCCGGCGGAACCGGACACGGACGCGGCCGAGCAGATCCTGGCGGCGGCCGAGAACTGCCCGGTGGAGGCGATCGTGATCACGTTGCTGGGCAGCGGGGAGGCGGTGTTCCCGCCCGAGGAGTAGGGCGCGGCGGCAGCACCCGTGTCACGTCGGACACGGGAGGCAGGATCAGGAGCTCCACGTCCTGGAGCCCGCGGCGCTCCAGGACCTGCCGCCACGCGGGCTTCCGCTCTTCCTGGGTCGTCTCCGCCCCGTCCCTCGTGCGCCGGGCGGCCGGCCGCCGTCCGGCCGGAAGGTGCTCCAGGCCCTTGTTCCCGGTGACGGCCCGTTGGGCGGCCGGCTCCTCCCCGTGCGGAACACCGGCGCTCTCACATGGCCGGCGCTCCGGGCGATGGGCCCCACGGACCGCCGGGCACGTCGGGTGGGGCAGTCGCGGGGTACGCTCCTGCGGTTCCGGTGTGCCGAAGTGGCGAGCAGGGTGGGGAAGAGTGGACACGTCCGAGGCCGAGCAGTTGATCGTCCAGGCGTACGAGGCATGGGACGCCGAGGACTGGCTGACCGCCGCCGGGCTGTTCGAGCGGGTCCTCGCGCACTACCCGGACACGTCGAAGAGCCCGGTGTGGTGGTACGACGCCGCGCTCGCCCACAAGTTCCTGCGCGACTGGCAGAAGGCGTACGAGCTGGGGCGCGAGGCCGCCGCCCGGGCTCCTCGGGGTGAGGGCGATCCGGCGTACTGGAACCTCGGCATCGCGGCGACCATCCGGCGCGACTGGGCGACGGCCAGGGACGCCTGGGAGGGCTTCGGTATCCAACTGCCGCCGGGGGAGGGCGAGATCGACGGGCGGTTCGGGCCGGCGTGCGTCCGGCTGGACACGGACGGGGAGCGGGAGGTCGTCTGGATCGACCGGCTCTGTCCGACGCGCGGCCGGGTGATGAACGTGCCGGTGACCGGCGGACGCCGCTTCGGCGAGATCGTCGTCCACGACGGGGAGCCGAAGGGGCACCGGGTCATCGAGGGGCGCGAATACCCCGTCTTCGAGGAACTCCTCCTCTTCCAGACCTCCGAGCTCACGACGCTGACCGCGACGGTGAACGCGGGCGAGGTGGCCGACCTCGACGCCCTGGTCGAGCTCTTCGACCGGCACGGCTACGGCGCCGAGCCGGCGAGCGGCTTCGAGGTCCTGTGCGCCTGTTGTAGCGAAGGCACGCACGAGCAGGAGCGGAAGACCCACGCGGGTGCCCAGCAGGTGTCCTTCGGGGCGCCCGAGGAGGAGGCCCGCCGCCTGCTCGGCCAGTGGGCGGCGCAGACGCCGACCGGCCGGAGCTGGAGCGGGCTGACCTTGGTCGGCTGACCGAAGGTGGCACTATTGGGGGGAATTGGTCGGAAATGAGGGGTTCCGCCGCGCGGTATCCGTTCTATGCTGGTATCAGCCTACGGGACGAGTGAGGGAGTCCGACCGGAGTAGCCGACTCAGGCGGGATGCGCAGGCATCCGCCCGGGCCGACAGCGACGGTAGGGCTGAGAGGCTGGAAGGCAGCAGTCAGGCCGGACGGCGACCCCTAGGACCTGATCCGGACCATACCGGCGAAGGGAACCCGTCTCGTAGGTTTCACGTGCCCGGGGTCCTCACGTGCCCCGGGCTCTTCGTGTGCCCCGCGGCCGTGCCCGCGTCATCGGTGCCCCGTCGGCTCCGTCAGGTCGATCAGCCGGCACACCGTCTCGATGTCGATCTTCACCTGGGCGATGGAGGCGCGGCCCGACAGCCAGGTGATGAGGGCCGAGTGCCAGGTGTGCTCGATGACCCGGACCGCGGAGAGCTGCTCGGGGGTGGGGTCCGCCAGCCCCATCGCGTCCAGGATGATCGCCGTCGTCTGGCGGGAGACCTGGTCGACCTCGGGCGAGACACTGCGGTCGGCGAAGGTGAGGGCGCGGACCATCGCGTCGGCCAGGTGCGGCTCGCGCTGGAGGGCGCGGAAGGCCCGCATCAGGGTCTCCGCGACCCGCTCGGCGGCCGTGTCGCCCGCCGGGGGCTTCCTGCGCAGGGTCCCGTGCATGTGGTCCAGCTGGTCCTGCATGGTGGCGACCAGGAGATGCACCTTGGACGGGAAGTAGCGGTACAGCGTGCCGAGGGCCACCTGCGACGACTCCGCGACCTCACGCATCTGGACGGCGTCGAACCCGCCCCGGCTGGCCAGCTGCGCGCTCGCGTGCAGAATCCTGCGGCGGCGGGCCTCCTGCCGCTCGGTGAGGGGCGAGGCCGGACGCGAGGTGCTGGCTTCCGCAGGCATGGGTCCCCGTTCCGTGACAGTCGGTGAGGCCGTCTGTTGGGCTCGTGATCGGACAGGATGGCAGGGGGCGCGCCGTGGCGCGAATCACCTGATCCACTGCTCACAGCGCCCCTACCTGCCGGTAGATTCAGAGCCTCCTGAACGATCAAGTCTGAAACTTGTTCTAGATTAGCGTCCCGTCGTAGTCTCGCGGGACAGTGCAGGCAGAAGGGGGCACGGAGTGACCGCTGAGGCCCGGGAAGCGGGTGCCGGCCAGGAACCCGCTGCCGACGGCGGACGACCGCTCGACATCGCGCTCCTCACCTATAAAGGGAACCCGTTCTGCGGGGGCCAGGGCGTCTACGTACGACACCTCTCGCGGGAGCTGGCCCGCCTCGGCCACCGCGTGGAGGTCATCGGCTCCCAGCCGTACCCCGTCCTCGACGAGGGCTACCCCGGCCTCACCCTCACCGAGCTGCCCAGCCTCGACCTCTACCGCCAGCCCGACCCCTTCCGCACCCCGAAGCGGGAGGAGTACCGGGACTGGATCGACGCCCTGGAGGTCGGGACCATGTGGACCGGCGGCTTCCCCGAGCCGCTGACCTTCTCGCTGCGCGCCCGCCGGCATCTGCGCGCCCGGCGCGGCGAGTTCGACGTCGTCCACGACAACCAGACCCTGGGCTACGGCCTGTTGGGCGACATCGGCACGCCCCTGGTCACCACGGTCCACCACCCCATCACCGTGGACCGGCAGTTGGAACTGGACGCCGCCGACACCTGGCAGCGCCGCTACTCGGTGCGCCGCTGGTACGCCTTCACCCGCATGCAGAAGCGCGTCGCCCGCCGGCTGCCCTCGATCCTCACCGTCTCCGGCAGCTCGCGCCAGGAGATCGTGGACCATCTCGGCGTCCGGGACGAGCGGGTCCACGTCGTCCACATCGGCGCCGACACCGACCTGTTCGCGCCGGACCCGGCCGTCGACGAGGTGCCGGGCCGGATCGTCACCACCTCCAGCGCCGACGTGCCGCTGAAGGGGCTGGTGTTCCTCGTGGAGGCGCTCGCCAAGGTCCGCACCGAGCACCCCGCCGCCCACCTCGTCGTCGTCGGCAAGCGCCCGCAGGAGGGCCCCGTCGCGCAGGCGATCGAGCGGTACGGCCTCGAAGGCGCCGTCGACTTCGTCAAGGGCATCTCCGACGCCGAGCTGGTCGACCTGATCCGTTCCGCCCAGGTGGCCTGTGTGCCGTCCCTGTACGAGGGCTTCTCGCTGCCCGCCGCCGAGGCCATGGCCACCGGCACCCCGCTGGTCGCCACCACCGGCGGCGCGATCCCCGAGGTCGCGGGGCCGGACGGCGAGACCTGCGTGGCCGTACCGCCCGGTGACGCCGGGGCGCTGGCCGCCGGGCTGAACCGGCTGCTCGGGGACCCGGAGCTGCGGGCGCGCCTCGGCCAGGCGGGCCGCCGGCGGGTGCTGGACCGCTTCACCTGGGCCCGCGCGGCCGAGGGCACCGTGGCCCACTACCGGGAGGCCATCGCCCGCTCCGCGGGCCACTCCCCGAGCCGCTCCGCGGCCCAGACCCCCGGCCGCTCCGCGGCCCCGGCAAGTGTTGCAGGCGTCTCCTCCGAAAGCAGGGCCACGTGCTGACCGTCGACTTCTCCCGGTTCCCGCTCGCCCCCGGCGACCGTGTCCTGGACCTCGGCTGCGGAGCCGGCCGGCACGCCTTCGAGTGCTACCGGCGCGGAGCCCAGGTCGTGGCCCTGGACCAGAACGGCGAGGAGATCCGCGAGGTCGCCAAGTGGTTCGCGGCGATGAAGGAGGCCGGGGAGGCACCGGAGGGCGCCACCGCCACGGCGATGGAGGGCGACGCCCTCGCCCTGCCCTTCCCCGACGAGTCCTTCGACGTCGTCATCATCTCCGAGGTGATGGAGCACATCCCCGACGACAAGGGCGTGCTCGCGGAGATGGTCCGCGTGCTCAGGCCGGGCGGGCGCATCGCGATCACCGTGCCGCGCTACGGCCCCGAGAAGGTCTGCTGGGCGCTGTCCGACGCCTACCACGAGGTCGAGGGCGGCCACATCCGCATCTACAAGGCCGACGAGCTGGTCGCGAAGGTCCGCGGGGCCGGGCTGAAGCCGTACGGCAGCCACCACGCGCACGCGCTGCACTCGCCGTACTGGTGGCTGAAGTGCGCGTTCGGCGTCGACAACGACAAGGCGCTGCCGGTGCGGGCGTACCACAAGCTGCTGGTCTGGGACATCATGAAGAAGCCGCTCGCCACCCGGCTCGCCGAGCAGGCGCTCAACCCGCTGATCGGCAAGAGCTTCGTGGTCTACGCGACCAAGCCGCACCTGCCCCGGCTCGCCGAGACCGACGGGGTGGCCGCCGAGTGACCACCCCCCGGACAGAACACCTCGTCCTGCCCGGGGTCCTCACCGCCGAGCAGGCCGCCGCGACCGTCGCCGGCATCCTGGCCGTGCAGCGGGAGGACGGCGCGATCCCGTGGTTCCGCGGGCATCACCTCGACCCGTGGGACCACACCGAGGCCGCGATGGCCCTGGACGCGGCCGGTGAGCACGAGGCCGCCGAGCGGGCGTACGGCTGGCTCGCCCGGCACCAGAACGAGGACGGTTCCTGGTACGCCGCCTACGCCGACGGCGCCCACGACGAGGTCACCGACCGCGCCCGCGAGTCCAACTTCGTCGCCTACATAGCCGTCGGCGTCTGGCACCACTACCTGTCCACGGGCGACGACACGTTCCTGGACCGCATGTGGCCGACCGTCTACGCGGCCGTCGAATGGGTGCTGCGGCTCCAGCAGCCCGGCGGCCAGATCGGCTGGCGCCGGGAGGACGACGGCACCGCGACGACGGACGCGCTGCTGACGGGCAGCTCCTCCGTCCACCACGCCCTGCGGTGCGCGCTCGCCATCGCCGAGGAACGCGAGGAGCCGCAGCCGGACTGGGAGTTGGCCGCCGGGTCCCTCCGCCACGCGATCCGCCGCCACCCGGAGCGCTTCCTGGACAAGGACCGCTACTCGATGGACTGGTACTACCCGGTCCTCGGCGGCGCGCTCACCGGAGCGGAGGCCAAGGCCCGTATCGAGGCGGACTGGGACCGGTTCGTCGTCCCCGGCCTCGGGGTGCGCTGCGTGGTCCCGAACCCCTGGGTGACCGGCGGCGAGTCCAGCGAACTCGCCCTGGCCCTGTGGGTGATGGGCGAGTCCGACCGGGCCCTGGAGATCCTCCAGTCCATCCAGCACCTGCGGGACGCGGACAGCGGCCTGTACTGGACGGGCTACGTCTTCGACGACGACGCCGTCTGGCCCCGCGAGCTGACCACCTGGACGGCCGGCTCGCTGCTGCTGGCCGTGGCCGCGCTGGGCGGCCACGACGCCACGTGCGCGGTGTTCGGCGGGGACCACCTGCCGGCCGGACTGGACCCGGACTGCTGCGGCTGACCCCGCGGGGGTCCGGCCCGGCCGTCCGCCCGGGTCAGTGCCGGTGCATCCGGTTGGCTATGGCGTGGCCCACGAACAGGTAGACCACCGCGGCGAGCCCGTATCCGGCGACCACCCGGGCCCATGCCTCGTCGAAGGTGAAGAGGTCGTGGGACCAGCCGGCCAGCCAGGAGGCCGCGTCATGGACGAACTGGACCAGGCTGTTGGCCCGGTTCGCGTCCAACAGGTACATCAGGATCCACAGGCCGAGGATCAGCGCCATGATGTCGGCGACGACCGCGATGACCGTCCCGGCCTGGTTCGCGCCGTTGCGATATCGAGGGGACATACTCTCCGGATTGCCGGGCGGTGTGCCGTGAAACCCCCCAGGAAGCCCGGAGCGAACCCGGACCCGGCCCGGACACCACCCGGACGGCGTCCCCCGGGTGGCGCACCCCGCCGCCCCGGACGAGGCTGCCGGAGGAAGCAGACCGCTCGGGGAGGACACGTCCGGAGGACTCCGTGCCCGTACCGATACGGCGCCTCGTCGTGGCGCTCACCTTGTGCTGCGCCCTGGTGGCGGGTGCCACCGCCTGTGGAGGCAGCGAGAAGAACAGTACGAAGGACACCTCGGCGGCACAGGCCGTCCCCGCCGTCGACAGTCCCAGTCCGACCACGTCCGCGGAGAAGCGCAGGTTCGCCAAGACCCGCTTCGTGCTGGACGCGGGCCTCGCCGCCGGCGCGACCTACCACTGGATCGTCAAGCCCTGGAAGGAAGGCAAGTTCAAGAAGGGCGCCAAGGGCCGCAAGACCGCCCTGGTCAAGGCCGGTCTCGCCGGCGCCTTCACCTACAACCGGCTCAAGGCGGCCCAGAAGAACGCCAAGGCCGACCCGACCCTCTCCAAGGCGCTCGCGCCCCTCAGCAACGGCATCGAGGCCCTGAAGAACCTGCCGTCCAAGCTCCGCAAGGGCGACGAGAACGCGGTGAGCTCGTTCAGCGACGTCATCGGCGGTGTCAAGGACGCGGGCAAGAGCGCCGGTGCCCCGGTCAAGGACCAGGTGCCCTCCGCCTCCCAGCTCGCCAAGGGCTAGGCCCTGTCGTCAAACTCCCGTCTGCCGCGCGACGCCATGCACGCACTCTCGCCGCACCGGGCCCCGACCCAAGTACATCCAGTACGAGGGCCGGGGCCCGGCGCGCCGAGAGCACGCACCTGACGCCGCGCGGCCCGCCCTCCGGGCGGACGACGGGAGTTTGACGACAGGACCTAGGAGTTCAGCTCGGCCAGCACCCGCAGGCTGTGCGGGTCCGGTGACAGGGCCAGCAGGTCCGTCACCGGGCCCCGGCGCCACAACTCCAGCCGCTCGGCGACGCGTTCGCGCGGACCGACCAGGGAGATCTCGTCGGCGAAGGCGTCCGGCACGGCCAGCACGGCCTCCTCCCGGCGCCCGGCGAGGAACAGCTCCTGGACCCGCCGGGCCTCGGCCTCGTACCCCATGCGCGCCATCAGATCGGCGTGGAAGTTGCGGGCCGCGTGCCCCATCCCGCCGATGTAGAAGCCGAGCATGGCCTTGACGGGCAGCAGCGCCTCGGCCACGTCGTCGCACACCCGCACCCGGGTCAGCGGAGCCACCATGAACCCCTCCGGCAACGCGCGCACCACGTCCCCGTACACCTCGGGGCGGCTCGGCGCCCAGTACAGCGGCAGCCAGCCGTCGGCGATCCGGACCGTCTGGGCGACGTTCCGCGGGCCTTCGGCGCCCAGCAGGACGGGGAGGTCGCGGCGCAGGGGATGGGTGATCGGCTTGAGCGGCTTGCCGAGGCCGGTGCCGTCCGGGCCCCGGTAGGGCAGCGGGTGGAACCGCCCGTCCACCGCCACCGGCGCCTCCCGGCGCAGCACCTGCCGTACGACGTCCACGTACTCGCGGGTCGCGGTCAGCGGCGACTTCGGGAACGGGCGGCCGTACCAGCCCTCCACCACCTGCGGGCCGGAGAGCCCGAGCCCGAGCAGGACGCGTCCGCCGGAGAGGTGGTCCAGGGTGAGCGCGTGCATCGCGGTGGCGGCCGGTGAGCGGGCGGCCATCTGGGCGACCGCCGTACCCAGCCTGATCGTCGAGGTCCGGGCGGCGATCCAGGTCAGCGGGGTGAAGGCGTCCGAGCCCCAGGACTCGGCCGTCCACACCGAGTCGTAGCCGAGCCGCTCCGCCTCCCGGGCGAGCGGCACATGACCGGCGTCCGGACCGCGTCCCCAGTAGCCGAGTGCGAGACCGAGCCGCATGCGCCCACCTCCTGACGGACCGTCAGTTACCGGCCGGGAGGCGACTGTACGACAACGGCCCCCCGCCCGGGAAGGGCGAGGGGCCGGTGCGATGCGGAGGTGCGGATCAGCCGCGCTGGATGCCCGAGGTGTCCTGGAGCACGCCGCGGCGGCCGTCCTGGGTCTGCGCGACCAGCGCGGCACCGCGCTGCTCGACGGCCAGGTACCAGGTGCCCGGCGCCAGTTCGGCGATCTGGTTCGGCGAACCGTCCTCCGAGAACAGCGGACGGGGCACCGGCACGGCGAACCAGAACGGCGAGAAGTCCGCGGCGGCCGGCTGCGGCGCCGGGGCGGCACCCTGCGCGGCCGGCGGCTGCTGCCCGAACGGCTGCCCCGGCTGCGGCTGCGCACCGTAGGGCTGCTGCGGCTGGGCGCCCGGGTAGCCGTAACCACCGGGTGGCTGGGCGCCGTAGGGCTGCGGGGCGACCGGCTTGGGGGCCGGGATCAGGGCAGCCTGGAGGGCGGGCACCAGCGGGGTGGCGATGGCGGCGGCGGACAGGACGAGAGCGGCGATGAACCCGAGGACGAGGCCGGCGCCGGCGTCCACGTTGTCGAGGTCGATCAGCGTCCACAGCAGCGTCCAGGCCGCCAGGATCGCGAAGGCGGTGCCGACCGTGGCCAGGTCGAGCCCGGCCACCTTGCGCGGCTGCGGCAGGCAGCGGTTGACGACGATGAGAACGGCACCGATCACCGCGCCCATGTAGGTGCCCAGGCCCGTGCCCAGGTTGTCCCACGCGCTCCGGCTGACCTCAGCGCCGAAGCCGGAGTAGGTGTAGAAGTCGAGGAACGACGCGATGAACAGCACCACCGCTGCTCCGATCACCACGCCGTCGCCTCTAGTGAGGGAGCGGATATTCACTTCAGGTCCTTCGTAGGTCGTCTCGTCGTCGGTAGACACTATCGTCCGCAAGATCCGGCTGTCCGGCCGGTTCCGCCCGCCGGTCACGAAGCGCGCAGGAAACTCACGATTCCCTCAGAGATCCCTTGCGCCGCCCGCTGTCGCCAGGCGCCGCTGGTCAGCAGTGCCGCGTCCTTGCTATCGCGCATGTTGCCGCACTCGATGAACACCTTCGGAACCGTTGACAGATTGAGACCACCCAGGTCCGTCCGCGTGACGAGACCGGTACCGTCGCCGAGATAGTTGGAGGGCGGCTCCCCCGTCTCGCGGAGGAAGGTGCCCGCGATGCGCACCCCGAGATCGTGGGACGGGCCGACGATGGCACGGGTGTCGGCGGCACCCGCGTGCACGGAACCCGGCAGGATGACGTGGAAGCCGCGGTCGCCGGGGGCGGAGCCGTCGGCATGGACGGAGATCGCCGCGTCCGCGCGCGCGGTGTTGCCGGTCCGGGCCCGCTCGTCCACGCACGGACCCCACGCCGGGCTGTCGCCGTCGCGCGTGAGCTTCACCGTGGCGCCCTGCCGCTCCAGCAGGTCCCGCAGCCGGTGCGCCACGTCGAGCGTGAACCGGGCCTCGGTGTAACCGTCGTTGGTGGAGGTGCCGGTGGTGTCGCACTCCTTGCGGTTCGTCCCGATGTCCACCGGGCGGTTGATCTCGGCCGTGTGCCGGAAGTTGCCCGGGTTGTGCCCCGGGTCGATGACGACGACCTTCCCCTTGAGCGGGCCGGAGCCGCCCGGCCGGGCGGAGGGCGAGCCGGACGCCTTGCCGTCGTCACCGCCGCCGCTGTCACTTCCGCCGTTCCCGCCGCTCGGGGAGGAGGCCGGGGCGGAGGACACCGCGGAGCTGCGCGGCGCCGGCGCGGGGGAGGCCGTACGGTCCGCACCGCCACCGCCGCCGACCGCCTCGTACACCACCCAGCCGAGCAGCGCCCCGGGCACCAGGGCGGCGAGCGCCACGGTCAGCGGGCGCCGCCGGGGCCGGCGGGGCTGCGGGGGATCGAAGTCCGGACCAACGTACGACACGTCTGCGACTCTAACCGGGGCCTCAGATCCCCGCTCCCGTTCGCCGCAGGACACGCAGCGAGCCGGTCGCCGAGACCTCGGCGAACGCCCCGGAACCAAGGGCCCGCAGGTACACGCGGTACGGCGCCTGGCCGGTGAACTCGTCCTCCGGGTGGGGGAAGACGTCGTGGATGACCAGCAGCCCGCCCTCGGCCACGTGCGGCGCCCAGCCGTCGTAGTCGGCCGTGGCGTGCTCGTCCGTGTGGCCGCCGTCGACGAACACCAGCCCGAGCGGGGAGTTCCAGATCGCCGAGATCTGCGGGGAGCGGCCGACGAGGGCGACCACGTGCTCCTCCAGCCCCGCCCTGAACAGCGTGCGCCGGAAGGCGGGCAGCGTGTCCATCAGGCCGACCTCGGGATCGACCGTCTCCGGGTCGTGGTAGTCCCAGCCGGGCTGCTGCTCCTCGCTGCCCCGGTGGTGATCGACGGTGAGTGCCGTGACCCCGGCCGCGCGCGCGGCGTCGGCCAGCAGGACGGTGGAGCGTCCGCAGTACGTGCCGACCTCCAGCAGCGGCAGCCCGAGCCGGCCGGCGGTGACGGCGGCGTCGTAGAGGGCGAGCCCCTCGTCGAGGGGCATGAACCCCTTCGCCGCCTCGAACGCGGCCAGGATCTCGGGCTGGGGAGCGGCGGGCATGGAGCGCCTTTCGGTCGTACGTCGGTCCGGGCGCCCATGCTGCCGCACCCCCCGTCACTCATGGACAGGGGGTGCGGTGCGAGGGGCGCGGGGACCCGGCGCGATCGGCCAGGACGGTGCGGCGACCGCCGGACGGCGGACCGGGGCGTCCCGTCAGGCGTTCACGGTCTCCCCGGGCAGCGACAGGTCCAGGGCGACGGCCCGCTCCTCACCGGAGTGCGTCGCCGAGGAGGCCAGCGGCCCGTGGCCGAAGGCCCGCGCGGCCAGCACGTACGCCCCCTGCGCCGGCACGGCGAGCGCGTAGCTGCCGTCCTCGGCGGAGACGGTGGCGCCTGCCTGCCGCCCCCGGCGGTCGATCAGGGTGACCTTGGCCCGGGCGACGGGCGCGCCACCGGCGTCCAGGATCCGCCCCCGGAACCCGCGCAGCACCTCCTCGGCCCGCTCCAGGTTGGCCTCCTCCTCACTGCTCGCCCGCAGCTGGGTGTGCTGCGCCGGGCGAGCCGCCCTCGGCAGGAAGACCGCCAGGACCAGACCCACCGCGACGGCGGCGGTGGCGATCAGGAAGGACACCCGGAACCCGTGCATGGTCGGGACGGCGACGCCGTTCACGTTGTTCGCGGTGTTGGCCAGCACCATGCCGATGACGGCGCTCGACACCGATGTGCCGATGGACCGCATCAGGGTGTTCAGGCCGTTGGCCGCGCCGGTCTCCGAGGCCGGGACCGCGCCGACGATGAGCGCGGGGAGCGAGGAGTAGGCGAGGCCGATGCCCGCGCCGAGGATGACGGACGTGATGATCGTCTGCCAGGCCGCGTCCATCAGGCCGAGGCCGCCGCCGTAGCCGATCGCGATGACGACCAGGCCGGTGATCAGGGTGACCTTGGGGCCGTAGCGGGCGGACAGACGGGCGTACACCGGGGCGGTGAACATCATCGTCAGGCCCAGCGGGGCCACGCACAGGCCCGCGACGACCATGGACTGGCCGAGGCCGTAGCCGGTCGCGGTGGGCAGCTGGAGCAGCTGGGGCAGGACGAGCGAGACGACGTAGAAGCTGACGCCGACCATGATCGAGGCCAGGTTGGTGAGCAGCACCTCGCGGCGGGCGGTGGTGCGCAGGTCGACCAGGGGCGCCTTGACGCGCAGCTCGTACAGGCCCCACAGCAGCAGGACGACGACGGCCGCGGCGAACAGGCCGAGCGTCGTGCCCGAGGACCAGCCCCAGTCGCTGCCCTTGGTGATGGGCAGCAGGAGCAGCACCAGACCGGCGGACAGGCCGAGCGCGCCGAGCAGGTCGAAGGAGCCCGCGGCGCGCATCGGGGACTCGGGGACGACGAGGAAGGTGAGGAGGATGGCGAGCGCGCCGAGGCCGGCGGCGCCGTAGAACAGGGCGTGCCAGTCGGTGTGCTGGGCGACCAGGGCCGCGGCGGGCAGCGCGAGGCCGCCGCCGACGCCGATCGAGGAGCTCATCAGGGCCATGGCCGAGCCCAGCTTCTCGCGCGGCAGCATGTCGCGCATCAGGCCGATGCCGAGCGGGATCGCGCCCATGGCGAAGCCCTGGAGGGTACGGCCGACGATCATGGTGAGCAGCTGGTCGGTGAAGGCGCTGACCAGGGCGCCGACCACCATCACGGCGAGGCTGAGGACCAGCATGCGGCGCTTGCCGTAGAGGTCGCCGAGCCGGCCCATGATCGGGGTGGCGACGGCGCCCGACAGGAGGGTCGAGGTGAGCACCCACGTGGCGTTGCTGGGGGCGGTGTCCAGGAGCTGCGGCAGATCCTTGATGACCGGCACGAGCAGCGTCTGCATCACCGCGACCACGATGCCCGCGAAGGCGAGCACGGGGACCACGGCGCCGCCCGCTTTCCGGGTGGGCTGGTCGGTCGTCGTCTCTGGCATGGGGTGAGGCCTTCCGCGTGTCATAAGTCCTGGGTAAACCTCGTATGCACAGGCAACTATTCCGTTGCTTCGGGCCTCTAACGAACTCTTGACCGATCCATGGGTTACTGACGCGGCGTCAGGGCGGGGGGCGAGGGAGGGCGGAGGGGAAGGACGGAGGGGAAGGACGGAGGGAGGGCGGCGGAAAATCCTCCTGCGGACCGGGGCAACGGTCCGGGCGGCCCATGGACTCCTTCAGACATCTAGGAGGTGCCCATGGGGGACGGGAAGCAGACTCGGAACGAGGAGTTCCAGAGCTTCGTGGTCGGCCGCTGGCCGCGGTTGATGCGCACGGCATTTCTCCTCACGGGGGAGCAGCACGCCGCCGAGGACCTGGTCCAGTCGACGCTCGAACAGGTCTACGTGGCCTGGCGCCGGGTCGGCGGCGCGGACGACCCGGAGGCGTACGTACGGCGCGTGATGATCAACGCGCACGCGCGCAGACACCGCCGAAGGCTCAGGGAGTTCCTGGCGCCGAAGGACGACTCCGGCCTGGTGCGCGAGGTGGCCGACACCGGCGACCGGATCGCCCAGGCCGACGACCGCAGCGCCCTGCTCAAGGCGCTCGCGCAACTGCCCGCCCGGCAGCGGGAGGCGGTCGTGCTGCGCTACTGGGAGGACCTGACGGAGACACAGACGGCGGAGGCGATGGGCTGCTCGGTCGGCACGGTGAAGAGCAACGCGGCCAAGGGGATCGCGAAACTCCGCGCCATACCGGGACTGGCCGACATGGTGACGCACGGAGGGCGGAAGTGATGAGCGCGGACCGGGAGAACCACGACATGACGCAGACGGACATCGCCCTCCTGCTCGCGGACGCGGCGGACGAGGTCGAGATCGGCATAGCCCCGGTCCAGGCCGTCATCCGCGGCGGCCGGCGCCGCAGAGCGCGACGCTGGGCCGTGGCGGCGGCCACCGCCCTGGTGCTGGCGGGCTCGACGGGGGCCACGCTGGCCTTCGCCGGGCTGCCCGGGGAGCGCGCCGGCCGGGGGACGCCGACGGCGCCCGGCCCGGCGTCCGCCGAGGAGAGACACGTGTACGCCCCGCAGCGGACGGAGCTGGCGCGGGGGACCGAGCAGGGCAAGCAGTGGCGGGTCTGGGTCGAGGTGTGGGGCGCGCCGCGTGACGTGCGGGAGGCGGACCGGCAGTTCGACGCCATGAAGCGGGCGGGCCTGCGGCCGGCGGTGGACAGGGCCGCCGACCTGGTCGGGAAGACGTCGTACTTCTCGATGCGGTCCTACGGCGACGGCCGTTCCCTGGTGGTCATGTTCGACACGCACAAGAGGATCGACCGCCTCTCGGACACCGACCTCATGGCCGCCGCCGTCAGCCTGGAGGAGCCCGGCCCCACGGCCCCCGAGCGGCTGGTGGTCGGCCATGTGGCGAAGTCCGCCCGGGAGGTCACCTGCCGCTGGAAGGACGGCGGTTCCACCGTGGCCCGCCCGGCGGGGTCCGCCCCCGCCGCCCATGACGGCACCGCGCTGATCCGCCCGGTGGCGGGCTACCCGGGAGGGAACTGGTTCGTGTGCGTCGCCCCGAAGGGAACGGCCTACGAGAACGCGGCCGTGACGAAGTGACGGGGGTGCGTGGTGTGGGAGGTCCCGCGCAGAGCGGTCGGTCGACTCGGGCAGGTGCAGGCCGTCGGCGGTGTCGGCGACGGTCGGCCTGGAGGGGGGCCTTCGCGACGCCGGTCGTGACGAAGTGACGGGGGTGCGTGGTGTGGGAGGTCCCGCGCAGAGCGGTCGGTCGACTCGGGCAGGTGCAGGCCGTCGGCGGTGTCGGCGACGGTCGGCCTGGAGGGGGCGGCCCACGCGAGGCCGGTCGTGACGGAGTGGCCGGGGTGCGGGAGGCCCCGCTCAGAGCCAGCCCTGTTGCCGGGCCTCCCGTACCGCCTCGGCGCGGTTGCGGGTGCGGGTCTTGCCGATCACGGAGGAGAGGTAGTTGCGGACGGTCGACTCGGACAGGCACAGCTTGCCGGCGATGTCGGCGACGGTCGCCCCGTCCACCGACGCCGTCAGCACCTCCCGCTCACGGGGCGTCAGCGGATTCGGCCCGGCGCTGAGCGCGGCGGCTGCCAGCGCCGGATCGACCACGGTCTCCCCGGTGAGCACACGCCGGATCGCCGCGGCCAGCTCCTCCACGGGCCCGTCCTTGACGAGGAACCCGGCCGCTCCGGCCTCCATGGCCCGGCGCAGATAGCCGGGCCGGCCGAAGGTGGTGAGGATGAGCACCCGGCAGTCGGGAGCCTGGTCCCGCAGCTCGGCCGCCGCGTCCAGCCCGCTCATGCCCGGCAGCTCGATGTCCAGCAGGGCCACGTCCGGCCGGTGCGTGAGCACGGCGTCCACGATGCCGTCGCCCGAGCCCAGCTGGGCCACGACCTCGATGTCCTCCTCCATGCCGAGCAGCAGGGCGAGAGCGCCACGCATCATGCCCTGGTCCTCGGCCAGCAGCACCCGGATGCGTGTGCCGGGCCGGTGGTCCCGGGGCATCTCCTCGTCCATCGCCACAGGTTACGCCGGACGGCCCGGACAGGAGCTCAGCGTTTCCCCACGCGGGGGCGGACAGGGCGCACGGGTACTGCGGGGAGGGGCGGGCGGCTGTGGGGCAGGGGGGTGGAGATACGGCAGCCGAGGGGACAGGGGTAGTCGGCAGGGGTACGGCGGTGGAGGCAGGCGGCGGTACAGCGGTAGGGGGTCGGCGACGGTACGCGGTCGGGACCGGAGTCGGTACGGCGGTGGGGGTCGGGGCCCGGAGCCGGTCAGGGGGCGGCACCGGAGGCGGTACGGCGGTCAGGGCCGGCGTCTCGGTCGGCCGCTGGCCGCATGGATCGGTCGCGCTCGTGGAAATTCCCTACCGTGGGCCCTGGAAAGGGCGGAGACTCGGCTCATGGCTGACATGGGGGCGTTCCGGGAGGCGGTCACCGCGTGGGCGGCCGGCGGGCCCGGGGGCCCCGCGCGGGAGCTGGCCGCGCGGCTGTCCGTCCGGGCGGCCGTCCTGCTCGAAGGGCCGAGCGACGAGGCGGCGGTCGGCGCGCTGGCCGCGGGCCGCGGCCGGGACCTGGCGGCCGAAGGCGTCTGCGTCCTGCCGATGGGCGGGGCGATGAACGTCGGGCGGTTCGCCGGCCTCCTCGGGCCGGCCGGACTGGGCCTGCGCCTCACCGGCCTGTGCGACGAGCGGGAGCGCCCGTACTACGCCCGCGGCTGGGAGCGGGCCGGTGCGGCACAGCACGGGTTCTTCGTCTGCGCGGCGGATCTGGAGGACGAGTTGATCCGTGCGCTGGGCGTGACCCGGGTGGCGGAACTGGTCCGGGCGGAGGGCGACCTGCGCGCGCTGAAGACCTTCCTGAGTCAGCCCGCGCAGCGGGGCCGCACCGCACAGCAGCAGTTGCGGCGCTTCCTCGGCACGAAGAAGGGGCGGAAGATCCACTACGGCCGTGTCCTGGTCGAGGCCCTCGATCCCGCTCGTACACCCGCCCCGCTCGACGGTCTGCTCACCAGCCTCTGACCGGCCGGCGGGCTCGGCACGGACGGCTCCTCCCAGGCGGCTCGGCACGGACTGCTCGGCACAGAGGGCCCGTAAAGACTCGGCATGGTCCGGTGCGGCGGGGGTTGACGCGTCTTGACGGTGCACAAACAATCGCCCGTGCCGTGCCCGCGCATTTCCTGGAATCCGCAGTAATTCCGCAGGCGAATAGGTTCGGTATTTCGATCGAACGACGTTCGGGATCCCGGACAAGCCTCGCCCACGACGAACCCGAGGTGCACCGTGCTGTCGAGAACCCCCCGCGCCCCCGGCGCCCCGCGCGCCCCCCGCACACCCCGCGCCCTCCTCTCCCTCCTCGCCGTCTGCGCCACCCTCGCCGCGCTGTTCCTCGGCACCGGCGCACCCCCGGCCGCCGCCGCGAGTTCGCTGCCCTGTGACCTCTACGCCGCCGCCGGCACCCCCTGTGTCGCCGCGCACAGCCTGGTCCGGTCGCTGTACGCGGCGTACAACGGGCCGCTGTACCAGGTGCAGCGCGCCAAGGACGGGGCGAAGACGAACATCGGTCCGCTGTCCGCCGGCGGGTATGCCGACGCGGCGGCCCAGGACTCCTTCTGCTCCGGCACGACCTGCGTCATCACCGAGATCTACGACCAGTCCCCGCGCCACAACGACCTCACGATCGAGGGCGCGGGCGGGGCCGGGGCCGCCGATGTGGGCGCGCCCGCGGACGCCCTGCCGGTGACCGCCGGCGGCCACCAGGTCTACGGCCTGGAGATCTCCGCCGGCATGGGGTACCGGGACAACTCCACCTCGGGCGTGGCCGTGAACGGGCAGGCCGAGGGGATGTACATGGTGACCTCGGGCACGCACGTCAACAACCGCTGCTGCTTCGACTACGGCAACGCCGAGACCAACAACATGGACACCGGCAACGGCCACATGGACGCCATCAACTTCGGCACCGAGTGCTGGTTCTCGCCCTGCTACGGGCAGGGCCCCTGGGTGCAGGCCGACCTGGAGAACGGGCTGTTCCAGTCCGACGCCGGCTACAGCAAGAACACCGCCAACACCGGGACCGGCCCGCTGCCGTTCGTGACCGCGCTGCTGAAGAACAACGGCCAGGACCATTTCGCGCTGAAATACGGAAATGCCCAATCGGGCGGGCTGACCACCACCTATTCCGGGGGTGAGCCGACCGCGGGCGGATACAGGCCGATGCACCAGGAGGGCGCGATCGTCCTCGGCACCGGCGGCGACAACAGCAACGGCTCGATCGGCTCCTTCTTCGAGGGCGTGATGACCGCCGGCATCCCGACGGACGCCGCCGACAACGCCGTCCAGGCCAACGTCGTCTCCGTCGGCTACGGCGGCCCGACCGGCAGCACCGGCGCGCTGAGCCCCGGTTCCGAGGTCTCCCTGCGCGCCACGACCTCCTGCTGCACCGGCGACTACGTCCGCCACCAGAACGACGCGGCCGTCATCTCCCCGGTGACGTCGAGCAGTTCGTCCCTCGACAAGAACGACGCCACCTGGATCGTCCGCCGGGGACTGGCCGACGGCTCCTGCGTCTCCTTCGAGTCACGGAACTACCCCGGTGACTTCCTGCGCCACTCCAACTACCGGGTCTACCGGCAGCCGATGGACGGCACCGCCCAGTTCCGGGCCGACGCCACCTTCTGCCCGCAGACCGGCAAGAGCGGCACCGGCACCTCGTTCGCCTCGTACAACTACCCGACGCGCTACCTGCGCCACTACGACCACAACCTCTACATAGCGAGCAACGGCGGAGCCAACGCCTTCGACAGCAGCACGTCGTGGACGGCCGACGTCAGCTGGGTGGTCGCCGCGCCCTGGGCGCCGTAACCGCAGCCGCAGCAGTCGTAGCGGCACCCGTACCCGTACCCGCACCGGTACCCACCGCCGTCGCCCACTCGGCATCGCTCGCCGGCAGGTCACCGCTCACCGGAAGGTCGGCGGTGACCGTGAAGCCGCCGCGGGGCGCCGGGCCGGCCGTGAGGGAGCCGCCCGCCGCCGCGAGGCGTTCGGTCAGCCCCTTCAGCCCCGTACCGCCGGCGCCCGCACCGGCGGCCGGGGTTCCGGCGCCCGTGCCGTTGTCCGTGACCGTCAGCCGGACCCGATCGGCGGCTCCCTCGACGGTGATCTCGCAGCGGTCGGCACGGCTGTGCCGGACGACGTTGGTGACCGCCTCGCGCACCACCCAGCCGAGCAGTGCCTCGGTCCGCGGGGCCAGCGGCGCCCCGGACTGGCGGACCACCGGCCGCACGCTCGCCGCGGAGAGCGCCGACCGGGCCCGGGTCAGCTCGGTGGCCAGGCTGCCCTCGCGGTAGCCGGTCACCGCCTCGCGGATCTCGGTGAGCGCCTGCCGGCCCACCGACTCGATGTCCGAGACCTGTGCCAGCGCCGCGTCGAGGTCGCGTGGCGCGAGCCGGCGGGCCGCCTCCGACTTCACCACGACCACCGACAGGGTGTGCCCGAGCAGATCGTGCAGATCGCGGGAGAAGCGCAGCCGCTCCTCCGCCACCGCCCGCCGGGCCAGCTCCTCCCGGGCGGCCCGCAGCTCCCGCACGGCCTCGGACAGGCTGAGGATCGCGGCGGTGACCATGCTGGACAGGAAGGTGGCGTAGGCGATGCCCGACGCGTCGTTCCAGCCGTCCCGCAGCCAGGTGGCGGTTCCCGCGTAGAGCGTGAGCAGCAGGCCCAGGCGGCCCAGCCATGGTCCGCGCAGGGTGGCGCCCGTGGCGAGGCCCAGCAGCGGGAAGAACATCAGCCAGTTGCCGCCGTACCCGAGGGCGAGGCCCGTCGTGACCAGGCCGAGCAGGCCCAGCGCCACCCGGGTGGACGCCGACTCGCGCCTGGCCCGGTCGAAGGCGCGGAAGGTGACGTAGACGTAGAGGGAGTTGAAGGCGAGCAGGCCCAGGCCGCCGATCCAGGGGTTCGGGGTCTCGCCCTGGAGCACGTTGGAGAGGGAGCCCATGCCCAGCAGCAGCCAGGGCAGCAGGGTGAAGCCGGTGGGCGGCGGGCCCGGATGCCCGGCGGCCGAGGGGTCCGCCCCCTCGCACCGGGCGGCCCGCGAGCGCCGCAGGTCCGCCCGCCACACCGGCCGTTCCCGCTGCCAGGCCGCCATCCGGCAGCTCAGCCTCTGCCACCACGTCATCTCCGAGTCCCCCGTCCCAGTCGTTCGAACGGCCCGTCCCGCACGAGGGCGGGAGGGCGGTACGGCGTACGGATCGAACGGTACGGAACCGGGCCCGGACGCGGGCAGACACGCATGTACCGAATCGGGCAGGACACATGTCACGGCCGGCCAGCTGATCTGACACGGTGTCAGGAGCCTTCACAACTGCGGAGGGCTCGGCTATACAGGGGGCGCCGGACTGGAACGCGTTCTATGTCCGCACGTGGACGACCTCGGTGCGGCCGACGGTGCGGACGTCCGCACCGAGGTCTTGAGACCCGTCAGGAGCCCCATGCCCATCGACGCCGCCAAGGCACTCGCCGCCGAGCCCCGGTCGGGAGAGATCTCCTGGACGCGCAAGGACGTCCTGCTCTACCACCTGGGCATCGGCGCGGGCGTCCCCGCCACCGACCCCGACGAGCTGCGCTACACCCTGGAGTCCCGGCTGCACGTCCTGCCCAGCTTCGCCACCGTCGCGGGCGCCGGCTCACCGGGCGTGATCAGCGGGCTGTCCATGCCCGGCGTCGACGTCGACCTCGCCCGCGTCCTGCACGGCGGCCAGACGCTCACCCTGCACCGCCCGCTCCCGGCCGAGGGCACCGCCACCGCCACCGGCCGCATCGCCGCCGTGTACGACAAGGGCTCGGCCGCCGTCCTCGTCATGCGCACCGACGTCGCCGACAGCGAGGGCCCGCTGTGGACCAACGACGCGCAGATCTTCGTACGGGGAGAGGGCGGCTGGGGCGGCGACCGGGGGCCGTCCGCCCGGCGCGAGCCGCCCACCGGGGAGCCGGACCGGGTCGTCGAGCGGCGCCTGCGTGAGGACCAGGCACTGCTCTACCGCCTGTCCGGGGACTGGAACCCGCTGCACGCCGACCCCGAGTTCGCCAAGCTCGCCGGCTTCGAACGGCCCATCCTGCACGGCCTGTGCACCTACGGCGTCACGCTCAAGGCGGTCGTCGACACCCTGCTCGGCGGGGACGTGAGCCGGGTGCGGTCGTACGCCACGCGGTTCGCCGGGGTCGTGTACCCGGGGGAGACCCTGCGGATCCGGATGTGGGTCTCGGAAGCCTCCGTACGGGCCGCCGTGAGCGCCGTCGAACGGGACGACGCGCCCGTCCTCGCCGACACCATCGTTCAGCACTCCTGACAGACCGCGAGTGAGAGACCGCGAGGGGAGCCGCACCATGCGCGCAGCCGTACTGCACGAGATCGGCCAGGAAAAGCTGGAGGTGCTCGACGACGTCGAGGCGGTGGGCTTCGGCCCCGGCAGGGTCCGGGTCCGGGTGCGCGCCACCGGGCTGTGCCACTCGGACCTGTCCGCGATGAGCGGGGTGCTGCCCCAGCCGGCCCCCTTCGTACCCGGCCACGAGGGCGCCGGCGAGATCCTCGAAGTCGGCGAGGGCGTACGGCACCTCAAGCCCGGGGACCGGGTCGTGCTGTGCTGGCTGCCGGCCTGCGGCGCCTGTCCGGCCTGCAAGCGCGGGCAGACCGAGCTGTGCCTGGCCGGGTTCATGAACGCCGGCACCCCCAACTTCCGCCGCTCCGGCGGCGACCTGTTCGGCTTCGCGGGCACCGGCACCTTCGCCGAGGAGGTCGTGGTCGACGCCGGCTGCGCCGTGCCGATCCCGGACGACGTGCCCTTCGACATCGCCGCCCTCATAGGCTGCGGGGTGACGACCGGCCTCGGCGCCGTCCTCAACACCGCCGACCTGGCAGCCGGTTCGTCGGTCGCCGTCATCGGGTGCGGAGGCGTCGGCATCTCGGCCGTACAGGGCGCGCGGCTCAAGGGCGCCGCCGAGATCGTCGCCGTCGACCCGGTCGCCTCCCGGCGCGAGTCCGCCCTCGCGTTCGGTGCCACGAGGGCCGTGGCACCGGAGGGGCTGGCCGACGCCAGGCAGCAGGTCACCGGCGGCGAGGGCTTCGACTACGTCTTCGAGGTCGTCGGCAGGTCCGCCACCGCCCGTGCCGCCTACGAGAACACCCGGCGCGGCGGCACCCTGGTCGTGGTCGGCGCCGGTGCCATGGACGACGTTCTCCAGCTCAACATGTTCGAGCTGTTCTTCGACGAGAAGCGCATCCTGCCGTCCCTGTACGGCGGCGGGGACGTGCTGCGCTCCTACGAGCGCACGATCGCCCTGTGGCGGGCCGGCCGCGTCGACCTGGCGGGCCTGATCACCCACCGGGTGCCGCTCGCGGGGATCAACGAGGCGCTGGACCAGATGCGCACCGGGGCCGCCCTGCGCACCTGCGTCGAGATCTGAGGAAGCGGCACATGTCACTGCCACTGGAGGGGCTCTCCGCCATCGTCACCGGCGCCGGACGCGGGCTCGGCCGGGCCGAGGCCCTGGAACTCGCCCGGCTCGGCGCGGCCGTCGTCGTCAACGACTACGGGCAGCCGGGGCGGGACGGCTCGGGGCCGGCGTCGGCGGGGCCCGCTCAGGAGGTCGCCGAGGAGATCCGCGCCGCCGGCGGCAGGGCCGTGGCGCACACCGGGGACGTCTCCGACTTCCCGCAGGCCCGCGCGCTGGTCGAGTCGGCCGTGTCCGCGTTCGGCAAGCTGGACGTCCTCGTCAACAACGCCGGCATCCTGCGCGACCGCATGGTGTTCTCCATGACGGAGGACGAGTGGGACGCGGTGATCCGCGTGCACCTCAAAGGCCACTTCAACACCATCCGCTTCGCCGCCGCGCACTGGCGGGAGCGGTCCAAGGCGGCCGGCGCGGCGGTCTACGGGCGGATCGTGAACACCTCCTCGGAGGCGTTCCTGGCCGGGTCCGCGGGCCAGCCCAACTACGCGGCGGCGAAAGGCGGGATCGTGGGCCTGACCACCTCCACCGCGCTCGCCCTCGCCAAGTACGGCGTCACGGCCAACGCCATCTGCCCGCGCGCCCGGACCCGGATGACCGAGGACGTCTTCGCCGGGCTGCGCAGGCCGGAGGAGGGACTGGACCCGCTCGCTCCGGAACATGTCGCCCCGCTCGTCGGCTATCTGGCCTCGCCGGCCGCCGCCCGGGTCAACGGCCAGTTGCTCGTCGTCCACGGCGGCATGGTGGCCGTGATGGAACGGCCCCGGGTGCGGGCCCGGTTCGACAGCGAGCAGGAGACGTTCACGTACGACGAACTCGACGCGCTCCTCACCCCGCACTACGCGGACCGGCCGCCGGGGGAGACCTTCGCGGCGGCGGAGGTGCTGGGGCTCGGACGGGGATAGGCGAAGGGGGCGCCCGCCGAGCGGGCGCCCCCTCATCTTCACTGCCGTCAGGCAGCTGCCTCCGCCGTCTCCTGGGCCGGCTTGCGATGCCGGCCGTGCGGAGTCGACTCGCTCTCCTGGGCCGCGACCGGGCCCCGGTGCCGGCCGTGGCCGGCGTTCTCGGAAGAGCCGGCAGACAGCTGCTCAGTGGTGCTGGTGTCGCTCATCGGACGTATTCACCCCGTCAACCTGATCTTTCGTACAGCCGGGCGAGTTTAACCGGCGCACCACGGGCCGAATCCAGGCGCACACGCCAACCGGCACTAGTTCGTTACAAGACGCCCCAAGGGTGCCTGCTGCAACGGCACGGGCCGGGCCACCGCCGGCACCGGAGGACCCGGTTCCGCCCCCGCCGGACCCACCCGCTCCAAGGCCCCGGCGGCGCCGCCGTCCCGCTCCGGCACCTGGGCGCCCCCCGTCCTCTCCGCGGCCACGTCCCCCGTTCCCTCCGCGGCCACAGCCCCCGTTCTCCCCGCGGCCACGTCCCCCGTCCCCTCCGTTGCCACGTTCCCCACCCCCGTCGTGGCCGCGGTCGCGCCCCCGCCCGGTGCCGTCACATCCGACACGCCGCACGGGGTCGCCTCCGTGGCGTACGGCAGGCGCAGCACCCCGTCGCGCGTGCACAGCCCGGTGCCCGCCAGCCAGCCCTCGGGCGCCGGGAGGTGCCGGACCTCACGGCCGGCCGGCCGCCACACGCCCACCCAGGTGCCGAGGGACCCGTCGATGCGCAGGCCCACCGCGCAGTTCTCCGGCATCAGCACCTGCCCGGGCTGGATCGCGAACGGCGTCACCACGCACTCCGGCACCCGCAGGCACTCCGGGAACCGCACCGGCAGGGTGCTGCCGAGGACGCCCCAGCCCAGGCGCTGCCGCCCGGGCGAGGGCGCGTCCGAGGAGATCAGCAGCAGGCCGCTGTCGGGATCGGCGAGCAGCAGCCGGTCGTCGCTGCCCTCCGCGATCTGGAGCAGCGGCGAGACCTCGCCGGCGCGCTCCAGGTCCACCACGACCGTCTTGGTGCGTCCGTCCAGTTCCCGGTCCAGCGCCAGCATCCGTCCGGAGCCGTCCAGCCAGACCCCGCCCGAGCAGCGCCCCGGCACCTCGGCGCACCGCTCCGGGCCGAACGCCCCGCCCGCCACCAGCCACACCACGCTGGAGCGCGGTCCGACCGCGAGGGCGTACGCCCGCACGCCCCCCGGCGCCGGCGGCAGCAGGGTGAGCCGGGTGCCGGGTCCGGCGCACTCCACCGCGCCCAGCGGCAGCTCACCGGTGCCGGGCCCGGTCGGGTACAGCAGCGAGAAGGCGTGCCGCCCGGCCACCGGGCGGTGGATCAGCACCCGCCCGTCACCCATCGGCTGCACCTCGGTCCCGGGCCCCTCGGGCTGGTTTCCGGGCAGGGGCACCGCGTACGGCTCCGGGCCGTCCAGGGTCCAGCGCTCCGGGAACCAGGAGTCACCGTCACGGGCGAGCCGGGCGGCGTACGCGCCGTCCGCCGTGATCGCGCACCCCGTCCCCGGCAGGCCGGCGGTCCCGTCCGTGGAGGGGGGGTCGATCGCACAGACCGTCATCGTTCGGTCACCTCCGGCGACGAAGCTAGTTTTCGCGCGCGGAGGCGGGGGACCGGCCCTCCCCGGCTTCACACGTACGGGTGGTGCAGAAGCGATTCACCTGAGGAAACCGGGGCGTCTGTGCTGAGCGGGGGCAGACCGGACGCATGCGGTACAGCCCCGCCGAGCAGCCAGGTAGCCTTGGGCCGTGCCCCGTCTGTCTGAAGTCATCGCCGCGCTGGAGAACCTGTGGCCCGCCGAGCGGGCCGAGTCCTGGGACGCGGTCGGCACGGTCGTGGGCGACCCCGCCCAGGAGGTCACCCGGGTCCTGTTCGCCGTCGACCCCGTCCAGGAGATCGTGGACGAGGCGGTGAAGCTCGGCGCCGACCTGCTGGTCACCCACCACCCGCTCTACCTGCGCGGCACGACCACGGTCGCGGCCACGCACTTCAAGGGCCGGGTCGTGCACACGCTGATCAAGAACGACATCGCGCTGCACGTCGCCCACACCAACGCCGACACCGCCGACCCGGGCGTCTCCGACGCCCTCGCCGGGGCCCTCGACCTCCGCGTCGTACGCCCCCTCGTGCCGGACCCCGCCGACCCCGAGGGCCGCCGGGGCCTGGGCCGCGTCTGCGAACTCGACCACCCCCTCACCCTCCGCGAACTGGCCGCCCGCGCCGCCGAGCGGCTGCCCGCCACCGCGCAGGGCATCCGGGTGGCCGGCGACCCCGAGGCCGTCGTCCGCACCATCGCCGTCAGCGGCGGCTCCGGCGACAGCCTCTTCGACCAGGTCCGCGCGGCCGGCGTCGACGCCTTCCTCACCGCCGACCTGCGCCACCACCCGGCCTCCGAGGCCGTGGCCCACAGTCCCCTCGCGCTGCTCGACGCGGCGCACTGGGCCACCGAGTGGCCCTGGTGCGAGCTGGCCGCGAGCCAGCTCGACGAGATCTCCGACCGTTACGGCTGGGACCTGCGCGTCCACGTCTCCAAGACGGTCACCGACCCCTGGACCGCCCACGCGGCGTCCACCGCCACCGCCCACCCGTCGCCCACCACCACCCTTCCAACGAGCGCTTCGCGCGCCCCTTCCGATACCACGGGAGCCCCCAACTGAACGCCGCGCCCGCCGACCAGATCCGACTCCTCGACGTCCAGGCCCTCGACGTCCGCCTCCAGCAGCTCGCGCACAAGCGGAGGTCCCTGCCCGAGCACGCCGAGATCGAGTCGCTGACGAAGGACCTCACGCAGCTGCGCGACCTGCTCGTGGCCGCGCAGACCGAGGAGAGCGACTGCGCCCGCGAGCAGACCAAGGCCGAGCAGGACGTCGACCAGGTGCGCCAGCGCGCCGCCCGCGACCAGCAGCGCCTGGACTCCGGCGCGGTCACCTCGCCGAAGGACCTCTCCAACCTCCAGCACGAGATCGCCTCCCTCGCCAAGCGGCAGGGCGACCTGGAGGACGTCGTCCTGGAGGTCATGGAGCGCCGCGAGGCCGCGCAGGAGCGGGTGAACGAGCTGACCGAGCGGGTCGCCTCCGTGCAGTCGAAGATCGACGACGCGACCGGTCGCCGGGACGCGGCGTTCGAGGAGATCGACGGCGAGGCCGCCTCGGTGACCAAGGAGCGCGAGGTCGTGGCGGCCTCCGTCCCCGCGGACCTGCTGAAGCTCTACGACAAGCTGCGCGAGCAGCAGGGCGGCATCGGCGCGGCCAAGCTGTACGCCCGCACCTGCCAGGGCTGCCGGCAGGAGCTGGCCATCACCGAGCTGAACGAGATCCGCGCGGCGGCGCCGGACACGGTGGTCCGCTGCGAGAACTGCCGCCGCATCCTGGTGCGTACGGCCGAGTCGGGTCTGTAAGGGGCTTCAGGGTGCGGGAGTTCATCGTCGAGGCCGACGGCGGGTCGCGGGGCAACCCCGGGCCCGCGGGCTACGGGGCGGTCGTGCTCGACGGGGCCACGGGTGAGGCCCTGACCGAGGCCGCGGAGTACATCGGCGTCGCCACGAACAACGTCGCCGAGTACCGCGGCCTCCTGGCCGGCCTCCGCGCCGCCCGCGCCCTCGACCCGTCGGCCCGGGTGCACGTCCGCATGGACTCCAAGCTCGTCATCGAGCAGATGTCGGGCCGCTGGAAGATCAAGCACCCCGACATGAAGCCGCTGGCGACGGAGGCGAGGTCCGTCTACCCCCCGGACCAGGTCACCTACGAGTGGATCCCGCGCGAGCGGAACAAGCACGCGGACCGCTTGGCGAACGAGGCGATGGACGCGGGGGCGAAGGGCCGGCAGTGGTCACCGTCGCGGTCCCGCGCGGCCCTGGACACCCCGCCTGCCGTCCCTGAGCCGTCGGGCCCGCCCGGAGACGCGGCGGCGGGCGCGGCGAAGGCCCGCGCGGCCCTGACGGAGAGCCGGACCGCCGGTGCGGTTCCGGATTCCGCGGTGGCCGCGGGGGACCGGGCCGCCGGTGCGGCCCCTGAACCCGCCGCAGCTGCGGGCAGTCGTGCCGCTGGGGCGGCACCCGTCCCAGCGGAAGCGGCACCTCCCAGCGAGCAGAGCCCCGAGTCCCCCAGCGCCGGGCAGGCCCTCGGCGCCGGGCAGGCCCTCGGCGAGCAGCGCCCCGGGTCCCCCAGCGAAGGGCGCCCCTCCAGTTCCGGTGGGGAAACCGTGAACGAGCAGCGCGTCACCAGTGCCCCCGGCTGGAGCGCCGCCCCCGACCTGGGCGCGCCCGCCACCCTCGTCCTGCTCCGGCACGGCGAAACCCCCCTGACCCCCCAGAAACGCTTCTCCGGCAGCGGCGGTACCGATCCCTCCCTCTCCGCCGCGGGCCGGGAGCAGGCGCACCGGGTCGCCGAGGCCCTGGCACGGCGCGGCACGATCCAGGCCGTCGTCGCCTCCCCCCTCGCCCGCACCCGCGAGACCGCCGAGATCGTCGCCGCCCGCCTGAACCTGGACGTCACGCTCGACGACGGCCTGCGCGAGACGGACTTCGGCGCCTGGGAGGGCCTGACCTTCGGCGAGGTCCGCGAGCGCCACCCGGACGACCTCGACGCCTGGCTCGCCGACCCGGAGGCCCACCCCACCGGCGGCGGCGAGAGCTTCGCCGAGACGGCCACCCGGATCGCCGCGACCCGCGACAAGCTGGTCGCGGCCCACGCGGGCCGTACGGTCCTGCTGGTCACGCACGTCACCCCGATCAAGACCTTCGTCCGCCTCGCGCTCGGCGCCCCGCCCAAGTCGCTGTTCCGGATGGAGCTCTCGGCGGCCTCCCTGTCGGCGGTGGCGTACTACGCGGACGGCAACGCGAGCGTGCGGCTGTTCAACGACACCTCCCACCTGCGTCCCTGAGCCACCCGGGCGGCTACGCCCCCGAGCCGCCCGGGGACCTCAACCCGGCCGCCGTACGCGCCAGTTCCTCGATCCGCCCCCAGTCCCGGGCGGCCACCGCCTCCGCCGGGACCATCCAACTCCCGCCCACGCAGCCGACGTTGGGAAGGGCCAGGTACTCCGGCGCGGTCTTTGGCCCGATCCCGCCCGTGGGACAGAACCGGGCCTGCGGCAACGGCCCGGCCAGCGAGCTCAGATACGCCGTACCGCCCGCCGCCTGCGCCGGGAAGAACTTCATCTCCCGCACCCCGCGCTCCAGCAGCGCGACGACCTCCGAGGTGGTCGACACCCCGGGCAGGAACGGCACCCCGGACCCGCGCATCGCCGCCAGCAGCGCCTCCGTCCACCCGGGACTGACCAGGAACCGCGCCCCGTCCGCCGTACAGGCGTCCACCTGCTCGGGCGTGATCACCGTGCCCGCCCCGACCACGGCCTCCGGGACCTCGGCGGCGATGGCCCGGATCGCGGCGGGCGCGGCCGGGGTCCGCAGGGTCACCTCGATCGCGGGCAGCCCGCCCGCGACCAGCGCCCGCGCCAGCGGTACGGCGTCGGCGGCGTCGGTGAGCACCACCACGGGCACGACGGGGGCGAGGTCCAGTACGGAGGCAGCCGGAAACGAGGGCAGCGGCGAGGTCATGCGCTCATCGTGCCCAGGTACTGCAATCCCCGCAATGAGCGTTGCGCATGCTGCAACGCCTTACGGTGTCCTCAGTGGATCTCGTCCACCAGGACATCCAGCGCCCACGCCTTGCCCGCCTTCCCGGGCGCCTCCGCCTCCACGGCGTACCCCAGCTCCCGCAGCACCTCCACCAGCTCCGCGGGATCCTTCGGCGCGGCCCCGGCGGTCAGCAGAGCGCGGACGATCCGGCCCTTCGTCGCCTTGTTGAAGTGGCTGACGACCTTCCGGGTCGGCGCGTGCAGCACCCGTACCGTCGCCGTGCGCCCGGCCACCTCGCCCTTCGGCCTCCAGGCCGCCGCGTACGCCGAGGACCGCAGGTCGAGGACCAGGCCGTCGGCCGCCGCCTCCGGCAGCACCTCGGCCATCGGCGCCCGCCAGTGCCCGGCCAGCGCGCCCAGCCCCGGCAGCTTCACGCCCATCGAGCAGCGGTAGGAGGGAATCGGGTCCGTCACCCGCACGGCACCCCACAGCCCGGAGAAGACCAGCAGCGAGTCCGCCGCGCGGCGCCGCGCCGCCGCGTCCAGCGTGGCCAGGCCGAGGGCGTCGTACAGGACACCGGTGTAGACCTCGCCGGCCGGGCGGGCGCCGGCCGTGCGCAGCCCGGCGTTCTTCGCGACCTCGCCGCGCAGCCCCTCGCTCAGCCCCAGCACCTCGCGGGCCTTCTCCTCGTCGCCGCAGCACAGCTCGACCAGCTCCCCGAGCACGGCATCCCGCGCGGCGGTCAGCCCCGGCAGGGACAGCGACTCCAGCCGAAGCGAGGCACCCTCGCCCCCGTTCGCCTTGCCTTCCGAGGGCGGCAGCAGGACCAGCAACACGTACTCCTCACGTAGACCTCCGCGCCAGGGTACGGCGTGACTCCGCTGCCACCTCGGCCTACGCTCACTCCATGCCCCGCCGCAAGATCCGCGTCACCGGCGCCCCCGAAGCCCCCCTCCGGGCCGCGCTCGCCGCGCTCCGTTCCGAACTCGGCATACCGGAGGCCTTCCCGCCGGAGGTCCACGCCGCGGCCGAGCAGGCGGCCAAGGACCCGGCCCTGCCGGTGTACGACGCCACCGACATCCCCTTCTTCACCCTGGACCCGCCCACCTCCACGGACCTCGACCAGGCCACCCACCTGTCCCGGCAGGGCACCGGCTACCGCGTCCGGTACGCCATCGCCGACGTCGCCGCCTTCGTCGCACCCGGCGGAGCCCTGGACGCGGAGGCACACCGGCGGGTGACCACCCTGTACTTCCCGGACGAGAGGGTCCCGCTGCACCCCACCGTGCTCAGCGAGGGCGCGGCCAGCCTGCTGCCCGGCCGGACCCGGCCGGCCGCGCTGTGGACGATCGACCTGGACGCGGAGGGCCGTACCCGCGCCGTCGACGTGCGCCGGGCCCTGGTTCGCAGCCGGGCCAAGCTCGACTACGCCCACGTGCAGCGGGACATCGACAAGGGGACGGCCGAGGAACCCGTCGCGCTGCTCAAGGAGATCGGCGAGGCACGGGAACGCCTGGAGGCCGAGCGCGGCGGGATCTCCCTGCACGTGCCCGAGCAGGAGATCATCGAGCAGGACCACACCTACGCGCTGCGCTACCGCGCCCCGCTGCCCGCCGACCGCTGGAACGCCCAGCTCTCCCTGCTCACCGGCATGGCCGCCGCCGATCTGATGCTCGCCCACGGCACCGGCATCCTGCGCACCCTCCCCACCGCCCCCGACGGTGCCGTCGCGCGGCTGCGCCGTACCGCCACCGCCCTGCACATCGACTGGCCGCACCACGTGTCGTACGCGGCCCTGCTGCGCACCCTGGACCCGCACGACCCGCACCACGCGGCCTTCCTCCAGGAGTGCACCACCCTGCTGCGCGGGGCCGGCTACACCGTCTTCCGGGACGGCGAACTGCCCGCGCTCACCACGCACGCGGCCGTCGCCGCCGCCTACGCGCACTGCACCGCCCCGCTGCGCCGCCTCGCCGACCGGTACGCCTCGGAGATCTGCCTCGCCGCCGTCGCCGGCCAGGACCCGCCCGACTGGGTGCTCGCCGCGCTGGACGCGCTGCCCCGGCGGATGGCCGACGGCTCCCGGCGCGCGGGCACGGTCGAACGGGAGTGCGTCGACATCGTGGAGGCGGCCCTGCTCAAGGACCGGGTCGGGGACGTCTTCGACGGCTGTGTCGTGGACGTCGACGAGCACCGGCCGACCGTGGGCACCGTCCAGGTGCTGTCCCCGGCGGTCATCGGACGCGTCGAGGGCACGGACCTGCCGCTCGGCGAACGCCTGCGCGTCCGGCTCACCCGCGCCGACCCGGGCACGTCGAAGATCCGCTTCACCGTGGCCTGAGCGCCTGGACGAGCGCGGCATGGAATCGGGGCTTCCGACGCTGTACCCGGTAGCGGGGGCACGGCGCGGGACGGGCGCCGGCCGCGGGAGTCGTGAGGGGGACGGTCCGATGGGGGAACAGGCACGGTGGACACGGGCCCGGCTGGGCCGCTGCGGTCCCCCGCTCGACCTGCTCACCGCGAGCTTCCGCCGGCACGTCTACGCCCCGCACGCCCACGACGAGTACACGATCGGCGTCTGCGTCGGCGGCTCGGAGATCATCGACTACCGGGGCGGCCACATCCGCACCGGCCCCGGCACGATCGTCGTCCTCGAACCCGGCGAGATGCACACCGGCGGCCCCGGCAACCCCACCGACGGCTACGCCTACCGCGCCCTGTACGCCGAGCCGTCCCTGCTGGCCGACGGCACCCTCGGCGGCCTGCCGCACTTCCGCGAACCCCTCGTCGACGACCCGGCGCTGGCCGAGGCCCTGCGCACCGCCCACACGCGACTGAGCGCCTGCCCCGACCCGCTGGAGGCCGAGTCCGTCCTGCCCTGGGTGCTCACCGCCCTGGCCCGGCGCCACTCCACGGCCCGCCCGCTCGCCGACCGCATCCCCGGCGCCGACGCCATAGCCCGCACGGTCCGCGACCGCCTCGCCGACGAACTCACCGACCCGCCCTCCCTGGCCCTGCTCGCCACCGACCTCGGCCTGTCCCGCTACCAGCTCCTGCGCGCCTTCCGTACGACGATGGGCATACCCCCCTACGCCTGGCTCGCCCAGCACCGGGTCACCAAGGCGCGGTACCTGCTGGAGAGCGGCCTGCGCCCCGCCGAAGTGGCCGCCCTCGTCGGCTTCGCCGACCAGGCCCACCTGACCCGCTGGTTCCGCCGGGTGCTCGGGGTGACCCCGGCGGCCTACCGCAACAGCGTTCAAGACGGCCCCGGACCGGGAGGCCGACACTCGGCCGCATGACTGCACGCGGCTGGTTCCTGTTCTCCCTGATGGGAGTGGTCTGGGGCATCCCCTATCTGATGATCAAGGTGGCGGTGGACGCGGTGTCCCCGCCGGTGGTGGTGTTCACGCGCTGCGCGCTCGGCGCGGCCCTGCTGCTCCCGTTCGCCCTCCGCCAGGGCGGCTTCGGGGACGCGATACGACGCCACTGGCGCCCCATGCTGGCCTTCGCGGTCCTGGAGATCATGATCCCCTGGTTCACCCTGACCGACGCCGAACGGCACCTGTCCAGCTCGACGGCGGGCCTGCTGATCGCGGGCGTACCGATCGTCGGCGTGGTCCTGGCCCGGTTCCTGGGCGACACCGAGCACCTCGGCGTCCGCCGGGTCTCGGGCCTGACCCTGGGCCTGGCCGGGGTGGCGGTCCTCACCCTCCCGCACCTCACCGGCGGCGACGCCCGCTCCCTGGCGGAAGTCCTGGTCACGGTCCTGGGCTACGCCACGGCCCCCCTGATCGCCGCCCGCCGCCTCAAGGAGGTCCCGTCGCTCCATCTGACGGCCGCGTGCCTCACCCTGGCCGCCCTGGTCTACGCCCCCGCGGCGGCCCTCACCCGCCCGGCCGCCCTGCCCTCGCCCACCGTCCTGGCCGCGCTCGCCGGACTGGGCGTGATCTGCACCGCGGTGGCGTTCGTGGCGTTCCTGGAGCTGATCAAGGAGGCCGGCCCCACCCGGGCCACGGTGATCACCTACGTCAACCCGGCGGTGGCGGTGGCGGCGGGCGCCCTGTTCCTGGACGAACCGCTGACCCTCCCGGTGCTGGCCGCCTTCGCCCTCATCCTGGCCGGCTCGGTCCTCGCGACGGCCGCGGGTCCGCGACGCGGCACGCGCCCGGTACCATGGTCGTCACGGCAGACGAGCCGGGCGGACGGCCGCGTGGAGTCCCCCTAGGGGGCTTCCCGAGGAACGTCCGGGCTCCACAGGGCAGGGTGGTGGCTAACGGCCACCCGGGGTGACCCGCGGGACAGTGCCACAGAAAGCAGACCGCCCGGGGCTCCGGCCCCTGGTAAGGGTGAAACGGTGGTGTAAGAGACCACCAGTGCCCAGGGTGACCTGGGCAGCTAGGTAAACCCCACCCGGAGCAAGGTCAAGAGGGGCCGCCTCTCGCAAGAGGGGCGTCCCTGCGCGGACGATCGAGGGCTGCCCGCCCGAGTCCGCGGGTAGACCGCACGAGGCCGGCGGCAACGCCGGCCCTAGATGGATGGCCGTCGCCCCGGCGTCCGCGAGGACACCGGGGAACAGAACCCGGCGTACAGCCCGACTCGTCTGCCGCCACCTGCGGCTTTGCCTGGGAAAGGGCCTCTGACCTGCGTCGGAGGCCCTTTCCGATCTTTCGGGGGCTTGCCGTGTTAGGCGGCGGAAAGTCCCTCGGAAGTCCCTGAGACAGCGCTGAAAGTCCCTGGCCACCAGCCGGGCCACCTTGGCCGAACTCGCCGGCGCCTGCTACCTGACCCTGCCGGGGACCGTTGCCCAGCACTCGCCGCACGTTTCGCCCGCCACACAAGCGTGGGTCGCGACGGCGCACCACAAGGCGTTCACCGCGGAAGCCGAGGCCGCGTTGCGTGCCGTGGACGAACTGAGTACAGATGACGCCAGGGCCTTGCTGGAGGACACGCTCGACCATTGGATGGGGGCGAGGTCGACCGTTCTATACATGTTCAAGGGTGGGGGGCACGGCGACATCCCTCCCGGTCGACAGCCTGCTGGGCCGCAGCCCCCTTCACCGTCCTGATGGGGGCCGGAGAACAACGGCGCGCGTTCATCTCGAAACGAGACTCCCCCGGTCTTCGAAGACTCTTCGCCAGCGCGGGGTGGGCCGGTGTCCACCGAGACACCGGCCGACCCCGTTGTGACGGGCTCAGGCAAACCGCCCGGCCAGGTCAGCGGACGAACTCGACCATGACGGTCGCCGTGCCGGGCACATGTCGGGCGTCGCCCGCGTAGGTGACCGTGTACTGGGGATACGTGTTCCAGTCGGGCGGGGTGTCACTGAAGTTGAAGGTGCCGTCCGGTCCGACCGTCGCATCCGGCAGTTCCACGCCGTTGCGTGTCACCGCGACCGCCATGTGCTCGGGGAAGGGGACCAGCGAGGTCAGTTTTCCCGTCACGGTGACCGGCGTGCCGATGGGGTTCGTCGCTGGGGCGGACAGGGTGATCGTGCTGGATGCCTTGCTGAGGTCGGTGATGATGTCGAGAACGACCTCGCCCGAGTAGGGGAATCGGGTGGTGAACAGCCTGTTGCCGTCGGGCGCCCAGGCCACGCCCCGGTCGACGAGATCCGCGTATCCCGGCGACAACGCGACCGTGCGGTACGCGGCGGTCTCTCCCGGACGGTAGACGTAGACGTCCCAATCCCCTCCTGCCACGATCCCCGCAGCGACCGTGCCGTGGGAGTCGACAGCGACGGAGTTCGGGTAGGGGCCGGTATCGTACTGGGCCTCCTCCGTCAGGTCCGACAGGCGCCACCGCTGGTGGTAGTAGTTGGAGCCGTTCGCGGTGATCACGCTGCTGCCGTCCGGCGTCATCGCCACGTCCTCGACATCGCCGATGGCGTCGCTGTAGGCGGTCTCCTGAAGCGTGCCGGAGCCCACGTCGTACACGCGCATGCCCAGCGCACCCTGACTCTCCGCGGCGACGAGCCGGTCGGGCGTGCCTGGCGACGAAGCGAGCCGCGGCTTGCCGTACCAGACGGGATTTTCGTCCAAGCTGACGGCCGGGATCGCCCCGCCGATGGCGACTGACCCGATGCCGGCGTTGAAGGAGGTGGCCTGGTAACCGAAGAACAGCCGGCCGCCGGCGAGGGCGACGCTCTCTGGTTCGGTGTCGGCCCCGGTCGGGATGCGCCGCGTCTCGGTCAAGGTCGCGGTGTCGATGACGGAGATCGCGTCAGCATCCGGGAGCGCCACGTACAGGGTGGACTCGTCGGCCGACTCGGCCATGCCCCGCGCCCCGTCGAGACCCTCCACCTTCTTCACGACCTGCCCGTCGTGGTCGGTCGCCAGCACCGCGTCGTCGCCGGGTGCGCTGACGTACACATGATGGCTGTCGGCGAGGGTCTGCCAATGCGACCGCACGGGCAGGACGATGCCACCCCGAGCCTGCGCCGCTGCTGTGCCGGAAGCACCGAGCAGATTGAACGAGGCGGCCGCCAGAACTAGCGCGACACCCGCCACACGTCTTCGTAAACGCATCTCAAGATCTCCTTCGAGGACGGATCCGGCCGCACGGGCGCGGCCAGCGGAGCAACTGTATGGATCCGCACTGACATTGGGCCCGCAGGGTGATCGTGTGCGGAGCGTACGTCAGGCCGCGGACTTGCGGCAGCCCTCGTCATCCGGCTCCACACCCGGTCCTTCTGGACCGCCTGCGCAGCCTGCGCGACGGTCATGGACTGCCACCCCGGACTCTCCAGCAGCGCCTCGTAGAACTTCGTCGAGGCGTGCCCCGGGTCGCGGACGTCCTGGGCCGTCCCCCAACCCTGACTCGGGCGCTGCTGGAAGAGGCCGAGCGAATCCCGATCGCCGTAGGTCAGATTCCGCAGCCCCGACTCCCGCAGGGCTGTGGCCAGGGCAACAACCTGTCCACGAGCCGGCACCTTCATGGCGACGCCCGTGGCCTGGATCGTCTTGGCGTTCGGGATCTGCTCGGCGGGGTCGTCCAACCCTGGGACCGATGCCGTGGCCTTGCCGCCACCCTTGAGGATCGACTCCACCTGCTTGCCGACCGCTGTGGCATCCACAGCCTGCGCATCGCTCCCTGTACAGGCGGCTTGGGCACTGTTCGCGCCAGCCAGAGCGATTGCGAGCGGGGCGATCAGCAGCAACGGGCCGAGAGCCACGGCCCCGACTATCGCCGCGCCCGCCTTCACGGCCGCGGGCCGTCCTTCGAGAGGGCGGCGGGGGAGCTGGACTCAGGGGAAGGGTGTGCCTGGGCATGCTGCATCAGCAGCTCCTTGCTTCGTAGGCAGCGCAGCGCCAGCGTTCTCGTCGAAAAGGTCACCGGAACCGCTCTGGTCGGGAATTCACATCACCTGAGATCAGGAAGTGGGGACCAAAGGTCGGAAGCCACTAACTCCCGGCCCTTGGGGCCCCGTTACTGGAGAGCGGCAGTCAGCCGCGCTCGTAATCTCACAAGCCACACAGAGAGTCCTCTCAGGCCGAATTGTCAGGCTGCCTCGTGTGTGCCGTCCGTACCGCCAGCTGGACTAGGCAACGCGCATCAGCAAAGCTCAACAGAGAGGGCACTGAGCCCCGGCCGTCGAGCACGGCAAGACTGTAGAGACGAAGTTCGGCCCCACCAAACGACGTCATGACGGTTAGTCGGGGCGCGCCACATGGAGGCTGAGCGCATTAGGGTACGGCCGGATAAGGCAGTTACTCTCCAGCCCGTCGCTCTCCCCAGACGGTTGCTTCTACAGCCTCCGAGAGCGGCTAACGCCGCCGTGTGCAGAATTCCGGGAGTGCGGAATCAGGCACACGACCTTCCTGCGAAAGAGAGAACCGCACTATGCCGTACACCCTGCACCGAGGCGACGCACTGACTGCCCTCGCCGGCATCCCCGACAGCAGCGTCGATGCCGTCATCACGGACCCGTCCTACAACAGTGGCGGCCGAACCAGCAGCGAACGAACAGGCCGCAGTGCCCGCGCGAAGTACACCTCGGCCGACGCCGAACATGACCTCGCCAACTTCCCAGGTGAGAACCGCGACCAGCGCTCGTAGGGCTTCTGGCTCACCCTCCTGCTCACGGAGTCCTACCGGGCAACCGTCGAGTCGGGTTCCGCGCTCGTGTTCACCGACTGGAGGCAACTGCCCACCACGACCGACGCACTCCAGGCCGCTGGTTGGACATGGCGCGGCATCGCCTCGTGGCACAAGCCGATCTCCCGACCGCAGAAGGGCCGGCTCAAGCAGTCCTGCGAGTACATCGTCTGGGGCACCAAGGGCCCCGTCGACCCCGACCGGAACCCCATCTACCTGCCCGGTCTGTACGCCGCGAGCCAGCCCCGGAAGGACCGCGTGCACATCACGCAGAGGCCCGTGGAAGTGATGCAGGAGCTGGTGAGGATCTGCCCGCCGGGTGGCACCGTCCTCGACCCCTTCGCCGGCTCCGGCACGACCGGCGTCGTGGCCCTGCGCGAGAGCCGCCGGCCGCGCGCTGACCGTGTGGATCGAGGACGTCACCCTGTGCCAGATCGACCACCACCTACGCCACACTGCGCACCTGTTTCAGCAGCGCGTCCGCAAGTCCGCCGACATCCGCCTCACCGCCGTCGGCGACCACCTCACCGCCGTCCGCATCGACGGCTCACCTGGCGTGGACTGGCGTCGCCATTACGACCTGCTCACCTACACCGCCGTGCCCGTTCCCCCGGCCATCGTCAAGGGCGTGCGCTCCTACCTCGATGCTTTCGGACTGACCTTCGGCGCTTTCGACTTCGGTCTGGACCGTGAGGGCGTCTGGCACTGGTACGAGTGCAACCCGAACGGTCAATGGGCCTGGTTTCCCGGCCACATCACCGCTCCCCTCACGCACGCCATCGCCGACCACCTACAGCACGGAGCCCCCGCATGACCGACTCCGCAGACCTGCGCCGCCAACTCGCCGCCGTCGTCCCTGTGGACGACCCGGCTTGGCGCACAGCCCTCGAAACGGTGCCCCGCGCTCTTCCTCGGCAACGGCCTGTTCCAGTTCGACGGCCGCCAGTGGACCCCCATGCACCGCGACCAGACCGATCCCGGAAAGTGGCTGGGGCTCGTCTACCAAGACACCACCTGGGTCACCCAGGTCGACGGCACCACCGCCGTCGACGCCACCGGACCCGTCACCGGCCGCCCCACCTCGTCCAGCACGCTGCCCTCCCTGATCGTGCGCATGCTCGATGTCGCCGGGATCAGCGAGGGTCACAAGGTGCTGGAGATCGGCACCGGCACCGGCTATTCCACCGCCATCCTGTGCAGCCGCCTCGGCGACAAGAACGTGTACTCCATCGAGTACGACCCAAACTTGGCCGCGGCGGCGGCCGACCACATCCATGCCGCCGGGTATCACCCCACCCTGATCACCGGCGACGGCCTCGCTGGACACAAGGGCGACGCTGAGTACGACCACATCGTGGCCACCTGCGCCGTCCGCCACATCCCCCCAGCCTGGCTCTGCCAGGTACGTGCCGGTGGCACCATCACCACCACCATCAGCGGGTGGATGCTCGCCTCCGGACTCGTTCGTCTCACCGTCCAGGACGACGGCACCGCCACCGGCCGCTTCCACCCCGACCAGATCAGCTACATGCTCGCCCGCCCCCACGAACGCCCACCCCGACCCACCTTCCACCAGCGTCCCGGCCATACCCGCGCCACCCGCGCGGACCCCGCACTCCTGGAAGACTGGACCGGGCAGTTCCTCGCTCAGCTCGCTGCACCGTCCGCCGAACTCATGACCACCGGCACGGGCGTGATCCTCGTGGACGTCGCCACCGGATCACAGGCGTGGACCGAACCGGCCGGAGGCGGCTGGACCGTGCACCAGCACGGCCCTCTCCGCCTCTGGGATCAGGTGGAAGACACTCTCACTGTCTGGCAGGACGCGGGCTCACCCCCACACTCGGACCTCGGCCTGACCGTGGACTTGGACGGCACCCAACGCGTGTGGCTCGGAACACCCGATGGCCGCTCCTGGAACCTGCCGATCTGACCTTCGTGTCCTGACGACGACAGCCGACAGGTGTCCCGGAACGTTCCGGGACACCTTGCGCCGTTGTGCGGGTGCGGTCAGAAGTCCTCGTCGAGGTCGACGGTGCCTTCGACGGCGAC